>NZ_JBHTKI010000007.1:0-220782 GCF_042675885.1 Metaplanococcus flavidus | reverse complement strand
CCGCCAAGCACGCCGCTTTAGCAGCTGCCTAAATTTAAAAAACGGAAAAAATGATCCGAAAAATCGTCTGCACTTTTTAAAAGGGCGATTTATGAAATTGATTCAATTAGATTGAGAATAATCAAATTCTAAAATGTTATCTTCGGGAAGACCTTTGTAATCTTTTACGACACTTCCATCAGGTATAAAAATAGTCATAAGAATCGTTTCGTCAGCCAACGCTTCAGAATTATCACCTGTATACTCTGCCATTATAATTGCGACATCTTCATTTTCGGAATTAATAGGCCCTTCTTCAATTTGAATTTCTCCATCCCAATTGTCGCTCGTAGAAGTCAATGAATAATTCTGTGTTTCATCGCTACTGCAACCCATCAACACCATAACCAATAGTAAGATTAATACACTTAACTTTTTCATTTTTTTGTGCCCCCTTTATACTATTATACTTATAATTCCTTTTTTAGGCTATAATCCCCTAAGATTTCTAAGACACATTTGATTTGAAATAAAAATAGCACCGCCGATCCGCGAATTGGGGTAAGAAGTAGTAATTCGATCATCTTCATAGGAAGTGAGGAAATTAAATTGCTCATCGGGATATTTCGTTTCGAAATTTCTCTCGCCTTCTTTTTTCACTCTATATTCGCTGAAAAAGTTTGTGAGTTCTTGAAGCGATTCTTGGTCTGTGACAATGCCATTAAATTCAAGGTCTACGTATTCCTCGGTTCCGTCGGCGAAACGAAATTCTACTATTTCCTCTGCATCTAATACTTCAACTAAATCTTTCTCTCGATAATCGTTCCATCTCAAGAAACTAAAAACAAGCAAACCGATAATAATTAGTGCTAATAAATAACCATATTTCTTTTTAATGTTAATCAACCCCCATTTCTTATGTCTTACATACAGCAACACGTTACTTAATTTATATTACTACTTTAATTATAACTAAGTTTTGAATTAAACCTTTTTAATAAAAAAACATCCCGACGCGGAAACTCTGAATTACCAGAATTTCTCACGAAATGGGGTGCGAGTTTGGTTCTAATTGCTGTGCGAATTGTATATCGTTTTTAGTTGTTATTTTGTGTTTTGTACTTCAAAACGGAACCCGTTACATTTATGGTGGTTTTTTGATTTAAAAGATCTATATTTTTTTAAGTTTAACAAAAAAGTCTTGATACATCGCTTCGGCGCTTTGGACAGTGCAAAGATTATGCTCCTGCGCACTGCTCGTCGCAAAGTTGGCGCCGCAAGTTCATGGCGCACCTTGCCTCCCACAATAAGCCGAGAAGAGCACTCGTCTTATTGCTCCGGCCAGTCCGGAGCCGCACCTTTGCTGAGAAAACTCACTACAGATATGGAGCAAAACAGCGAAGACGCCCAGGGGGCCAAGCGAAGTGCTGAGATCCACTCGGGCGAAGTGAAACGAGACCTAGTTAGCTCAGCGCAAGCCCCCAGGCAAGCGCAGCTGTTTTGCGGAATATCGGCTATTAAAAATGATTAGTTCAACTTATATAGATAGACAACCGATTACAATAAATGTATAATTCAGACAGCTTCATTTTATTGCTTCCCGCCGGAAAGAGGGATGCACACTGACAATGCAACAGATTTTCAGTAAATACAGCAGACTGTTGATCCCCGCTGCAGTCATCTCCTTGCTGGCGCTTTATTTTTTATTTCCCCATGGTGAGTCCGATGAAATCGTAACGGCACCATCTGATCTGATAGAAGCTGAACCCCCTCAGCCGAGTGAAACCCCAACCATTATCAACGAACCGGAAACAGAACCCGGAAATATTCTCATAGAAATAAAAGGCCAGGTGAATGCACCGGGTGTATTTGAAATGCCTGCGGATTCAAGGCTGCATGACGCAATTGACCTGGCAGGCGGACTGCTGCCGGAAGCAGATGACCTGTCGCTCAATATGGCCATGAAATTAACGGATGAAATGAGTGTCTATGTCCCGAAAATGGGGGAAACGGCGGTTACCACTCCGGTGATAACGCAGTCGCCAGGAGGCACGGAAGCAGCCGGTTCAGGCGGCACTGTGAACATCAATACCGCGGATGAAGCGGGCCTGACAACGCTCAACGGCATCGGACCATCGAAAGCAGCAGCCATAATTGCACACCGGGAAGAACACGGGCCATTTGCTTCAATTGAAGCATTGAAGGATGTCACCGGCATAGGTGATAAGACCTTCGAAAATTTGAAAGATGCGATTTCAGTCAACTGATTGTTGACGTCTTTTCCACCTCTGATAAACTGAAATTGACAGTAAAAGCGGGGGGCAATTAAATGAAGCGAATAACTTGGGACCAATTTTTCATGGCACAAAGCCATTTACTGGCGCTCAGAAGCACTTGTACGCGTTTGGCAGTGGGAGCGACCATCGTACGCGACCGGAGAATTATTGCAGGAGGCTATAATGGTTCGATTTCCGGTGGCGATCATTGCATCGATAAAGGCTGTTATGTGGTCGACGGCCATTGTGTGCGGACCATCCATGCGGAAATGAACGCATTGCTGCAATGTTCGAAATACGGTGTCAGTGTAAACGGCGCCGATATGTACGTCAGCCATTTCCCGTGTCTGCAATGCACAAAATCAATCATACAGGCTGGAATTTCCCGTTTGTATTATGCAGCCGATTATAAAAATCATGAATATGCAATCGAGCTGTTGGAACAGGCGGGTGTTGAAGTGGTACAAGTTATTTTTGATGAACGCCAGATTGACTTTTTGGGCGTCGAAAAAGCTGCTCTTTATATGGAATTGCTGGAGAAGCTGCGTGAAAAAGGCGGGAGCGATGAAGAGTTGGCTCATTATAATGAGCGGGTGAAGGAATTATTCGGAGAAGAAATAAAAGTTTAAGCCGCAATACGGCGATTTATCTTGCCGCAGCAGTGGCAATCTGTACAATAGCAGCGCATGATGCACCTGGGAATCTCGTGTTCATTGCGCTGCTTTTTCTATGGATGCTTTGGAAGAGGGAAAAGTCCGGTATGTTTATGTCGATTCTGCTGGTTGCGGCTGGGATATTCATTGTCCAGGACATCCGCCATGCAGCACTACCGGAATACTCGGGTCAATACGATGGCCAGGCTGAATTTCAGGAAGGCTTTAAAATTGATGGCGACTCAGTGAGAGGTTTTCTGAGACTCGAAGACGGCGGATTGGTTTATGCCAATTATCGTTTTGCAACACCGCAAGAAAAAGAGGAAAAAGAAGGATTCGTCCGAAATTCCGTGTGGAGGGTATCGGGAATTTTTGAAGAACCGGCTGAAGCGGCGCACGACTACTCCTTCGATATGAAAAACTATCTCAAAGATAATGGAGCGTCGTCAGTTTTGTCACTTCAAATGATGGAATTTCAAAATATGACCGAAGGATTTGCTGCAGCATTATCCAATAGAAGAGAAAATCTGAAACAGCATATCCGGACAAGTTTTCCGCCCGCTTTAACAGCAGAAGCCGAAGCGCTATTGATCGGTGAACGGAAAAGCATCTCCACTGAACAGCAGCGGATTCAGCAAACGCTCGGCATTTCGCATCTTTTTGCAATCTCCGGACTCCACGTTGGAATTATCAGCGGTCTCCTGTATTTATTGATGCTGCGATGCGGCATCCGAAAAGAAACGGCAATGATTCTGCTATTGATGATTTTGCCTTTATATGCATTTATGGCAGGGGGTGCACCTTCTGTTTGGCGGGCGGTCAGCATGACGGCGGCGGTTCTGGTGCTGAAGCTCTTTCGGGTCCGGATTCCGATTGCAACTATTCTGCTGCTGAGTTTTATTTTCTTTATCACAATAAATCCCTATATCATCTATAAAATCGGTTTTCAGTTGTCATATGGCGCGAGCTTCGGCATCATCTATTCATTAAAGTTGCTTGAGACCGCAAAATCGCCCGTTCGAAAGGGCTTGCTGATCACTTTCATATCTCAGTTTACTTTATACCCGATCCTGCTGTTTCATTTTTTCGGCTTGTCGATATCATCTTTTGCAGTAAACAGCCTTTTTGTGCCTCTTTATACGCTGTTGATCCTGCCGATGAATCTTTTATTGCTGGCCCTGACTTTATTGTTCCAACCGGCTGCAGATTTCGTCTTCTTCTTTTATGAGCCGTTTCGGACTTTTGTGGAGCACTGGACCATCTGGCTGGCAGAATGGCCACATCAGATGTGGATTCCTGGAAAACCGGATGGAGTTTTTTTAGGTTTGATGATTGCAGGAATAATCCTGTTTTACAGTTTGGTGGAGAAGGGCTTTCGCTGGTGGAAAATTGCCATCGGAGTTGTGCCGGCCATTGTCTTCGCCGCGCTTCCTTATTTTGACGGCTCGTTAAAGGTGACAATCATTGATGTGGGGCAGGGGGACAGCGCATTAATCCAATTGCCTTACCGGAAAGGCGTGTACCTCATCGACACGGGAGGAGTGCTGCGGTTCGGCAGGGAAGGATTCAGTGACCGAGACAGGCCGTTTGAAATCGGGCGCCAGATTGTGGCCCCTTATTTACATGGCAACGGCATTACCAGGATCGATAAAATGATTCTGAGCCATCCCGACGCCGACCACGCAGAAGGAGCAGATGAAATTCTCCAGCTGTTCGATGTAACAGAACTGCATCTGTCTCCTGGATCCCAAAATTCGGAGATCATGAAAGAACTGGAAGCGGACTTGGATGACACGGTAATCAGGTTGCCGGGACAAGGCAGCCAATGGCAGAGCGAAGAAATCAGTTTTACCTATCTAAGTCCGGATGACGGGAATTATGAAGGAAATAATGATTCTCTCGTTCTGCTCATGGAGTATGACGGATTTAAATTGCTGTTTACCGGAGATTTGGAGACGGATGGGGAAAATGAAATATTGGGGTTATATGGAGAGCAGCTTGCGGATATTACCTTGTTGAAAGTGGGCCATCATGGAAGCAAGACCTCGAGCGGAGATGCTTTTCTGACGAAACTCCGACCCGAATTGTCGATTTTTTCTGCCGGCAAAGACAATCGATATGGCCATCCGGCACAAGAAGTCGTAAAAAGATTTGAGACGCTGGCTTTGCCCACACTCAGTACAGCAGAACAGGGGACGATCGAAATCATTTTTCAGGACGGCATTTACACTGTAAACACATCCAAATAAAAAAAGGTTTCGGCTTGACAGCCGAAACCTCATTGAATTAAAGTGCTACGTATTGTACAACTGCGGCGATAATAAAGATAGTTGCGAAGAACACGAATGATACCACAAATCCCATACCGGCATCGATGGCGTCGTTCCGCTTCGATTGTACATTATTTTCAAATTCATTCATGGCTATCCCTCCTAATTCACTCTAATTATAAGCTAGTGCAATAGAAAAATCTACATTGAACTTCATTTATGCGGCTGAAATTAAGTGGCGTCACAGAAAAGACAAATCCCACAAAATGTCCAAAATCCGCTATAGTAGAGACAGGAGGCGGTAACGTGATCACTTCAATCTGGAAATCCATACGCAGCGGTCACATCGACCCTGTATATGTCATTATAGGCACCGAAAGTTATTTCATCGAAAAAACATTGGATCTATTGAAATCCTCCATGACTCAGGCGGGAGAACTCGAATTGTCATTCTTCGATCTCGATGAGGTCCCGGTTGATCATGTCATCGACGAGGCGGATACATTTCCGTTTTTCAGCGACCGGAAATTGATTATCGCAAAAAATGCTTCATTTCTGAAAGCGGCTGAACGCGGCAAAGAAAAGATCAACCACGATTTGAAAACACTGGAGTCCTGGCTGGAAAATCCGCCATCAAGTTCAGTCACCATTTTCGTGGCACCTTATGAAAAATTGGATGAACGAAAAAAAATCGTCAAATCAATCAAGCAGCATGCCGTTACGATCGAAGCCAAAGCACTTCAGGCAAACGATCTGGAATCGTGGCTTGCACAGGAAGCAAAATCTTTCGGCAAGGGGATCAACCGGAATGCTGTCCGGAAATTAGTCGAGATGGCGGGAACCAATCTGACCTTATTGTCCTCAGAAATTGAAAAGATGTCCCTTTTCCTCGGAGCAGAAGGGGAAATTACCGAAGAGCTGGTTGAAAGGATGACCGCCCGTACACTCGAACAGGACGCTTTTAAAATGCTGCAGGCTTATCTCGACGGCAATGTCAGCACCGCACTCAGCGTCTATTACGACCTGCTCCGGCAAAAAGAGGAACCTGTCGCACTCGCTGCGCTGCTTGCTTCGCAGATCCGCTTCATGGTGCATGTTTATTACCTGCAGAAAAAAGGCTATCATGCGCAACAAATTTCCAAACAATTAAAAGCCCATCCGTATCGCGTGAAACTTTTGGTCGAAAAGCGCCAGCCCTTTTCGGAGCAGCGACTGCTCGAAGTGCTTGGCGACCTGGCCGATATCGACCTCCAACTCAAAACAGTCAGCGGAAACCGGGAACGCGTCCTGGAATTCTTTCTGATGAAAAGAGCCGTGAAGAAGGCCTGACGTGTTTTTGGAAGTTTTGCGGAATATAGGTTAAGAAGTTATAAAGGTTGAATTAATGAATACGATAATTATACCGTTTTGATGCTATGGACGAGGGCAAAGATTATGCTCCTGAGGCGCGCCTTTACGGAGAGAAATCTCTAGAGATATGGAGTAAAATAGCGCAGACGCCCAGGGGACCAAGCGAAGTGCTGAGATCCACTTGGGCGAAGTGAAACGAGACCGAGTCAGCTCAGCGCGAGCCCCCAGGCAAGCGAAGCTATTTTACGGAATATCGGTTATAAATATTTTAATTTTCAACAACGAAAAAAAGCCGGCTCCTTTGAAGAAAGGAACCGGCTTTTCACATGTTTACGCTTGTTTCATCAAGCGAGATTTTTGGCGGGCTGCAGTATTTTTGTGGATTAAGCCTTTTGAAGCCGCTTTTTCCACTTGTTTAATCGCAACTTTAACCGAAGCGCTGGCGTTTTCGTCTTTGTTAGTCAAAGCCTGCTCAGCTTTTTTCAAAGATGAACGCATTGCTGATTTAGCTTTCGTGTTTTGAGCGTTTTTAGACTCATTCGTTCTCACACGTTTGATCGCAGATTTAATGTTTGGCATATCTTTCACCTCCTAGACAAATAGGAAAAGAGATGGGAACACCTCAACTCTTTAATGTCTCTATACAACATGAGTTATTTTATCAAACAGGGAGAAGGAATGCAATAGATACGTGCAAAGAAGTTTGCCTTTACAGTGAAATGAATTCTAGTGCATTCATTGCTCAATGGCTGGGGTACTGCTATAATTCATAGTAGTTTGTATAGGAGTGTGGACCATGAACCAAGAACAGAGATTAGCGCGTCAAAGCAAAATACGTAACTTTTCCATCATCGCACATATCGATCATGGGAAATCGACGCTTGCCGACCGCATACTGGAACGAACAAACGCCCTGACCGCAAGGGAAATGAAAGAGCAGCTGCTGGACTCCATGGATTTGGAACGCGAACGCGGCATTACTATTAAATTGAACGCTGTCCAATTGAATTACACAGCGAAAGACGGCGAAACTTATATCATGCATTTAATCGATACGCCAGGCCATGTCGATTTCACTTATGAAGTTTCACGCAGCCTTGCTGCCTGTGAAGGCGCAGTGCTGGTTGTCGATGCTGCACAAGGCATTGAAGCGCAAACTTTGGCGAATGTTTATCTGGCTCTCGACAACGACCTCGAGATCCTGCCGGTCATCAATAAAATCGATTTGCCTGCAGCTGATCCTGAACGGGTTCGCCAGGAAGTGGAAGAAGTTATCGGACTTGATGCTTCTGAAGCTGTGCTTGCTTCTGCGAAAGCGGGAATCGGCATCGAAGAGATTCTGGAACAGATTGTTGCAAAAGTTCCAGCCCCTACCGGAGATCCCGGCGCACCATTAAAAGCGATGATTTTCGACTCTCTTTATGATCCGTACCGCGGAATCGTTTCTTATGTCAGAATCGTCGAAGGCACAGTCAAGCCTGGCGACAAGATCAAAATGATGTCCAGCGATAAAGAGTTTGAAGTAATTGAGGCGGGTGTTTTCACACCAAGAGCAACGCTTCGTGAAGAATTGACTGTCGGTGATGTTGGATTCCTGACAGCCGCCATTAAGAATGTCGGCGATGCACCGGTCGGCGACACGATTACGCTGGCCAGAAACCCTGCAGCTGAAGCATTGCCAGGATACCGCCGCATGAACCCGATGGTGTATTGCGGACTTTATCCGATTGATACCTCGAAATACAATGACCTTCGGGATGCACTTGAAAAACTGGAATTGAATGACGCAGCCCTTCAATTTGAACCGGAATCGTCCCAGGCGCTCGGTTTTGGCTATCGCTGCGGATTCCTCGGATTATTGCACATGGAAATTGTCCAGGAGCGCATAGAGCGTGAATTTAATATCGATTTGATCACAACTGCACCAAGTGTTATCTACAATGTCCATATGACAGATGATGAAGTGCTGAAAATCGATAACCCGGCGATGATGCCGGATGCACAAAAGATCAGTTATGTGGAAGAACCATATGTCAAAGCGACAATTATGGTGCCGAATGATTACGTCGGGGCAGTAATGGAAATCTGCCAGAAAAAACGCGGTAATTTCCTGACAATGGATTATTTGGATAATTCGCGTGTCAGCATCATTTATGAACTGCCACTGGCGGAAATCGTCTACGATTTCTTCGACCAGTTGAAATCAGGGACAAAAGGATATGCTTCATTTGATTATGAATTGATCGGCTATAAGGAATCGAAACTTGTGAAGATGGATATTTTGTTGAACGCGGAGCAAGTGGATGCGCTGAGCTTTATTGTTCACCGCGATTTTGCTTACGAACGCGGTAAGGTTATCGTCGACAAATTAAAATCTCTGATTCCGAGACAGCAATTCGAAGTACCGATCCAGGCTGCAATTGGACAAAAAATCGTTGCCCGCCAGACAATCAGCGCAATGCGCAAGAATGTCCTCGCGAAATGCTATGGCGGCGACATTTCCCGGAAACGGAAATTGCTTGATAAGCAAAAAGAAGGTAAGAAACGCATGAAGCAAGTTGGTAATGTTGAAGTGCCGCAGGAAGCGTTCATGGCCATATTGAAAATGGACGACCAATCAAAATAAGCAAAAGGAGGAGGCGGTGTTTCAGCCTCCTTTTCCTATTAGAAAAGAGGAATATCAATGGTTAAGGGTTTATATATCCATATTCCATTTTGTCACCAGATCTGTTTTTATTGTGACTTCAATAAAGTCTTTTTCAAGGACCAGCCGGTGGATGCCTATATCGATTCCCTGGGGAAAGAACTTTCTTTATGGAAGCAGCAAGGTGCACTCGAAGTGCCGATGGAAACGATTTTCCTTGGCGGAGGCACACCAACCTCTCTTGAACCGCAGCAACTCGAAAAATTGTTGGGTTATATCCACGAATTTGTTCCGATGGCAGATAATTTGGAATGGACCTCTGAAGCCAACCCCGATGAATTGACTTATGAAAAGATGGAGGTGCTGTTCAAAGGCGGAGTCAACCGCCTCAGCATGGGCGTTCAGTCTTTCGACGAAGATCTGCTGAAGCGGCTTGGCAGGACGCACAGCAATAACGATGTCGCAAGAGCTGTGGAAGATGCACGCAAAGTCGGGTTTACCGATCTGAGTTTTGACCTGATGTACGGTTTGCCAGGCCAGACGATGAAGCAATGGGAAGATACGCTCGAACAGGCTTTTGCTTTTGATCTTCCGCATTTTTCAGCCTATTCGCTGATCATCGAACCGAAAACGGTGTTTTATAATTTGATGACAAAAGGAAAATTGAATACGGTCACGGAAGATCTGGAAGCGGATATGTATGAAAAACTGATGGATGAAATGGAAAAACGGGGTATACTGCAATACGAAATTTCGAATTTCGCTCGTCCAGGTGCAGAGTCCCGCCATAATCTCCTGTATTGGGACAATGAAGAATACATCGGTGCCGGAGCAGGATCGCATGGCTACGTCCACGGCATCCGCTATTCAAACGCCGGACCATTGAAGAAATATATGGAACCGCTGGATGAAGGCAAGCGCCCGATACTGAACAGCCACGAAGTGCCACGGAAAGAACAGATGGAAGAAGAAATGTTTCTGGGACTCCGCAAAACAGCCGGCGTGTCGCTCTCACATTTCAACGACAAGTTCGGAATCGAAATGGAATCCGTCTACGGCGACATTTTGAATAAGGAAATCTCAAGTCAAAACCTGGTCATTGAAAACGGCAGAGTGAAGTTGACAAAACAAGGCCGCTTTATCGGCAATAATGTTTTTGAACAATTTTTGCTGGCTTAAAATAGATATAGTATAAGAGTCGATATTTCCTAGCAACCGATATTCCGCAAAACAGCTCGCTTGCGGGCCCACAGGATGTGGGTCATGCAGTCGGCGCGACAGGACGTCGCGGTGCCGACTGCCGGAGGCTCGCTCAAAACCCTTTGCTCCTGAATCGCTTCGCTGCTTCGTCGCAAAGAGTTGCCCTCGCAGGCTTCGTTCAATTCTTCGCTGTTTTGCTCCATATCTCTAGAGAATTCTTTTAGCGCCGGCGCGCCTCCGGACTAGCCGGAGTAATAAGACGAGTGGTTTTCTCGGCTTATTGCGGGAGGCTTGTCCAAAGCGCCGAAGCGTTGTATAAAATTAAAATATTTAAATTAAGTTTTATATAGATGCGCAATCGTTGACAAGGCAAATGGAATTTGGTAATTTTAGTGTAGTCTTAGCACTCGCCACATAAGAGTGCTAACAGAGGTGATGATCATGTTAACAGAACGGCAACTGCTCATTTTAAAAGTGACAGTGGATGATTACATTCAATCAGCGCAGCCGGTGGGATCAAACCAACTATCTAAAAAATCCGGTCTCTCATTCAGTTCCGCAACCATCCGGAACGAGATGGCCGATTTGGAAAGTATGGGATTTCTTGAAAAGACCCATACCTCTTCCGGCAGGATTCCTTCTGAGAGAGGCTACCGCTATTACGTCGACCATCTGCTGACGCCACGGCCGCTACCGAAAGAAGACATCATTCAATTGCGCTCTATTTTCGAAGATAAAATCAGCGAGACCGAAGAAGTGATCAAACGGTCCGCGATGATCCTTTCGGAATTGACCAATTACACTTCAATCTTGCTCGGACCGGATATAGAGCGGCATATCGTCAAGAATCTGTCGATTGTGCCGCTGTCTGCCATTTCAGCAGTGGCGATAATCGTGACGGATTCCGGCCATGTCGAGAACAGAATTTTTCCGATTCCGGAGGGGCTCAATCCTTCTGAAATCGAAAAAATGGTCAATATCCTAAACGAGCGCCTGGTGGGCGTTTCCCTGTACGATCTGCATTCGCGGCTGGAACAGGAAACGATGATGGTCATGAAGCAGCATTTGGAACGCTACGGAGAGTTATTTCAGACTTTCCGTCAGGCAGTCATTCTCCCGAGGGAAAAAAACGTCTACTACGGCGGCAAGCTGAATATCCTGAACCAGCCTGATTTTCACGATCTTCACAAGATCAGGAGCCTGATGGATGTTATGGAAGAAACGGAACACATTCCGATGATCATTCCAGTCGGCAACCAGGGTCTCCATATCCGGATCGGTTCAGAAAATGCACTTTCAGCAATGGAGGACTGCTCGGTTATAACGGTATCTTATGATATCGGTCAGGAACAGACCGGTTCAATCGCAATCGTCGGTCCGAAAAGGATGGATTATAAGCGAATCGTGTCTTTGCTGGATACTTTGAGCGGCGACCTTTCCAAAGAGCTGAATCGGACTTTCAAGAGTTAAGTAAGGAAAAGCGAGAGGCCCCGTTAAGCTGGGCCGCTGGAGTCTGGACAATATGAACAAAAGGAGGGAAATCATTTGTTTAACGAAAAAAAGCCTCTGACCAAAGAGGAAACTATCGCAGCAGACATCGAAGAATCTTCGGTTGAAGAGCAAACAGGTGATAACGATACCCTGAACGAAGAATCTGCAGCTGCAGAAAACAGCGCTGAGGAACAGGAAATAATAGAAGAAACCGAAGAATCTGAAGAAGATGTTATCGCCAGACTGCAAGATGAAGTGGAAGCGGAACAGAATAAATATCTTCGTCTTTTGGCTGATTATGATAACTTCAAACGACGTTCCCAGAAAGACAGGGAAATCGCATCTAAATTCCGTTCGCAGTCATTGCTGACGGATCTGCTTCCGGTATTGGATAACTTTGAACGCGCAATGGCGGTTGAAACGAAAAGTGACGATGCAGCCTCGATTATGAAAGGCGTCGATATGGTCCGGAAATCACTGCTGGAAGCGGTGAAACGTGAAGGGCTCGAAGAGATTCCAGCTGTCGGGGAGCCATTTGATCCAAATTTCCATCAGGCAGTCATGCAGGAAAAAGACGATAACGCGGAACCAGGCATTGTATTGCAGGAATTGCAAAAAGGTTACACTCTAAAAGGCCGAGTTTTACGCCCGGCAATGGTTAAAGTAAACGAATAATAGTTAATTGGAGGAATTTAAATGAGTAAAATTATTGGTATTGACTTAGGAACAACAAATTCAGCTGTAGCAATCTTAGAAGGCGGCGAACCGAAAATTATTCCGAATCCGGAAGGCAACCGCACAACACCATCCGTTGTGGCATTTAAAAACGGAGAACGCCAGGTCGGAGAAGTAGCTAAACGCCAATCAATCACGAATCCGAATACTATCCAGTCTATTAAACGTTTGATGGGAACACAGGAAAAGGTTTCTGCTGAAGGCAAAGAATATACGCCTCAGGAAGTTTCTGCCATGATCCTGCAATACATTAAAGGCTATGCAGAAGAATATCTTGGTGAAAAAGTGACTAAAGCGGTAATTACAGTTCCTGCTTATTTCAATGACGCAGAGCGCCAGGCTACAAAAGATGCAGGACGTATCGCAGGTCTTGAAGTAGAGCGTATCATTAACGAGCCAACTGCTGCAGCACTTGCATATGGCCTTGATAAAACGGAAACAGATGAAACGATCCTGGTCTATGACCTTGGTGGCGGTACGTTTGACGTATCCATCCTTGAACTTGGCGATGGCGTTTTCGAAGTAAAATCCACTGCAGGCGATAACCGTCTTGGCGGAGATGATTTCGATAAATTGATCATCGATTATCTGGTACAGGAATTCAAAAAAGATAACGGAATTGACCTTTCCAAAGATAAAATGGCAACACAACGCCTGAAAGATGCAGCGGAAAAAGCGAAAAAAGATCTTTCCGGAGTATCTTCAACTCAGATTTCATTACCGTTCATCACTGCCGGCGAATCTGGACCGCTTCACCTTGAAGTGACTATGAGCCGCGCGAAATTTGATGAACTGACTTCATCATTGGTGGAACGCACAATGGGGCCAACTCGTCAGGCATTAAAAGATGCTGGAATTTCAGCTTCAGAACTTGACCGCGTAATTCTAGTAGGTGGATCAACTCGTATCCCTGCTGTACAGGAAGCGGTTAAGAAAGAAACAGGAAAAGATCCTCATAAAGGCGTAAACCCTGATGAAGTTGTTGCTATGGGCGCAGCTGTTCAAGGCGGAGTCTTGACTGGTGACGTCAAAGATGTAGTTCTTCTGGATGTAACGCCATTATCACTGGGTATCGAAACGATGGGCGGCGTATTCACTAAATTGATCGAACGCAATACGACGATCCCAACTTCGAAATCACAAACATTCTCAACTGCAGCTGACAACCAGCCGGCTGTTGATATCCATGTTCTTCAAGGGGAGCGTCCAATGGCAGCAGCCAATAAAACGCTTGGCCGTTTCCAATTGGCTGATATTCCACCGGCACCGCGCGGCGTACCGCAAATTGAAGTATCATTCGATATTGATAAAAATGGTATCGTAAGCGTTAAAGCAAAAGACCTTGGAACGCAGAAAGAACAGACGATCACGATCCAGTCCAATACTTCATTGACTGATGATGAGATCGAACGCATGATCAAAGAAGCGGAAGAAAATGCTGAAGCGGATGCGAAAGTGAAAGAAGAAGTTGAACTTCGCAATGAAGCGGATCAGGCAGTCTTCCAGACTGATAAAACAATCGCTGACTTAGGCGAAGTGGTAACTGAAGAAGAGAAAACACAAGCTGAAGAAGCGCGTGATGAACTGAAGGCTGCTCTTGAAAGCGACAGCACAGACGATATCCGCGAGAAGAAAGAGAAGTTGAACGAAATCCTGCAGGCCCTGTCTATGAAAGCTTATGAACAGGCTGCAGCAGCTCAACAGGCAGCTGAAGGCGACACAGAAGGTGCAGCCGGCGAAAACGACGATATCGTTGATGCAGATTTTGAAGAAGTCAACGACGATTCAGACAAGAAATAAGAAAGACCGGAAAAAGTCAAAGCAAAGCAACATGCTTTGGCTTTTTCAATGTCTTTGCAAGCTCAATTAATAGCGTGTACAATAACAGGTGATTGTTAGAGGGAGAGTGACATATGAATAAGCGAGATTATTATGAGGTGCTTGGTGTTTCCAAAACGGCATCCAAGGAAGAAATCAAAAAAGCGTACCGTAAACTGTCAAAAGAATTTCATCCGGATATCAATAAGGATGCGAATGCATCCGAGAAGTTCCAGGAAGTTAAAGATGCTTATGAAGTATTGAGTGACGAGCAGAAACGTGCACAATACGACCAGTTCGGCCACCAGGATCCGAATCAGGGCTTCGGCGGCGGAGCAGAAGGTTTTGGATTCGAAGACATTTTCAGCACATTCTTTGGCGGTGGAACGAGACGCCGCGATCCGAATGCGCCGAGAAAAGGGGAAGACCTCCAGTATTCCATGCCGATCGATTTCATGGACGCAGTATTCGGGCAAGAGACGGAAGTTGAAATCCCTAAAGAAGAAAATTGCGATACATGTGACGGTTCCGGCGCAAAACCGGGCACTAAGAAAAAGACATGTCCATACTGTGAAGGAACTGGCCAGCTGAACGTGACTCAGGACACGCCATTCGGCCGTATGGTCAATCGCAGAGCCTGCCATCATTGTGAAGGAACTGGCCAGATTATCGAAGAAAAATGCCAAACGTGCAAAGGCGCAGGCAAAGTGCGCAAAGTTAAGAAAATCAAAGTCAGTATTCCAGCCGGAGTCGACGATGGCCAGCAATTGCGCGTCAGCGGGCAAGGCGCACCAGGATACAACGGAGGGCCACCAGGAGACCTATATGTCGTTTTCCGCGTAAAACCGCATAAGGAATTCCAGCGTGAAGGCGATGACATCTATCTTGAATTGGCATTAACTTATCCGCAGGCAGCTCTAGGCGATGATATCGAAGTTCCTACTGTCCACGGAAAAGTGAAATTGAAAATCCCTGCAGGAACCCAGAGTGGCGCACGTTTCCGTTTGAAAGGAAAAGGTGTTAAAAATGTCCACGGCTATGGCACGGGAGACCAGCATGTTATTATTAAAGTGAAAACTCCGACCAAACTCAATGAAAAGCAGCGTCAATTGCTCAGAGAGTTTGCGGAAATCAGTGGAGATATTCCGGAAGAACAGGCAAGTTCATTATTCGATAAAATCAAACGAACCATCAAAGGCGATTAAAGGAGCTGTTTGCACGTGAAATGGTCAGAACTATCCATCCATACGACAAACGAAGCGATTGAATCCGTTTCGAATATCCTGCACGAAGCTGGCGCAAGTGGCGTTGTGATTGAAGACTCGGAAGATCTGCTGAAAGAACGGGAAGATCAATTCGGAGAGATCTGGTCTTTAAATGCGGATGACTTTCCAAAGGATGGCGTAATTCTGAAAGCCTATTTGCCGGTAAACAGTTTTCTTGGCGAAACAGTCGAAGCGATAAAACTGGCTGTCAGTAATCTAGTCACCTATGACATCAACATCGGCGCCAATGTGGTGACAATCAGCGAAGTGAATGAGGAAGAATGGGCTACTGCCTGGAAGAAATATTACCATCCGGTCAAGATTTCTCAGCGCTTTACGATTGTGCCGACGTGGGAAACCTACAATCCGGTATCGAGTGATGAACTCATCATCGAGTTGGATCCGGGTATGGCGTTCGGAACCGGCACTCACCCGACGACAGTGATGAGCCTGCAAGCTCTGGAAAAAACGGTCAAAAAAGGCCAGCGAGTCATCGATATCGGAACCGGTTCAGGCGTCTTGGCAATTGGCGCCGCATTGCTTGGGGCAAAGTCTGTTCATGCACTCGATTTGGATGATATTGCGGTCAAAGCTGCCGGCATCAATGTGAAACTCAATAGAGTACAGGACCGTGTAACAGTCGCGGGCGGCAATCTGGTCGATACGATTGAAGAGCCGGGGGATGTCGTTGTAGCTAATATTCTGGCTGAAATCATCATTTCCTTTACAAATGACGCTTACCAGGTTGTGAAGCCGGGAGGGCATTATATTACATCCGGCATAATTTCAGCTAAGAAAAAAGACGTCAGGGAAGCGCTTGAGAAATCCGGTTTTGTAATAGAAGATATTATGATGATGGAAGATTGGGTAACAATCATTTCTAAAAAACCTGAATGAACGGGGTGCAACGATGCAGCGATATTTTATTGAAGGCAAAGTTCCCGAAAACCGTATAACTGAAATTACTGGCGATGATGCAAAGCACATCGCCAAAGTTATGCGTCAAACTGTTGGCGATCGGTTGATAGCGGTTATGGATGGCAAAGCTTTTGAAGCGACAATCGTTGCTGCTGAGCGGGATATTGAAGTTCGACTCGACAGGGAAATGGAGTCTGATGTGGAAATGCCGAAGCAGGTCACGATTGCCTGTGGATTGCCCAAAGGCGATAAATTGGATCTCATCACCCAAAAAAGCACTGAACTAGGCATGTTTGCATTGCTTCCTTTTGCGGCCGAACGATCAATCGTCAAATGGGATGCGGCAAAAAGCGATAAGAAAATATCAAGGCTGCAAAAGATTGCCAAAGAAGCGGCAGAACAATCACACCGGACCCATATTCCTGAAATACATAATGTCCACAGTTTCAAGCAATTGATGGAAGCTGCAAATTCCTTTGACGCTGTAATCGTGGCTTACGAAAAAGAGGCTCGGTCTTCAAGCCCGGCGCGGTTTGCCGATATTTTGAAAACATTGTATGATAAAAGTTCGATACTGATTGTTTTCGGACCTGAAGGCGGAATTTCAGAAAATGAAGCAGCCAGCCTGAAGCAAGCGGGGGCACTGTTCACTTCACTTGGACCACGCATCCTGCGTACGGAAACGGCACCATTTTATGCATTGTCCGCAATGTCCTATGAATTTGAATAAGTTCAGGAAAGAATGGGAATGCACGCATTTCAAAAATAAAATCAAAATTAAAGAATGGAGCATTTACATGACAAACATTGCATCTTATATCGACCATACTTTATTGAAACCGGAATCTACTAAAGAACAGGTTATCCAGCTTTGCAAGGAAGCAGCGGAATATGAATTTGCTTCTGTCTGCGTCAATCCTTCGTATGTGGCAACTGCTGCTGCGGAACTGACTGACAGCAAAGTGAAAGTGTGCACCGTCATCGGCTTTCCTCTTGGAGCATCGACTTCTGAAACGAAAGCTTTTGAAACAACTGACGCCATCAATAAAGGCGCAGAAGAAATTGACATGGTTGTCAATATAGGCGCAATCAAATCCGGCAACAGCGAGCTTGTAAAGAATGACATCCAGGCGGTTGTCGAAGCTGCTAAAGGCAAAGCCATCGTAAAAGTGATCATTGAAACGAGCCTCTTAACAGACGAGGAAAAAGTATTGGCTTCAAGGCTGTCAAAAGAAGCGGGTGCAGATTTCGTCAAAACATCAACCGGCTTTTCAACTGGCGGCGCTACAGTCGAAGATGTTAAATTGATGCGTGAAACTGTAGGACCTGAACTCGGTGTCAAAGCTTCCGGCGGAGTCAGAAGCCTGGAAGATGTTCAGTCGATGATAGATGCGGGCGCAAGCCGCATCGGTGCAAGTTCGGGAGTACAGATTGTACAGGGCTTGAAATCGGATTCCGATTATTAACTATTGACTCGGGTTTGAACATACGATATAATTTTTGGTATATAACACTTGTTGTTATTCGCTTCAACGTGTGTTCGGAGGGAGGGAAAAAGAGATGACAAAAACTAACGTTCGTAAAAACGAATCGATTGAAGATGCTCTTCGCCGCTTCAAACGCACTGTTTCTAAATCTGGAACAATGCAAGAGGTAAGAAAGCGCGAGTATTATGATAAGCCGTCCGTAAAACGCAAACTAAAATCAGAAGCTGCGCGTAAACGTAAATTTTAATTGACCTTACTTTTAAAATGAGACTTTTAAAAATATGAACGACCAGCTGAAACCGGCTGCACATCCAATGTGCAGCCGGTTTTTCTATATTATGGACAAATGGTGAAAACAAATGAATTCCGGGTATAACCGGAAAGCGCTTTCTTAGCTATTCCAAAATTTTAAATTTATAATTAAAGAAACACCGAATATGAAACCGATTACAATTTCATCCGTATATAAAGGAGCGGATTAGTAAAGGGGTGATTTTTATGAAAGGCATGAAAATCTTTACTGCTTTTATGTTGTTTGTTCTTGTATTGCTGTCGCTGATTCCGGTGCTGCACGCAGACAACCATTCCGTTTACATAATTCCGGTGGAAGCGGAAGTTGAAAGAGGTTTGCAGGCATTCATCGACAGAGGCATTGAAGAAGCGGAAGAAGCTGAAGCCGGCGCAATCATTTTTGAAATCGATACGCCGGGCGGTTTTGTCGATGCAGCAGATGGAATTGCACGCCTTCTGCAGGAAACCTCAATTCCGACTATCGCTTTTATCAACCAGGATGCCCTGTCAGCCGGCGTTTTTCTCGCATTGAATGCGGAGGAAATCTACATGCACCCTTCGGCAAGAATGGGAGCAGCGCAAGTCATCGATCAGTCTGGAAATGCGGCAGGTGACAAAGCGGACAGTGCATGGCGGTCATCCATGGCAAATGCTGCCGAAAGTTCAGATAGAGATCCGCAATTTGCGTTAGCTATGTCAGATGCATCAGTCGATCTCCCGGAATATAGAGCGGGAGAAGGCGAGCTGTTGACACTCAGAGCTGGCGAAGCGGAACAGGTTGGATATTCTGAAGGAACTGTGTCATCGATTGAAGAATTACTTGAATTGAAAGGCCTGGAAGACTCTGAACTGGTTTATGTCAATGAAACATTTTCTGAAAGTCTGGCCCGTTTTTTGACGAATCCGGTGGTCGTGCCCATACTGTTGAGTATTGCGATGCTCGGATTGTTGCTTGAAATGTTCACGCCCGGCATTGGAGTCCCCGCTTTTATCGGGTTCACTTCCCTGCTGCTGTTCTTCTATGGACACCTTGTGGCGGGGCTGGCCGGCTTTGAATCAGTAATTTTGCTGTTTCTCGGGCTCGGCTTGATGATTGCGGAATTTTTCGTTCCCGGCGGCGTGTTAGGGTTTCTTGGGATCGCTGCTGTACTTGGCAGTATCCTGTTGGCAGGCGGAGATTTACAAACCACTGCCGTCGCAGTGCTTATTGCAATGGTCGCAGCAACTCTAGGGATGGTGATATTAGTGAAATTCTTTGGCAAAAGGCTCCAATTATTCAAACGCATCATCTTATTGGATTCCACCGATACGAAAAGTGGGTATGTATCAACCGCCAATCGGCCGGAACTGATCGGCCAATTGGCACTTACCGCTACAGAATTGCGCCCATCCGGCACTATAATCTTCGGGGACGAAAGAATTGATGCGGTTTCCGAAGGTCGCTACATTGGGCGGGGCAAAAATGTTAAAATTATTAAGGTAGAAGGTTCAAGGATTGTCGTCCGCGAACTGGAAGAAAAAGAGGAGGAAGAATAAATGGGATTAGAAGCAATATATTTAGGGGCAGCCATAATCGGTATAATCGTCATACTGGCAATATTCTTTACGTTTGTACCCGTAACATTATGGATTTCAGCGCTCGCAGCAGGTGTCAGAGTAAGTATTTTCACCTTGATCGGTATGCGTCTTCGCCGTGTTATCCCATCTCGTATCGTTAACCCGTTGATCAAAGCTTCCAAAGCCGGCTTATCGGTTCAAATCAACCAACTGGAAAGCCATTATCTTGCAGGCGGTAACGTTGACCGTGTAGTAAACGCATTGATTGCGGCACATCGTGCGAATATTGAACTGCCTTTCGAACGTGCAGCTGCGATTGATCTTGCAGGACGTGACGTTCTGGAAGCTGTGCAGATGTCGGTAAACCCGAAAGTTATTGAAACACCATTTATCGCCGGTGTGGCGATGGATGGCATCGAAGTGAAAGCGAAAGCCCGTATTACAGTACGTGCCAACATTGACCGTTTAGTCGGTGGTGCTGGTGAAGAAACAATCGTTGCACGTGTTGGTGAAGGTATTGTCTCTACACTGGGTTCAAGCACAAGCCATAAAAAAGTTCTTGAAAATCCTGATTTAATTTCACAGACTGTTTTGGGCAAAGGCCTTGACTCCGGAACAGCTTTCGAAATTCTTTCCATTGATATTGCGGATGTTGATATCGGTAAAAACATCGGTGCTGAATTGCAGACTGAGCAAGCGGAAGCAGACAAGAAAATCGCTCAGGCCAAAGCTGAAGAACGCCGTGCAATGGCTGTAGCCAGCGAACAGGAAATGAAAGCTAAAGTTGTGGAAATGAGAGCTAAAGTTGTTGAAGCTGAAGCTGAAGTTCCACTTGCAATGTCTGAAGCTCTCCGTTCGGGGAACATCGGCGTTATGGATTACGTAAACTATAAAAATGTACAGGCTGATACAGGCATGCGCGATTCGATTGCTAAAACAAGTACGCCTGAGTCTAATGAAGAATAAAAGCAATGATCCAAAGAGGAGGTTTGTCCCATGGAACCACTCATATTTGCCCTTATCATAATGGCGGTAAGCGCGTTTTTCAGCAATAAAAAGAAAGGCGAAGAACGTTCTTCGTCCGGTGGCTCGGGAGAAAAGAAACAAAGTCCATCCGGCCGCGCCCAGGGTGGATTCAAACGCATGGAAGATTACGCCAAAGAGGTTTATGGTGAGTTCCAGACGCAGATGAATCCGGAAACAGATAAAAAGACACAGGCAACAAAAGCGGCAAAAGAAGTGGCCGAGAGATATACGAAAAGCAGACCTGGCCGTGAACGTGAAGTTGCGGCACCCGCAATTGAGCGGGTGGAGCGGGCGAGCGGCAGGCTGTCGGCTCATCAGAAGCCCGCCAGTGTTATTCGGAAGGAACCGGAGCCTGCAAAAAATTTATTTCCGCTCACACAAAACGATGCACAAAGAGGAATTATTTTAGCGGAAGTCTTCATGCCGCCAAAATCGAAAAGAAAGAAATAATTTGGCTTCGAATAGCTATAAAATCTGCCTGTGGAAGAATCGTGATTCTTTCCCAGGCTTTTTCTATGGCTTGAACTATTTAAATGAATTGGCTGACAAGAGTATTTTGTAATTTATCAACTCATAACAATATTATGTAAACAAAAGAGATACAATAATATTTTACAGCGATTCGTATTTAATGATAGAGTAAAATCAGAATAAATAATGTATACAAGGAGTGGCCGAATGACAAACAACGAATTATTGGAACTTCATGTGAAAGACCCGAATGAAGCGGTGCTTCTACTAGGCATATCAGATAATCATATGACATTGATTGAAGAAGCATTTGATATACAAATCCTTACACGCGGTGAAGTGATCAAGCTGTCAGGGACAGATGAAGGCAGAGAGACCGGAAAGTTATTAATAGAGCAATTACTGAAAGTGATCCGAAAAGGAATAAATATCGATCAGCGGGATATCGTTTCCGCTATTGAAATGGGTAAAGCGGGCACTATCGAATATTTCGCGGAATTATATGATGAGGAAGTTGCCAGAAATGCAGCAGGCAAAATCATCCGTGCGAAAACGATTGGCCAACGCCATTATATCCGTGCAATGCGCAATAAAGACCTGACATTCGCAATCGGACCGGCAGGAACCGGAAAAACGTACCTGGCTGTTGTCATGGCTGTCCAGGCACTGAAAAATGGCAATGTGAAACGTATAATTCTGACCCGTCCGGCTGTGGAGGCTGGAGAAAGCCTCGGTTTTTTGCCTGGTGACCTGAAAGAGAAAGTGGACCCGTATTTACGGCCATTGTATGATTCCATGCATGACGTACTCGGTGTTGAACAAACGAACCGGTTCATCGAACGGGGGACAATTGAAGTTGCGCCGCTCGCTTATATGCGTGGCCGAACACTGGATGAAGCATTTGTCATTCTTGACGAAGCCCAGAACACGACCAAAGCACAGATGAAAATGTTTTTGACACGCTTAGGTTTCGGATCGAAAATGATCATCACCGGAGATAAAACCCAAATAGATTTACCTCGGGGCGCTGAATCAGGTTTGATTGCTGCTGAAAAAATTCTGAAGAGTGTCAGCGGAATTCAGTTCATGTATCTGGAGAGTGGAGACGTTGTCCGCCATCCGCTGGTTTCCAAAATAATAGATGCTTATGAAGACCAGCCGACTTGAGGCTGGTTTTTTCATTAATAAAAAAAGCCCATTTATAGAATGACTGGAAATAATTCGGAATTAATCGTGAAATCTTTCATTGGAATTGTTATGATGTAAGTACTAAGAGCGGGGTGGTCAGATGGTCTCACGGATTCGGGCAATGATTGAAAAGACAGGTTTCAAAGTATTTTCACTGGCTATGATTGTTTTGATAGGCATTATATTTTATAGTTTCTATTACAGTTCAGTAAATGATGATGCATACAATGTCGAGCTGTTTCAATTATCTGAGGACACAATCCGGTCATCTAAAACAGTCGAAGATTCGGTGAAAACTGAACTTGAAAAACAGCGTGCCGCATCCGAACTTGCGCCGAGTTATAAATTCAATGATGAGCTGGCAGCCAATCAATCAGCCGTCATCGCTTCCTTATTCGAATATGTGGAAGACGCGAAAAATCTTGAAGCAGAGAATGATGGTGAAACGTCCGCAGAAGAAGAAACTGCCGATATGCAGGACATGCTGACAGAATTGCGTGAAACGACCCGATTGATGGAAACGAACGACAACGGATTAAGGCTGACGGATGATATGCTGCGGTCACTGCTGTCATTGCCTGAAGAACGTCTGGACACGGTTCAGCAGGAGATTGCCGGAATTGTTGAAGAAAATCTCAGCTCTCCTGTCCGTGAACAGGAGGTTGGCGCCAAGCGCAATGAAGTTGAACAATCGATCCTGAACAATGAGGAAATTCCAGCTTCCGTCCTTCAGGCTGCGGTGACAATCGGCCGGTTTGGCATACTTGCAAATGAAACGGTTGATGAAGAACTGACAGAAGCCCAATTGGAACAGGCCAGGGACAGTGTGGAACCGACTAAAATCCTGCAAGGACAGGTGCTTGTACAGGAAGGACAAGTGATAGACAGGGAAGTACACCGCCAGCTGGAGCTTGCGGGTATGACGGAAGATCAAACGGATCTGAAGCCCGCATTAGGCCTGTTATTATTTGTGCTGATTGCGATGGCCATCTTATGGATCATTACCCATCGTTCCCATGAAACGGAACAAAAAAAGACCATCGCTCTACTCGTCATGGCTGTGGTTATTATCATCAGCCTGACACTTATGAAACTTCTCAGTTTAGTAAATGGAAATTTTGACGTGGACATCACTTTCCTTTTTCCTACTGCTTTGGCGGGAATGATCGTCCGTATGCTGATCAATGAAAGAACTGCATTATTTGTAACCATCCTGATTGCTGCAAGTGCCGGAATTATGCTGCAGTACGATTATTCGCCAATTATGCAGATGGAAACAGTGCTTTACATTCTGTTTGGCGGACTAGCCGGTGTTTATCTGATCGAACGGGATGACCGCAGGGCAAGATTATTGCAGACCAGCCTTTTTGTAGCGATTGTCAATTCACTGTTTATCGGTTTTTACCTGTTGATTTCCCAGAGCCAATACGATATGGCAGAAGTGGGTTATTACTTTGCTGCTGCAGTGATTTCGGGATTATTGTCCGGTGCATTGACAATCGGATTGCTGCCATTTTTCGAATGGGCTTTCGGTTTGCTTTCTCCAATGCGGCTGATTGAACTTTCGAACCCGAATCATCCGCTGTTAAAGAAAATACTGACTGAAACTCCTGGTACTTATCATCATAGTGTAATGGTGGCCAATCTGGCGGACGCTTCATGCGAGGCGATCGGTGCAAACGGTTTACTGGCACGGGTCGGCTGCTATTATCATGACATAGGCAAAACAAAACGGCCGCAATATTTCATTGAAAACCAGGTGAATATCGCCAACCCGCACGACTCCCTGCCGCCTCAGAAGAGCCGCGACATCATTTTGTCCCACGGGGCGCAAGGTGCAGAAGTGCTGCGCAAACACAAAATGCCGAAAGAAATCATTGATATTGCGGATCAGCATCACGGAACGAGCCTTTTGAAATACTTCTATATGAAAGAAAAAGAAACGAACCCAGAAGTGCGGGAAGAGGATTACCGTTACGCCGGACCTAAACCGCAAACAAAAGAAAATGCTGTTATCATGGCAGCGGACAGTATTGAGGCGGCAGTCCGTTCGATGAAGGATCCGACTTCTGAAAAGATAAAAAAATTGGTGAATGCGATAATTGAAGATAAACTGAAGGATGGACAGTTTGATGAATGTGACCTGACGATGAAAGAACTGAAAACGATTAAGCATGTCATGTGTGAGACACTGAACGGTATTTTCCATTCAAGAATTGAATACCCGAAAGACGACGAATAAAAGGAGGTTTTCAAATTGTTAACAATCGATTTCATGGACGAAACCGAAACTTTGGCACAAAGCGATATTGAATTTGTCGAAAAAATTCTGCAGCATGCAGCTAAAAATGAGGAAATTGCTGACGCCGAAGTGTCAGTCAGTTTCGTCACAAATGACAGAATTCAGGAAATTAATCGTGATTACCGCGAAAAAGATCAGCCGACGGATGTCATCTCCTTTGCAATGGAAGAACGGGGAGAAGGAGAAGTGCTCATACAGGATTCTGCCGAACCGCGTGTACTCGGCGATATCATCATTTCGCTGGACCGGACGAAAGAACAGGCAACGGATTACGGGCATTCATTTGAACGTGAACTGGGCTTTCTGGCTGTCCACGGATTTCTGCACCTTCTCGGTTATGACCATATGAATGATCAGGAAGAAAAAAAGATGTTCGCCAAACAGGATGTGATTTTGAATTCACTTGGAATCACACGTGATGGCTATGAAAGCAATTAGGTTCCTTCGATCATTCGTTTTTGCTTTTGCCGGCATACGTGCAGCATTGCAGAGTGAACAGAATATCAGGTTTCATTTTACAGCGGCTGCCGCTGTGATCCTGGCCGGCCTGCTGACGGGCTTAGCGGCGGTGGAATGGCTCGTGCTCGTGCTGGTGATTGGCGGCATGCTGGCATTTGAAATGCTCAATTCTTCGATGGAGCGCATTGTCGACCTCGCTAGCCCGGATCTGCATCCTCTTGCCAAACAGGCAAAAGACATGGCAGCAGGCGGCGTTTTGGTATTTGCCATTGCAAGTGCTATAATTGGGTTACTAATATTTTTACCAAAATGGTTTTAATTTATATAGAGGTGATTGAAATGGAAAAGAAACAATTATTGGAACAAGCGATAGCGGCACGCGGAAACGCATATGTGCCTTATTCAAAATTCCCGGTAGGTGCTGCACTGCTGACAGCTGACGGCAAAGTCTATCTGGGATGCAATATCGAGAACGCAGGATATTCCATGACGAATTGTGCAGAGCGTACAGCGATGTTCAAGGCTGTGTCGGAAGGCGACCGCAAATTCGTCGCATTGGCTGTTTCGGCTGATACTGAAGGGCCGGTTTCCCCTTGCGGCGCCTGCCGCCAGGTGCTTGCTGAATTCTGTGCACCCGATATGCCGGTTTATTTAACAAATTTAAAAGGCGATGTTCAGGATACAACAATCAGTGAATTGCTGCCTGGAGCTTTTTCAACGGAGGATTTAAAATATGCAGCAGGAAAATAACGGCTTTAAATCAGGCTTCATTTCCATCATCGGACGCCCGAATGTCGGCAAATCGACATTCCTGAACCGTGTGGTCGGCCAAAAAATCGCCATCATGAGCGACAAACCGCAAACGACACGCAATAAAGTCCAGGGCGTGGTGACAACAAACGACACGCAGATGGTCTTTATCGATACACCCGGCATCAACGAGCCGCGCCATAAGCTAGGCGACTTTATGCTGAAAGTGGCAAAAAATACATTTCGTGAAGTGGATGTGCTGCTGTTTGTGGCCAGTGCCGATGAGCGCATCGGCAAACAGGACCGTTTCGTGCTTGAAATGCTGAAAGGCATCGACGTGCCCGTATTCCTGGTTCTGAATAAAATCGATCAGGTCCATCCGGACAACTTGCCGAAACTTATCGAATCATACCGCAGCGAATTCGATTTTGCAGAAGCGATTCCAATTTCGGCCTTGCAGGGCAATAATGTGGAAAATCTGCTTGCGAAAATTTCAGAGCGGTTGCCGGAAGGCCCGCAATATTACCCGGCTGACCAGGTGACTGACCATCCGGAACGTTTTATCATTTCAGAATTGATCCGTGAAAAAGCGCTTCATTTAACACGGGAAGAAATTCCCCATTCCATCGCGGTTGTAATCGAGAAAATCGCGCCGGACGAGGAAAATCCGGATATGGTGCGTGTTCAGGCAATCATTATGGTCGAACGCGATTCCCAAAAAGGCATCGTCATCGGCAAAAAAGGCGCCTTGCTGAAAGAAATCGGCTCACGTGCCCGCCAGGATATCCAGAACCTGCTCGGTTCGAAAGTCTATTTGGAGTTATGGGTGAAAGTGCAGAAAGACTGGCGCAATAAAGCCCTTCATTTGCGTGATTTTGGTTTCAGAGACGATGAATACTAAGGAGTAGTCTCCATGCAAAGTCAATTAGAAGGCATCGTCATCCGCACGATGCCTTATGGTGAAAACAATAAGATCGTCACCTTGTTCACCCGCGAAGCAGGCAAAATCACCTGCATGGCGAGAGGTGCAAAAAAACCGACCAGCCGTCTGGCTGCCATTACCCAGCCTTTTACGCATGGCACGTATTCAATCTATAAAGGCAAAGGCATGGGGACGCTTTCAGCGGGCGACCAATTGGAATCGCTGCGCCATATCCGGGAAGACCTGATGTCGACTGCTTACGCCAGTTATGTCACGGAACTGGTAGACCGACTGACGGAGCAGGATGAGCCGCAGCCGGGAATCTACGAAATGCTGTATCAGGCGCTTCATGCCATCGAAGAAGGCTATGATCCGGAAGCGATTACCCTATTTGTTGAGTGGAAAATGCTGCAGACGGCAGGGCTTGCCCCGACACTCCATGAATGTGCGAATTGCGGTGCGACAGATGGCGAGTTTGCCTTTTCATTTCAGGAACTTGGATTTCTTTGCCACCGCTGTTTCCATATCGACCCTTACATCATCCGGCTGAGTCCGGCGCTGGTCAAACTGATCCGCACATTTTATTTCGTGCCGATTGAACGCGTCGGTTCCCTGACTTTGAAAAAGGAATCAAAATCGCTGTTGAAAGGGATTGTCCGCACGATTTATGAAGAACAGGCAGGAATCCGGCTGAAGTCGAGGAAATTCCTTGAACAGCTCGAACGCACGCCGGAATTTTTGCCGAAAAAAGAAGACCCGCAAAAAGACGAATAGTCTTTTGTGGGTCTTTTGGCTGTCGAAAAACTATCTACTTCTCTAATCATTTCGCTTCAGGCGGAGGCGTTCCGCTGGGAGCTGCCTGAGCCTCCTCAGTCGCTACGCTCCTTGCGGGGTCTCAGGACTCGCTCTGAATCCAGCAGGAGTCGCCGCCTGCTGCTTCATTTAAATGTTGTTTAGAATCGGTGTGTCAGTTTTCTTACTTCTTAGTGAATTAAGTGGATTTCTGCTTATAGAAGGTATTTCTGAGATATGGAGCAAAACAGCGCAGACGCCCAGGGGCCCAAGCGAAGTGCTGAGATCCACTCGGGCGAAGTGAAACGAGACCGAGTTAGCTCAGCGCAAGCCCCCAGGCAAGCGAAGCTGTTTTGCGGAATATCGCTTTTCATTTTATCTTTATTAAAAAGCTAAAAAAGGCGCTGCCCATGTTTTGGGACAGCGCCTTTTCTAATTAAAATTGAATATGCTTTTCGATATATGCCTGCACTTCGGCAATCGGCATGCGCACCTGTTCCATGGAATCACGGTGGCGTACTGTTACCTGGCCGTCGTCAACGGAATCGAAATCGTAAGTCACGCAGAACGGCGTGCCGATTTCATCCTGGCGGCGGTAACGTTTGCCGATGGACTGGGATTCGTCGTAATCGACCATGAAGTGTTTTGCGAGATCAGCAAACACTTCTGTCGCGCCTTCCGCTAATTTCTTGGACAGCGGGAGAACAGCAGCTTTATATGGTGCAAGCGCCGGATGGAATTTCAACACGGTGCGCTTGTCGTCATTTTCAAGTTCTTCCACTGTATAAGCATCCACAAGGAAAGCAAGCGTCACTCGGTCAGCGCCGAGTGATGGCTCGATGCAATAAGGGACAAAACGTTCGTTGGTGACCGGATCGACGTAAGTGAAATCGTCGCCTGAATGTTCCATATGGCGCTTCAGGTCAAAGTCGGTACGATCAGCGATGCCCCATAGTTCGCCCCAGCCGAACGGGAATTTGTATTCGATGTCGACCGTGGCGTTTGAGTAATGGGACAATTCATCCGCATCGTGTTCGCGGAGGCGCATATTGTCTTCCGACATATGGAGGTTCAGCAGCCAATTTTTGCTGAAGTCGCGCCAGTAAGCGTACCATTCCAGATCTTCACCCGGTTTGCAGAAAAACTCAAGTTCCATTTGTTCAAATTCACGGGTCCGGAAAGTGAAATTGCCCGGTGTGATCTCGTTGCGGAAACTTTTGCCGATCTGTGCGATCCCGAATGGCATTCTTTTGCGCATTGAGCGCTGGACATTTTTATAGTTGACGAAAATTCCCTGTGCCGTTTCCGGACGCAGGAAGATTTCATTTGTAGAAGCTTCTGTGACGCCCTGGAACGTCTTGAACATCAGATTGAACTGGCGGATCTCCGTGAAATCGTGCTTGCCGCAAACCGGGCAGTCGATTGCGTGTTCTTCAATCAGTTCAGCCATTTTTTCAAACGACAGGCCGTCGACGATCATCTCGGTTCCTTTCGCATCCAATGCCTCTTCGATCAATTTATCGGCCCGCAGACGTGATTTACAGCTTTTACAGTCGATCATCGGATCATTGAAGTTGCCGACATGGCCGGAAGCGATCCAGGTTTTCGGGTTCATCAGTATCGCTGCGTCGAGTCCCACATTATGAGGGGATTCCTGGACGAACTTTTTCCACCAGGCCTTTTTGATATTGTTCTTCAGTTCGACGCCAAGCGGGCCGTAATCCCACGTGTTGGCCAGGCCTCCGTAAATTTCAGAGCCCGGGAATACAAAGCCTCTGTGTTTTGCTAAGGATACTATTTCTTCCATTGACATAAAAATTACCTCCATAAAATAAAAAATCGTACACGTCCCGGACATAAAGTCCGAGGACGAGTACGTTATGACCCGCGGTTCCACCTCGATTGGCTGCTGTTGCAGCCCGCTCAAATAAAAACGGCTCCAGATCGCCTTTTCCCGCCTGTGTGGGCTTGCACCATCCCCACTCGCTCTGTTGGCAGTACTTATAAATCCATCATTGCCTGCTATAGAATCTTTCAATATTGTACCACGCCGAATTTTTCTTAGCAATTAAACCTTAATTAGTATATAATAATCATCATTGAGTATAACACATATTTTGAGGCGGTGAGTCCGATCGAACTCAATAAAAGACAAGAAGAGATACTGCGAATCGTCAAAGGGAATGGCCCGATCACGGGTGAACAGATTGCTGAGCGGCTTCATCTGACGCGGGCGACTTTACGCCCGGATCTTGCCATCCTGACGATGGCCGGATTCCTGGATGCGCGTCCGAGGGTCGGTTATTTTTATTCCGGCAAAAAGCCGGGACATGATGTAACCGATACGATGAACAATATGAAAGTAAAAGACTTTCAGTCGATTCCGGTTGTCGTCAGGGAAAATGTCAGCGTTTATGATGCCATCAGCCAAATGTTTTTGGATGATGTGGGAACGCTTTTCGTTGTGGATAAAAACTCCATGCTGACAGGCGTTCTGTCCCGTAAAGATTTGTTGCGTACAAGTCTCGGCAGCCAGGATCTTACTGCCATTCCGGTTCATATAATCATGACCCGCATGCCGAATATAACTTATTGCTCCAAAGCGGATTCTTTGATCCAGGTTGCGAACAGATTGATCAATCAGCAGATTGACGCGCTGCCAGTGGTCGAAGAATTGGCAAATGGCCTGAAAGTGGTGGGCCGTATCACGAAAACCAATATTACCCGGGCATTCTTGTCCTTATCCGAAAGCCATGAATTATGAGGTGAAATACGATGAATTTACTGAGAGTATTCGTGATTTCCGATTCAGTGGGAGAGACAGGGGAACTGGTGGCAAAAGCAGCTGTCAGCCAGTATTTGAATCCTGACCAGAACGTTTCATTGAAAAGGTTTCCATATATCGATTCAATTGACCAGGTAAAGGATATTATACATATGGCAGCAGACCAGCGCGCGTTTGTTGTCTATACACTGGTGTCAAATAAGCTGCGTGACTTTATCGTAAATGAAACCGGTCGCCTGCATGTCACCTCAGTGGATCTGATGGGCCCTTTGCTGGATGCTCTCAGAGTCGAGTTGAATGCAGAACCGCTTGAAGAGGCGGGGCTGGTCCGGAAACTGGATGATGATTATTTCAAAAAAGTCGAAGCCATTGAATTTGCCGTGAAATATGATGATGGCCGGGATCCCAGAGGCATCCTGATGGCTGATATTGTCCTGGTCGGAATTTCGAGAACATCCAAAACTCCTTTATCGCAATATCTTGCGCATAAACGGCTGAAAGTGGCGAACGTGCCATTGGTGCCGGAAGTGGATCCTCCTGATGAACTGTACAAAGTCGATCCCGCCAAATGTTTCGGGCTCGTCATTTCCCCTGAAAAATTAAATCATATTCGTAAGGAAAGGCTGATAGCGCTTGGTTTGAATGACGATGCCAATTACGCAAAAATTCAGCGCATCCACGAAGAAATCATCCATTTCAACAAAGTGGTCGAGAAGATCCAATGTGAAGTGATCGATGTGACGAACCGCGCTGTAGAAGAGACTGCCAACCTGATTATGAGCAAACTGAAATAAACAATGTAGAAGAACCACCTGCGAAGGGGGTTTTTCTACTTTAATTTGTGGATTTTTTGTGAAAAACGTTTTATAATGGAGAATTGTGGCTAAAGCAATAAGATAGACCATTCTGTACACCGCATCTTTTTATTGAAATATGAAGGACTTTGACGCTGTATCACGAATTAAGTATGTTAAGCAAATAAAGATGGTGATTAATGTGTCCAGTAGGGTACCAGAAGAAGTGATCGAGAAAATACGCTCATCTGCCGATATTGTTGATATCGTCGGTGAATATGTACAATTGACCAAAAGGGGACGCAACTGGTTTGGGCTTTGCCCGTTCCATGGAGAAAGCACCCCCTCATTTTCCGTCACTGCCGACAAACAGATTTTTCATTGTTTCGGATGCGGCGCGGGCGGAAATGTCATAACATTCCTGATGGATATAGAAAATCTTTCTTTTCAGGAAGCTTTATCCCGATTAGGCCAGCGCACCGGCCACGATGTCGATATCAGCACGCCTTCGAGCGGGGCACCTGCTCCCTCCGAGGCTGATAACCGGCTCGTTGCCATGCACGAATTCGCAGCTGATATGTACCATCATATATTGCTGAATACGGAAGAAGGCCAGGCGGCGCTGGATTATCTTGAAAATCGTGGATTCAGTCATGAGATGATCGAGAAATACCGCATCGGCTGGTCGCTGCCGGAATGGAATTATATGTCTGCCGCATTGCAGAGAAAAGGGTTCACAGAAGATGAACTGACATCAAGTGGCCTGGCAATCGCACGTGAACAGGGGGATGGTTATTTTGACCGGTTCCGCGGCCGCATCATGTTTCCAATTATGAATGAAACCGGCAAGGCGATCGCTTTTTCCGGCCGCATCATGGAAAACACGAAACAGGAAGCAAAGTATATGAACAGCCCCGAATCACCGATTTTCCAAAAAAGCCAGGTGCTCTATAATTTTCATCTGGCGAGAGGTTCCATCAGGAAGAACAGAAGCATTGTCCTTTTTGAAGGCTTTATGGATGTTATTGCAGCAGGAAAAGCAGGAGTCGACAATGCACTTGCAACGATGGGTACTTCCCTGACAACACAGCACATACGGGTGATGAAACGTTTTGCCCAGGAAGTCGTCATTTGTTTTGATGGCGATGATGCAGGATGGGAAGCGGCCAAGCGCGCAGCTATTGCGCTGAATCAGGAAAAGTTCAAAGTGGAAGTTGCTGTACTGCCAGGGAAAATGGATCCGGATGATTATGTCCGTGAAAACGGCAGCGAAGCTTTTAAAGAACAGATTATTGGCAAACCCCATGCATTCATCGCTTTTGCCATGATGCATGCGAGGCGCCATAAAAATTTTCAATATGAAAATGATCTGCTCCAATATATTCAGGAAGTCCTCCAATTATTGGCTGGACGCTCCACACCGCTGGAACGCGACCTTTATATCAGGCAATTAGCCGATGAAACCGGTTTGTCCCAGGAAGCAATCTTACAGCATTACCGCAAACTGGAAAATAAATCTGTGGAAAATAACCGTTCTGAAAGAGCACCCCAAACGGTCAGGCGTGAACCTAAGAAAGTGACTTCACTCCATAGAGCGGAGCGGCTCCTGCTGGCACACGCCCTGGCAGATGAAGCAGTGATGGACAAACTGGCGCAGGAAGAAGGAATTCCATTCATCAGTGAAGAATTCCAGGCAATATACGTGCAATTGCTCGGTTTTTATGAAGAATGGAATAAGGCGGATTTCCATCAATTTCTGGAAACGCTCCAGGATTCAGAACTACGGAAACTGGTGATGGAGACCGCTCTTTCAGAACGGGATCCAGACCATCCGGAAGAAGAAATTGCCGATTGCCTTAAACACCTGCGCAAGAATCGGGTCGAGCAGGAAATATTAATGAAGTTACAGCAATCAAAAGAAGCGGAAAAACAGCACGACCTGAAACGCGCTTTGCTTCTTGCACAAGAAGCGATTGCATTGCGAAAGTCGCTATAGTTTAATTCCGGTTTTTAAAGGAGGAAGTCGAATGGCTGAAAAGTCTGAACGCCAAAATGAAATTGAAGCAAGCAACGTACCATTGACTACTGAAGGTCCGGAAGTGAGTGTAGAGGAAGCCAAAAAACTATTGATTGAAGCCGGCAAAAAAAGCGGTGAGCTCAATTATGAACAGATTGCCGATAAATTAGCGATTTTTGAAATGGAGTCTGACCAGGTGGAAGAATTTATCGACCAGCTGGAAGGCCATGGCATTGAACTCGAAAGAAAATCCGATGATGAAGAGCATCTTGAACGGCTCATGAAACCAACGGAAGAAAAATTCGATTTGAATGACCTCAGCGTGCCTCCAGGTATTAAAATCAACGATCCCGTCCGCATGTACCTGAAAGAAATCGGTCGAGTGGACCTTTTGAAAGCTGAAGAGGAAGTCCGTCTTGCGAAATTGATTGAGCAAGGAGACGAAGAAGCGAAAAAACGATTGGCTGAAGCCAATCTGCGTCTCGTTGTCAGTATCGCCAAACGCTATGTCGGCCGTGGAATGCTGTTCCTGGATTTGATTCAGGAAGGAAATATGGGTCTCATCAAAGCGGTTGAAAAATTCGATTACTCTAAAGGATTCAAATTCAGCACATATGCAACGTGGTGGATCCGTCAGGCCATCACACGCGCCATTGCCGATCAGGCCCGTACGATTCGGATTCCTGTGCATATGGTCGAAACCATCAATAAACTGATTCGTGTCCAGCGCCAGCTGCTGCAGGACTTAGGGCGCGAACCTTCTCCGGAAGAAATCGGTGAAGAAATGGACCTGCTGCCTGAAAAAGTGCGGGAAATCCTGAAGATTGCACAGGAGCCCGTATCACTAGAAACGCCGATAGGTGAAGAAGACGATTCCCATCTGGGTGATTTCATTGAAGACTCGGATGCACAGTCACCGTCTGACCACGCTGCCTATGAATTGTTGAAAGAGCAGTTGGAAGATGTCCTGGATACGCTGACTGACCGCGAAGAAAATGTATTGCGCCTGCGCTTCGGACTTGATGACGGCCGTACACGCACACTTGAAGAAGTCGGAAAAGTTTTCGGCGTCACCCGTGAGCGGATCCGCCAGATTGAAGCCAAGGCACTTCGCAAGCTGCGCCACCCTTCAAGAAGCAAACGATTGAAAGACTTTTTAGAATAAGCAAAGCCGTTTCTCATCGTAAATATGAGGAACGGTTTTTGTTTTATCTATATAAGTTGAACATAAGAATTAGCCTTTACACACGCTTCGGCGCTCTGGACAAGGCTCCCGCAATAAGCCGAGAAGAGCACTCGTCTTATTGCTCCGCTCAGTCCATAGCCGCGCCGGCGCTTAGAGAGTAGCTTAGATATGGAGCAAAACAGCGAAGAGTTGGACGAAGCCTGCGAGGACAGCTCTTTGCGACGAAGCAGCGCAGCGATGCAGGAGCACGGGTTTTGGTTAGCTCAGCGCGAGCCCCCAGGCAAGCAAGCTGTTTTGCGGAATATCGATTGTAAAAAACTTTCTTTCTTCGTATGCTTAGAAATCAATTTACCCTTATCTATTGAGTTTGACGGAATTTTAGCTATATAATGAATATTGAAAGCGTATTCAGATCAAAGGGGATGTAAAAACAATGAATTTCGACTTAACTCAAGAACAGCAGATGATTAAAAAGACAATCAAGGAATTTGCGGATAAGGTAGTGGCTCCTGGAGCAGTTGACCGCGACCGCAGCAAAGAATTTCCGAAAGAAATTTTCAAACAGCTTTCCGACATGGGGATGATGGGATTGCCGTTTGATGAAAAATACGGCGGGGCCGGCGCAGATACGACAAGTTTTGCGATTGTCACAGAAGAGCTTAGCCGCGCATGTGCTTCTACAGGAATTACGTATTCAGCCCATATTTCACTCGGCGGCGCACCACTCAACCTGTTCGGTACGGATGAGCAGAAAGAAAAATATCTGACGCCGATCTGTACAGGCGAATCGTTCGGTGCTTTCGGCCTGACAGAACCCAATGCCGGTTCAGACGCAGGAGGTACGGAAACACGTGCTGTTGAAGATGGCGATGACTGGGTCATCAACGGATCAAAAGTTTACATCACGAATGCAAGCCACGCCAAGCACTTGGCTATTACAGCCATTACTGGCATGGTGGACGGCAAAAAAGAAATCAGCGCAATTATTGTGCCGACAGATGCCGAAGGTTTTACAATTATAGACAATTATGAAAAAATGGGGCTGAATGCTTCCAATACGACTGAATTGGTGCTGGATAATGTACGGGTTCCTAAAAGCAACCTGCTGGGCAAACGTGGAGACGGCTTCAAACAGTTTCTTGTTACGCTTGATGGCGGGCGCATCGGGATTGCCGCGATGGCAGTCGGAATTGCACAAGCCGCTTTCAATCGGGCATTGGCTTATTCCAAAGAACGCAAGCAATTCGGCAAAACTTTATCGGAATTCCAGATTACGCAATTCAAATTGGCTGATATGGCGATGAAAATTGAATTGGCCCGCAATATGGTTTACAAAGCGGCTTGGATGAAAGATCAGGGACGTCCGTTTACGAAAGAAGCTTCCATGGCAAAACTTTACGCTTCAGAAATTTCCATGCAGGTAGCAAACGAAGCGATCCAGATTCATGGGGGCTACGGCTATATGAAAGAATACGAAGTAGAGCGTTATATGCGCGATGCGAAATTGCTTGAAATCGGAGAAGGCACATCGGAAGTCCAACGGATGGTCATTGCCCGTCAAATCGGTTGTTAAATTGCTGAATTTGTCACAAAGGGAACAAAACTTATCCGTTATGCCTTTCCGTTTAGAACAGAATACAGTACAATAATGAATGATACGAATACTATCATTTACAGAAATAGAAGAGGGAGGGGTAACGGATGCAAAAAAATGCAATTGTACCTTATATCTTAATCATGGCTTTCGGTATTGGTCTTATTTTCTTCATGTCATTGGAAGGCGTGGGCAATGAAAGTGAAATTGCCGATGATCAAGCAACAGAAGAAGGCGGCGAAGGTATGGCTACAGGTGAAGGCACTGGTGAAGGCGAAGATACTGCTGATGCAGGAGAATTCGATCCGGAAGCTAAAGCGCAGGAAAGCTGTATCGCATGTCATGGTTCAAGCTATGAAGGCGCTTCAGGACCATCTTTAGTTGCTACTGAATTGTCTCAAGAAGAAATTGAAGATGTTCTTATAAACGGTAAAGGCACTATGCCACCCGGATTAGTTGATGCTGATAACATTCCGGCAATGGCTGAGTGGGTTCTATCACTTGGAGAATAATAGCAAAAAACCCTTAGTTCTTCTGGAGCTAAGGGTTTTTCTGTCAATTGGGAGGATTAATGGATGAATGCGCAACAATTATCGGAAAGATTGAAAAGAGTTGCTGCCTTTGTGCCGGAAGGGGCAGTATTGGCGGATATCGGCAGCGATCACGCTTACCTTCCTTGTTACCTGGCTTTAAAAGGCGTTATTAAAGGAGCAATAGCCGGAGAAGTGGTCAGAGGTCCCTATGATTCAGCGAAAAAACAAGTCCGTCAAGAAGGTTTGGAGGACATTATAGAAGTTAGGCTTGCCAGTGGTTTGGCAGCAATCCGGCAGACTGACGGCGTCACAGCGATTACGATTGCAGGCATGGGAGGCCCGTTGATTACATCTATTTTAGAAGAAGGCAAAGTTAAACTTGAAGGAGTCGAGCGCCTGATCCTGCAGGCGAATGTCCACGGGAAATCAATCAGAGAATGGGCTGCAGCAAACCAATGGGCAATCTTTGAAGAGGAAATCCTGAAAGAAAACGATAAAATATACGAAATCATCGTGTTGGAACCAGCATCTTCTCCTGTTAAATATTCAGAAGAGGAACTTTTGATGGGGCCGATCTTGATGGCAGAAAAGTCTTCGGTGTTTATTGATAAATGGAGCAGGGAAAGTTCACAGTGGAAGCGAATTCTCGTTTCGATGGAAGCAACCGAACAGACGCTCCAAATTCTTGCGAAGAAAAAAGAACTCGTTGACAAAATACATCTGGTGGAAGAGGTGCTGCATGTTGAAAATACCTAATGGCCTGCAAATCATTGAAGAATTTGAGAAATGGTCGCCGAAGTATCTTGCGATGGAAGGAGATCCCATCGGCCTTCACGTCGGAACATTGAACAAAAAAGTTGAGAGGGTGCTCGTCACCCTTGACGTCAATGAAGCCGTTGTCGATGAAGCGATTGCCAAAGGTGCGGAACTGATCATCGCGCATCATCCGCCCATTTTTCGCCCGATGAAACATATCCAGACTGATTTTCCGCAAGGCCGGCTGGTGGAACAGCTGATCAAACATGATATCGCCGTCTATGCCGCCCATACGAATCTCGATGTGGCAGACGGGGGAGTCAATGATCTGCTCGCGAAGGCACTGGGGCTTCAGGAAACGAAGGTTCTCGTCCAAACTTATGAGGCGGAACTCGTGAAAATTGCTGTTTTTGTGCCGGAAAGCCACGAAGATGAGCTGCGGGAAGCACTTGGAAATGCGGGTGCCGGATCGATTGGCGATTACGAGCATTGCAGCTACACACTGTCGGGTACTGGCCGTTTTCGTCCCACAGCAGATGCCGACCCCTATATCGGAAAAGCCGGCCAGCTGGAAACAACCGAAGAATCGAAAATTGAAGTTGTGGTCCGGAAATTTGAGAAGGACCGCGTCATCCGCGCTATGATTGCCGCACATCCGTATGAAGAAGTGGCTTATGATGTTTTCACTTTGGAAAACAAAGAGCTTCCGATGGGGCTTGGCCGCATAGGGGAATTGCCGGAATCGCTGACACTGAAAGAGTTTGCCGAACTGGTGAAGGAAAAATTACAGGTTCCTTTCGCCCGCGTAGTCGGCAACTGGGAAGATACCGTTAAAAAAGTGGCGGTTCTTGGCGGTGATGGCAATAAATACATTCAGCAGGCCAAACGTGCCGGAGCGGATGTTTACGTTACGGGAGATATGTATTTCCATACGGCGCAGGATGCTGAAGCGATCGGCTTGAATATTGTTGATCCCGGACATCATGTGGAAAAAGTGATGATCCGTGGTGTCGCCAATCATCTGGAGATGAATACAAACTGGCAATGCGAATTTCTGCCGTCCGAAGTCAATACAGAACCTTTTAAACTGGTATAAAAAGAGCGCCGAATCTGCTTGTTGCAGATTCGGCGCTCATTCTGTCGAGAAACCGAGAACTTTTCCAATCATTTCGTTCTAGGCGGACGCTTCCGCGGGGAGCGGCCTGAGCCTCCTCGCTCGCTTCGCTCACTGCGGGGTCTCAGGACTCGCTCTAGTTCCCGCTGGAGTCACCGCCTGCCACTTCATTTTGTTTTGTGTGCAGAGTGGAAGTGTCCACTTTCCCGCTTGCAACACACTTGAACGTGTATTCCTTTATAGAAAGTGATCTAAGATATGGAGCAAAACAGCGCAGACGCCCAGGGGACCAAGCGAAGTGCTGAGATCCACTCGGGCGAAGCCTCGAGTTAGCTCAGCGCGAGCCCCCAGGCAAGCAAGCTGTTTTGCGGAATATCGGTTTTCATTTATCTTCCTCAATAAGCTAAGCGCCGAATCTGCTTGTTGCAGATTCGGCGCTTTCTTTTTGGNAGCGCCGAATCTGCTTGTTGCAGATTCGCCGCTTTCTTTTTGGTAAGTTATTCTCCCACCGGATACGGCTCAATGCGATCCGAAGGTTTCGGATGCTTGATTTTCGGAAGGATTTTATTCAATGGAACTGTTCGTGTCAGCTGATGCGTTTCCGGATCAGCCGGATCGTAATTGCCGAGGAAAGTCATGACTTCCTTGACGATCGGAGTCGGAGTTGAAGCTCCTGCTGTAACTCCCACGGTTTCGACACCTTCGAGCCATTCGAGATTGAGTTCGGACAAATCCGAAATGCGGTAAGCAGGTGTTCCTGCAATATCCTGGGATACTTGTGCCAGACGATTTGAGTTATTGCTCATCGGATCACCGATAACAATCAGAAGATCAGCTTCGCCCGCTTGTTCGGCTACTGCTTCCTGCCGGACCTGAGTGGCAAGGCAGATTTCCTTATGGACTTCCGAATGAGGGAATTTTTCTTTCAGTCTTTCCATCATCGCTACGACATCCCATTGGCTCATGGTCGTCTGATTGGTGATGATGATTTTGTCAGCTGTCAGTTGGAGCTTGTTGACGTCATCCACATTTTCAACAAGGTGGACCAAGTCAGGAGCGACACCGATTGCGCCTTCAGGTTCAGGGTGGCCGCTCTTTCCGATATAGACGATATGATAACCGTCCGCCGTTTTTTCACGGATCAGATCATGTGTAACTGTTACGTCCGGGCAAGTTGCATCAATGGATACAAGCCCTTTTCGGCGAGCCAGTTCCCGGACTTGCGGTGAAACGCCATGCGCTGTGAAAATAACAGTACCCGTTTCGACTTTTTCAAGTATTTCAAGCCGATTGGTGCCGTCGAGCGTGATGATGCCATCCGCTTCGAATGCATCAGTTACATGTTTATTGTGGACAATCATTCCCAATATATAAATAGGCCGCGGCAAACTTTCGTCCATTGCGGCATTTTTGGCAATGACCATGGCATCCACCACTCCGTAGCAATAGCCTCTTGGCGATATTTTCATAACTTTCATCTGGTACCGCTCCTTTCAACAATCAATACTTCTATTATAACGGAGACGGTTCAGCATTACAAAAGTTCCATCGCGTAAAACCCGCGGTTTATGCTATAATATACGGAGCGTAAGGAGGGAATTACATCCCATGACAAATTTCAAAGAATACTCATTAAAACCATTCCTATTGGAGGCAGTGGAGAAACTCGGTTTTACAGAACCGACTCCGATCCAAAAACAGATCATGCCTCATATATTGAAAGGCACCAGTGCAATCGGCCAATCCCATACAGGGACAGGCAAGACACACAGTTTCATCATCCCCATCGTAGAGCGGGTCGACGTGAGCCGCCAGGAAGTGCAGGCGGTCATCGCTGCACCGACGCGTGAGCTCGGAACCCAGCTCTACAACGAAGTCCTGAAGCTTACAGAAGGTTCAGGCATTGAAGTGAAATCGTTTATCGGCGGAACAGACAAGCAGCGTTCAATCAATAAACTGAAAACTCAGCCCCATATCGTTATCGGGACACCGGGACGTTTGAAAGATATGGTCAACGAACGGGCATTGTTCGTCCATACTGCAAAAATTCTTGTAGTGGACGAAGCGGATCTGGCATTCGATTTGGGCTTTATCGAAGAAATCGACCAGGTTGCCGGAAAAATGCAGGATGATCTTGAGATGTATGTCTTTTCTGCTACCATCCCTGAAAAGTTGAAACCATTCCTGAAAAAATATATGGAATCACCGATCCATGTTAAAATCGGCGACAAACGCCCGACTGCCGAAGGACTCGATTTTTACCTTGTTCCTGTTCGCAGCAAACGCAAGATGGAACGTTTGAAGGAAGTGATGGAAACCATCAATCCCTATTTGGCGATTATTTTCGTCAACACACGCACCAACGCGGATTATGTAGCTGATCAATTAGCAAAAGATGGCATCAAAGTCGGCCGTGTCCACGGTGACCTTGCGCCTCGTGAACGAGTGAAGATGATGAGACAGATCCGCGACCTGGAATATCAATACATCGTGGCAACAGACCTTGCAGCACGCGGCATCGATATTCAGGGGATCAGCCATGTCATCAACTATGAATTGCCGGAAGATCTCGAATTCTTTATTCACCGTGTCGGACGTACGGCCCGTGCGGGAATGAAGGGCCTCGCCATCACATTGTTCAAACCGGAAGAAGAGGACGCAATTGTGCGCGTTGAAAAAATGGGCATCCCGTTCCAGCAGAAAGACATTATCAAAGGCGAATTCGTCGATCTGAAAGAGCGTCACAGCAGAAAAGCGCGTGTGCGTACGACGAATGAAGCGGATGCAAAAGCGAAAACGATGGTCCACAAACCAAAATCGGTTAAACCGATGTACAAGAAAAAGATGAAGTGGAAAATGGACGAAATCAAAAAAGCGGAACGCCGGAAAAACCGCAAGAAATAAGGAGTCGAAATTATGTTACTTGGATCTCACGTATCGATGAGCGGCAAAGGGATGCTGCTGGCAGCAAGTGAAGAAGCAGCTTCCTACGGAGCAACTACTTTCATGATCTACACAGGAGCACCGCAGAACTCGCGGCGCAAACCGATCGAGGAACTTAATATAGAAGCTGGGCAGGCACATATGGCAGCCAATGGCTTGTCCAATATTGTCGTCCATGCACCTTATATCATCAATATCGCCAATACCCAGAAGCCTGAAACTTTTGCTCACGGCGTCGAATTTCTGCAAAAGGAAATAGAACGCACTGCAGCACTCGGGGCAACGCAGATTGTTCTGCATCCCGGTGCACATGTGGGTGCCGGAGCTGAGGCGGGCATCACTAAAATTATCGAAGGCCTGAACGAAGTGCTGAGCCAGGACTTTCCGGTGAATATTGCCCTGGAAACGATGGCCGGTAAAGGGACTGAATGCGGCCGCAGTTTCGAAGAGATTGCAGCCATTATAAACGGCGTTAAAAATAACGAGCGCCTGTCAGTTTGTTTCGACACATGCCATACACACGATGCCGGTTATAATATCAAGGAAGATTTCAACGGTGTCCTTGAACAATTTGACCGCACCGTCGGCATTGACCGTTTGCAGGTGCTTCATATCAATGACAGCAAGAATGTTCGGGGGGCAGCCAAAGACCGCCACGAAAATATCGGCTTTGGTGAAATCGGTTTTGAAGCCCTGAATGGCATTGTTCATCACCGTGACCTTATGCATGTTCCAAAGATTTTGGAAACGCCATATGTCGGAGCGGAGGCCAAAAACAAAAAAGCGCCATACGCATTCGAAATAGAGATGTTCAAAGCCGGTGTGTTTTCACCCGGCGTCATAGAAGAACTGAAAGCTCCTCTTTAATAGAGGAGTTTTCTTTTTGGATTCGAATGGTTTACAAGGGACCGGAACTGGCTTATACTTTTAAAATGTAAATCGTAATCATTCTTAATTGGAAAAGAGGCGGCAGTATGGATGCGCCATTGATTGAAATCAAAGATATCAGCTTTGAATATGAAGAAACTAAAGCATTGGAAAATATTTCGATGAAAGTCGAAAAAGGGGATTTTCTGGCGATATTGGGGCCCAACGGATCCGGGAAATCCACTTTGCTGAAAATCATGCTGGGCTTGATAAAACCTTCAAAAGGGTCAATAAAACTTTTTGGGGTGGATTCGAAGAACTTCAAAAGCCGGGAATGGATTGGCTATGTTTCTCAGAAATCCAATTCATTCAACGCCGGTTTCCCTGCAACAGTTAAAGAAGTTGTGGCAGGGGGGCTTGCGAAAAAAGCGGGTCTGTTTCACCGCATGCCGAAAACTGTCGATGAAGATGTTATGGAGGCGCTGCAAGCTGTCGGTATGGAGCAATTTCAGGACCGCAGCATCAGTGAATTATCAGGGGGACAACAGCAGCGTGTTTTTATCGCCCGTGCGCTCGTGTCAAAGCCTAAAATGCTGATTCTCGATGAACCGACAGTCGGTATCGACCATCCCAATGTACAGTCTTTTTACGATATGCTGGCATCGCTGAACCGTAACAATGGCATCACGCTGGTTATGGTGACGCATGATGTGGATACGGTGACGGATCGTATTTCACATGTGGCATGCCTGAACCAGACGATTCATTTCCATGGCTTCAAAGAACAGTTCCAAACATTGAGCGACGAAGAACGCGCCTCCTGGTATGGCCATTCCGTCCGGAAAATCCATCACACAGGAGGCGCACATTGACAATGATAGACGCTATATTAACTTATGAATTTTTGCAGAATGCTTTTGGCGCAGGTCTGATCATCGGTGTCATCGCACCGCTGTTAGGTGTTTTCATTGTCGTGCGCAGGCTGTCGCTGATTGCAGACGCACTCAGCCACGTCACACTGGCCGGAATTGCCGGCAGCCTCTATTTAAGCCAGAGCGTTGCCGCTTTCGCAACGCTGAATCCGTTGTTCCTGGGAATCGCAGCATCTGTCGGCGGCTCAGTCCTGATTGAGAGGCTCCGCAGCCTATATAAACATTATGAGGAATTGGCCATTCCGATTATCCTGTCGGCCGGAATCGGTTTTGGTGCCATCTTCATTTCATTGGCTGAGGGCTTTTCAAATGACCTCTTCGGTTATCTTTTCGGATCGGTATCGGCTGTCAGCAGGGAAGACTTATTGATCGTCGTTGCAATCGCAGGAGTGGTGCTCGCATTTATCTTTCTATTTTTCAAAGAACTTTTCGTTTTATCCTTTGACGATGAATATGCAAAAGCTTCAGGATTGCCGGCAAAATGGATCCATTTCATGTTCATGATTGTAACGGCGCTTGTCATTGCGGGATCTATGCGCATCGTAGGGATCCTGCTGGTTTCCTCATTGATGACCATTCCCGTCGCTGCAGCCATGCGTGTATCGAAAAGCTTTAAACAGACCATCATCCTGTCGATCCTGTTCGGCGAAGGATCCGTTATTGCCGGACTGGTTTCCGCTTTCTATTTTGACCTGGCACCAGGCGGGACGATTGTCGTTACATCGATTTTATTATTGCTGATTGTTTTGATTTACAAAAAAATATCCGTAAGCGTAAAAAGAGGAGCGATCGCATGAATCTTGTAAAAGCATGGGACATATTGAAACAAAAAGGCTATAAGGAAACGTCGAAACGCAACCAGATTCTTGAACTTTTTGTCAACGACGACCGTTATCTGACCGCAAGGGATCTGCTGGACGTCATGCAAAAAGATTATCCGAGCATGAGCTATGATACTGTGTATCGAAATCTGGCGACATTTGTCAGCCTGGGGATTTTGGAAGAGACCGAGCTTTCCGGAGAGCGCCATTTCCGTATGCATTGTGAAAGTGATTCGCATCACCATCATTTTATCTGTATGGACTGCGGAAAAATTAAGGAAATTCCAGTGTGTCCGATGGATATGCTTGGAGCCGCATTGCCGGCATATGAAATTGCCAACCATAAATTCGAAATTTATGGTAAGTGTCCGGAATGTAAATAAAGAAAAGTGATTGGGCTGGATTATGACCCGAGGAGCTGGGCCGCTGAAGTCTGGACACAGAAAAACGGCAACGCCAGTTCTTAAATCCTTCATATTAACGAGTTAAATACTTGAACACAAAAAAGCCGATTGCAATTGTGCAATCGGCTTTTCCTATTTGTTTTGAGCTGTTAACGTGCTTTGAACACCAAATTCTTTTTTTACCCATTGTTCCGCTTCCAGCCAGTCATATACGCGAATGACTCCATTCGGTACTGCTTCCTGATTGTAAGGGGTATCGAATAAAATGACCGGTATGTCCAACTCTTCGCTGATTTCTACAGCATTGTCATGCTTATCTTCAAAAAAGAGATCCACATTATGTTTTTTTGCAGTTTCAATCTTTTTATGGGTGCCGATCAATTCGATATGGTCATAGGCAATTGCATGTTTTTTAAACCAATCCAGGGTGATATTCGATACATTATCGCCCCTTGCAGAAATATAGAATAATTCATAATGCTCTTTCCAATTGTTCAGAATGCTTTTGGCATTATCTGATACTGGTGAAGATGCATAGATGGATGATTCCGCTTCGCGGAACCAGGTGTAAAATTCACCGGGCTCTAAATGGGGAAGTGCAGAAGTCAGGTCATATTCCTTAATATCATCCAATGTCAATTCACTGTTGAATTGTTTGTTAATATGCGGGATCAATGAAGTGGGACATGTTACTGTCCCGTCTATATCAATTCCAAAACGATATCTCATAGCATCACTACCTTATACTTGTTGTTTGTCGGCTTCCGCTTTTTCTGCGGCTTGCTTGTCGAAATATTCCTGCGCAAGTTTATCGATTTCAACTTTCAATTCATCCACCATCGTCGCTTCAGGTACTTTACGGACAGTCTTCCCGTGCATGAAGAGTAAACCTTCTCCACGCGCACCGGCGATGCCGATGTCGGCTTCACGTGCTTCGCCAGGTCCGTTGACCGCGCATCCGAGAACAGCGACTTTTAAAGGTGCTTTGATATGTGAGATGTATTCTTCGACTTCATTGGCTATAGAAATAAGGTCGATTTCGATGCGTCCGCATGTCGGGCACGAGATCAAAGTTGCTGCATTTGATGAAAGCCCGAAAACTTTCAGCATTTCGCGTGCCACTTTGACTTCTTCTACCGGATCTGCGCTCAATGAGACGCGAAGCGTGTTGCCGATGCCTTTTTGCAGCAAAGCGCCCAATCCTGCAGCCGATTTCACCGTTCCGGAGAATAATGTACCGGATTCTGTGATGCCAAGATGCAGCGGGTAATCGAACGCTTTCGACGCTTTTTCATAAGCTTCTACTGCCAGTCCCACATCAGATGCTTTTAAGGACACGATGATGTCATGGAAATCGAGGTCTTCAAGGATTTTGATGTGGTGAAGAGCACTTTCGACCATTCCGTCAGCTGTTGGATAGCCATATTTCTCCAATATCTTTCGTTCCAATGAACCGGCATTGACGCCGATACGGATTGGTATGCCTTTTGCTTTGCAGGCATTGACGACTGCTTCAACTTTTTCGCGGCGTCCGATGTTGCCCGGGTTGATGCGGATTTTGTCGGCACCCTGTTCAATTGCAATAAGTGCCAGTTTATAGTCAAAATGGATGTCGACAACAAGCGGGATGTTGATGCGTTTTTTGATGTCGCCGATTGCGTATGCCGCTCGTTCATCCGGACATGCGACGCGAACGACCTGGCAGCCAGCTTCTTCCAGACGAAGAATTTCCGCTACCGTCGCTTCTACATCATGTGTTTTGGTTGTTGCCATACTTTGTATGAATAATTCATTGCTGCCGCCGATTGTGATATCTCCGACTTTTACGGGGCGTGTTTTTGAACGGTGAATAATCTCACTCATCAATTATCTCTCCTTTTGGGATATTCCAGTTATTTCCACTGATCCCGTTTTCTTCTGCCGGTTTGTGCCACCGGCTCTAAGGGATGCCTATTGCTATTTTAGCAGTCTCCGCTTGTAGAATACAAGAAAGAACGGTCAGCGCGCTATTTGCGTCCCCCCGGCTTTTTCGGGTAATACTTTATTGCCAGATAAAGATAGCCGATTGCCAGCAGCGATATCAGGAGTGGAAGCCATGGATTCTCTGCAATAAAACCGACAGCTACCGATATAATTGTCGGAACTGTGACAGCAAGGGAAGCCGTCCGCCACATTTGGCGATATTCTCCCCGGCGTTTCATCCATTTCAGTAATGCCATGCCGATCCAGGCGAACAAACTGATTTTAATGAAATGGTAAAGGGTGGTGGAAACAAACAGCATGATAAAGGCCAATGGATAGAGCAGCCACTCTATTTTTTCTATATATAGAAGAAAACCTTCCAAATCGCCCGAAACACTGTCAAGTCCATCAATAAATTCGATAAAAGCGGGAATTGTCAGCAGCAGGATGAAGAGGAAAACAAAGCGCATTATTTTTCCGATCGGCAGTATCCTGACGGCTGCCTGCTTTTTAGGTTCCATGATGCTGGCTTTCAGTAATTGCAATAGATTCACGTTCATCTTCCTTTCATCTATAATAATATCCTACCATTATATTTAATCGAGTTACTTATGCTTTGTTACGGGAATGTAAATTTTTATTAAAGGTATTTACAATTGCATGGAGAAGTATTCATAATAGACAAGGTGTCAATACGCTAATCTAGGAGTGATTTTTAATCGTGGAAATGAACTGGCAAGAAATATTTTTCACCTTCATAGGTGGGCTTGGTATATTCCTATTCTCCATTAAGTATATGGGAGACGCTTTACAGAAAGCGGCAGGGGATAAACTTCGTGAAATTTTGGACCGCTTTACGACTAATCCGTTCATGGGTGTGCTGGTTGGTATTATCGTAACCATCCTAATTCAATCCAGTTCAGGTACGACCGTAATTGTAGTCGGCTTGGTAAGTGCCGGTTTCATGACCTTGCGCCAGGCAATCGGCGTTATCATGGGAGCGAATATCGGGACAACCGTCACTGCGTTCATCATCGGACTTGATGTCGGTGCATACTCGTTGCCGATCATGGCAGTAGGGGCTTTCTTAATCTTCTTCTTCAAGAAAAATCAAATTCAGAACATCGGGCAGGTCATTTTCGGGTTCGGTGGTTTATTCTTCGGTATGGATACGATGAGCGGTGCGATGAAGCCATTGCGCGAACTGCCGGCTTTCATCGATATGACCGTCAACCTCAGTGAATTTCCGATTCTGGGAGTTGCAGTCGGAACACTTGTAACATTCATCGTTCAAAGTTCCAGTGGTACGGTGGCAATTCTGCAGGGGTTATATGCAGAAGGCCTCGTAACATTGGATGCAGCATTGCCGGTACTGTTCGGCGATAATATTGGTACAACAGTTACAGCGATTCTTGCCGCACTCGGAGCATCAGTTGCCGCCCGCCGTGCAGCAGCCGTACACGTACTGTTCAATATTATAGGATCCATTATATTCCTTATTCTGCTGGTGCCATTTACGGCTTATGTGGAATGGTTGGCAGTTACCCTCGGTCTTGATCCAAAAATGGAAATCGCCTTTGCCCACGGTTCATTCAACGTAGCAAATACGATCATCCAATTCCCGTTAATAGGGTTATGGGCATACCTGGTAACAAAAGTAATCCCTGGGGATGACGTAACTGTCGAATTTAAACCCAAGCACCTTGACCTTCATTTCATTGAGCAATCACCTTCCATTGCGCTGGGACAGGCAAAAGAAGAAATCCTGCGGATGGGCCAATATTCCGTACAGGGCCTTCAGGAAACTTATGAATATTTGAAAACTAAAAATACTAAAAACGCTGAAACAGGTTATCAGTTGGAAGATGCCATCAATAACCTGGACAGTAAAATAACAGATTACCTTGTTTTGATCTCTGCCGAATCCATTTCTTCTGCAGATTCAACACGTCACACCATGCTGATGGAAACGGTGCGTGATATCGAACGCATCGGAGATCATTTCGAAAATATTATCGAATTGATCGATTATCAGCTTAATAACCGCGTGAATATTACGGACGACGCAATGGAAGACCTGACAGAAATGTTCACTCTGACGATTGCCACCGTCCAAAAATCATTGGATGCTCTTGATACGACAAGCCATGAGCTTGCGCGTGAAGTTGCTGAACAGGAAGACCTGATCGACAAGATGGAGCGGAAATTCCGCAAGAAGCATATTCTTCGTCTGACTGAAGGAGCTTGTTCTGCACAGGCAGGAATCGTGTTTGTTGATATTGTCAGCAACCTTGAACGGATCGGTGACCATTCCGTGAATATTGCAGAAGCGATTCTCGGAAATCGCGCATAATAACTTCTCCCTTTCATCTTTCTTTACATTTTTAAAAATGTAGGGCACGATGGAAGGGAGTTTTTAATTGGGGAGGAACTGTTATGGAAACAATCGGCTGGATAGTCGTCCTGTTATTTTTTGTAATTGGTTTTATCGGATTGGTTTATCCAATTATTCCTGCAGTGCTGTTTATTTTTGGAGGATTCATCATGTATGGCCTGTTTTTCGACTTTGCAGATCTGCCCTGGTGGTTCTGGCTGATCCAATTGCTGTTTGTAGGCTTGCTGTTCAGCGCAGATGCATTATCGAATGCCTATAGCGTAAAACGATTCGGCGGATCGAGGGCAGGGTTTTGGGGAAGCATGGTCGGACTGATCTTCGGTCCTTTCATCCTGCCGATCATCGGAATCATCATCGGACCTTTTGTCGGAGCAATTGGAGCGGAACTGATTTTCAACCGTTCGAATTTCAAAAAAGCATTCCGGTCAGGAATCGGTTCCGTTGTCGGCTTTATAACATCGGTTTTCACCAAAGGCATTATCCAACTGGTGATGATCATCCTGTTCTTCTTCGTCGTTTGACTCAGTCAAAGGTCTGATTAAAATGGATGTTCATGCATTTTAATTGTATCAATCTGTAAACTTTGATACGCTATGAAAGTAGAACAATAGACTCAAGGAGGAATTTAATCATGGCTTATGAATTACCGGAATTACCTTACGCGTATGACGCACTGGAACCTCATATCGACAAGGAAACGATGAACATTCATCACACTAAACACCATAACACTTATATAACAAACGTAAATGCTGCCCTGGAAGGCCACGACGATCTTTCTTCAAAATCTGTAGAAGAATTGATTTCTGATTTGAACGCTGTCCCTGAAGACATCCGCACTGCAGTTCGCAACAACGGTGGCGGACATGCCAACCACTCATTATTCTGGCAATTACTGACTCCAAATGGCACCGGCGCTCCATCTGGTGCACTTGCTGAAGCGATCGACAGCAAATTTGGCAGCTTTGACGAATTCAAAACGAAATTCGAAACTGCTGGTAAAACTCGCTTCGGTTCAGGCTGGGCTTGGCTTACAGTTTCAAACGGTGAACTCGAAGTTACTTCGACTGCCAACCAGGACTCTCCATTGATGGACGGCAAAACGCCGATTCTCGGAGTGGACGTTTGGGAACATGCCTATTACTTGAAATACCAGAACAAACGCCCGGATTATTTGGCGGCATTCTGGAACGTAGTAAACTGGGATGAAGTATCAAAACGCTTTGAATCTGCAAAATAATCAACAATATATGAAACCTGGCACACACTTTTTCGTCTGAAAAAGTGTGTGTTTTTTATTGTTCGATGATATACTAGCTTTTGGATATTTCACCGAAAGGAGACCAATTAATAAATGAGCCAACCCAATAAAAGGAGAGTAAGCCAGGCGAAGTCAAAGCTGAAATCCCATACCGTCTTTCGCATGAATATCCTTTTTTTCTCGATCTTTCTACTTTTCTCTATGCTGATCCTACGGCTCGGTTATTTGCAGATCGTCAAAGGCGAGGATTATGCGCGTGCTTTGGCAAGAACTGAAGAAGTACCGGTCAATACAAGTGTACCAAGAGGTCGGATCTTTGACAGTGAGGGCCGTGTGCTTGTCGATAATGATCCCGTAAACGCCATTACATATACGGCAATGCAGACAACAAAGCGCACCGACATGCTGGAAACTGCCAGAGAACTGGCGAAATTGATAGAAAAAGATGATAATCGTGTGTCAGTTCGGGACAAACAGGATTTCTATATAATGCTCAATACAGTAGAAGCGACTGCTAAAGTCACGGACGAGGAACGCGCTGCGATAGCAAATGAAGGACTTACCCAAAAAGAACAGCAGTTCAAAATAGATACACTCATCCGTGACAAAATTACTGAAGAAGAATTAGCGAGCCTTAGCGCTGAAGACATAGAAACCTTGGCGATTTTCAGAGAAATGACTTCAGGCTACGCTTTGTCTCCTCAAATTATTAAAAATGAAGGAGTGACTCCCGAGGAATTTGCAAGGGTTTCAGAAAGACTGACGGATCCGAAACTCAAAGGGGTCAATACGATCACCGACTGGAAACGGGTAAAAACCAGTGATCTGACAATTCTGGGGAGCACGACAACTCCTGAACAAGGAATTCCTTCCAGCAAATTGGACTATTACATGGCACGGGATTACTCCCGCAATGACCGTGTAGGAACCAGCTTTCTGGAATTGCAATATGAAGAAATTTTGCAGGGCCAGAAATCGGTCGTAAAAAATATTACCGATGGCCGTGGCCGTGTCATCGAAACCATTCCTTCCGATGCGGGCAAACCCGGCAAGGACCTGATGCTGACGATTGACAGTGAATTGAACTCCTCTTTGGAAGATATAGTAGAAAAGCATTTGCGTGAGTTGAAAGCCGGTCCGAATTCGCAATTGGTCAAAGATGCCTACCTGGTGATGATGGATCCCCAAACTGGAGAAATGCTGTCGATGATAGGTAAGCGGATAGACCGTGCCGAAGACGGCAAGCTGGTTATGCAGGATATGTCCTATGCGGCTGTGACGGCAGCTTATGAAACCGGTTCTGTTATTAAAGGCGCGACACTGTTGACCGGCTATGCGGAAGACGCCATCAGTATGAATCAGACGTTGATTGATGAACCTTTAATCATAAAAGGTACCGATCCGAAGCGATCACTTTTTAACCAGACTAGATTTAACAGAGTAGCTGTTACTGACCTCAAAGCCATAGAACGTTCATCAAACGTTTACATGTTCAAAATAGCATTGGCCCTGGCAAATGAAAAATATGAATACAATCAGCCGATCAATATTCCTCCAAGACATTTTGATACGATGAGAAACTCGTTTGCCCAATTCGGCCTTGGTGTAAAGACGGGAATCGATCTTCCATTTGAAGGAACCGGCTACAAAGGCGCCTCGAACATTGGAAGCAACTTGCTCAACTTTGCAATCGGACAATTTGATACTTACACGACGATGCAATTGGCTCAATATGTATCAACCATCGCAAATGACGGATACCGAATGGAACCGCATCTTGTCAAAGAAATACGGGGGCCGTCCACTGACGGACAAAATCTGGGTCCGGTGGAAACGGTCATTGAGCCAAAAACTCTGAATCGCATCAATAATACACAAGCAGAAATTGATCGGTTGAAAACCGGAATGCGTAATGTGTATGTCGGAGATCAGGGAACTGCCAGAAGCTATTTTGCAGACGCGGATTTTACCGCTGCCGGCAAAACCGGTACCGCAGAAGTGGTGTTTAATGATGACAGAGAAAATCCTTTTTATAAAGAAGCCGCCATTACAACGACACACGTGGGATTTGCACCCTATGACAATCCGGAAGTCGCCTATGCCGTGATGATTCCATATATCTCTACAAACTCACGCGCAGTGCCCCCTACCAGCAATTTGATCGTGCGGGAGGCCCTGGATAAATATTTTGAACTGCGGGAAACGAAATCGGAAGAATCTCCTTCCGTCATCAAACCACCTTATTCGGATGAAACGATTGAAGAAGGGGAAGAAGAACCGATAGAAATCGAAGAAGAATAAGCCATGAACCCCGACCTGCAAGCCTGCAGGTCGGGGTTTTTCTATATTTTTTATTCGGGAAAGTTACTGATAGACTCAGTGAATGCACATTTACAATTTCTTAACATTGGCTCCATATGTCCTCAACAATCCTTCTATATAGTTAGGACTGTAAAGAAAAACAAACTAATTGGGGGCATTACAGATGAAAAACTGGAAATTCAAAATGGCATCAACAATTCTCGGATCGACTTTACTACTTGCAGCATGCGGAAGTACAGATGAAGGTGGAGAAACCGAGGAAAACGGTTCATCAACAGCGAGTGAAGTTGAAGGTTCGGTAATTGGAGATGGATCATCAACAGTAGCACCAATTATGGAAGGTATCGTTGAAGAATATGCAGGAGCTCAGCCTGGCGTGCAAGTGACAGTCGGCGTTTCCGGTACAGGCGGAGGCTTTGAGAAGTTCATAGAAGGCGAAACTGATTTCTCCAATGCATCTCGTCCCATAAAAGAAGAAGAAGCAGCTGCGCTTGAAGAAGCGGGCATCGATTATACAGAAATCCTGTTGGCTTATGATGGCCTGTCAGTAGTCGTCAGCCAGGAAAATGACTTTGTAGAAGATCTTACTGTAGAAGACCTGAAGAAATTATGGGTGGAAGACGGAACAACGAAAATGTGGTCAGACATCAATCCTGAGTGGCCTGAGGAAGAAGTGGTATTCTACGCACCGGGAACTGCTTCAGGAACATACGATTACTTCAACGAAGTGATCCTGGAAGATGAAGATATTGTCAGCTCAGCTACTTTATCAGAAGATGACAATACGTTGGTACAGGGCATCCAGTCTGACCCGAATGCAATCGGATTCTTCGGTTATGCTTACTTCGTAGCAAACAAGGACACGTTGAAAGTAGTAACAATCGACGGAATTGAACCGAATGATGAAACGATTGAATCCGGCGAATATTCTCCATTATCACGTCCATTGTTCACTTATGCGAAAAACTCTTCAATGAGTGACAACGAAGCAGCATACGATTTCATGCAATACACAATCGAAAATGCCGGCGAAATGGCACAGGCAGTCGGTTATGTGGCATTGCCTGAAGAGGAATATGAAAATGGTTTGGCAGATCTTGAAGCTTTAAAATAATTTGAAATAGTCCAGAATCAAGGTGAGCAACCTTTGCTCACCTTTTGGGTGTGAAAGGGGTTTCGTCATGGGGCAATCTGTGCAGGAAATGATCGCGCAGTCGAAAGGCAAGAAGAACAAAAAATTCGTGGAAAAATTGATGCCGGTGATTTTATTCCTGATCGCAACGGTATCCGTGTTAACGACAATCGGTATTATGCTGACATTGATCGTTGAAACTGTCACTTTCTTTACCAGAGTTTCCATCAGTGAGTTTATTTTCGGCACGACATGGCTGCCGTTTTCAAATCGGGAAGCACAATACGGCATCCTTCCTTTGATTGTCGGAACGTTGAAAATTACGTTAATTGCCATCGTGGTGGCAGTCCCAATAGGTATTTCAGCAGCCATTTATCTGAGTGAGTACGCTACTGAGAATGTGCGACGGGTAATCAAACCGGTACTGGAAGTTCTTGCCGGTATTCCGACAATTGTCTATGGATTCTTTGCATTGACATTTGTCACACCGCTTCTCCAAACATTTTTTCCGGATATTAAGATATTCAATGCAATCTCACCAGGGATTGTTGTCGGCATCATGATCATTCCGATGATTGCATCGCTTTCCGAAGATGCAATGTCCTCTGTACCTAAGAGTATTCGTGAAGGTGCTTTGGCAATGGGCTCGACGAAATTCGAGGTAGCGATGAAAATCACCATCCCTGCCGCAGTATCGGGTATTGTAGCTTCAGTCGTTCTGGCAGTATCCCGTGCAATCGGTGAAACGATGATCGTTTCCCTTGCAGCCGGCTCAACTCCAAAATTTGATGGAGATTTCACTGGTTCCATCCAAACAATGACGGCCTATATCGTTCAGGTTTCAAAAGGGGACGCAGGTTATGGTACAACTATCTATTATTCAATCTATGCAGTTGGTTTTACCTTGTTCGTTTTCACAATGATCATGAATATATTAGCTAATTACGTTTCCAAGCGTTTCAGAGAGGAGTATTGAGATGAGATATATTGAACATGAAGCTGTCGTTAAACGAATGAATGGCAGAAATATCATCAATAAACTCTTCAAAGCGATATTTCTTCTGGCAACGCTCACAGCTTTGCTGGCACTGGTCATTTTGCTGTATCAGATTGTTTCGCAAGGGGTAACTCATTTGTCTATAGATTTTCTGACCAATTTTGCATCGCGGTTCCCGGCACAGGCAGGTATCAAAGCGGCGTTGATCGGGTCAATTTGGCTGATGATCGTCGTTGCCCCAACTTCAATTATTCTGGGTGTCGGTTCAGCGCTATACCTCGAAGAATATGCAGGAAAAAATCGGATCACCACATTTATCCAGATGAATATTTCAAATCTTGCAGGTGTGCCATCGGTAGTCTTCGGATTGCTGGGATTAACTATCTTCGTTCGTACTTTAGCACTGGGCAACAGCATTCTTGCAGCAGGATTTACGATGAGCCTTTTGATTCTGCCGGTGATTATCGTTGCCAGCCAGGAAGCGATCCGTTCGGTACCAGGTGAGTTGCGCGACGCTTCATATGGCATGGGTGCAACAAAATGGCAGACAATTGTAAGGATTATCCTGCCAGCAGCGATTCCCGGAATTTTGACAGGAAGTATCCTTGCGCTGTCGCGGGCAATCGGTGAAACCGCACCGTTGATCGTCATAGGTGTTCCGGTTATCATCCAGTTTCTTCCTGAAGGTGTCATGGACACTTTCACAGCATTGCCGATGCAAATTTATGATTGGTCAAGCCGGCCGCAGCCCGAGTTCCAGCAAGTCGCTGCAGCGGGGATAATCGTATTAATGGTTGTACTGCTGTTGATGAATTCAGTCGCAGTAATTATTCGAAACAAATTTGAGAAACGCTATTAGAGTGGAAGGGGTTCTACTATGTCAACATCACAAGCAATAAACAATGGAAGCACAACAGCAGGATTGGAACAGGAAAGCACAACTGTCAGTTCAACAAGTTCTGTTTATGATACGAAGCAATTGAATCTTTGGTATGGAGACAATCATGCTTTGAAAAATATTGAACTGGATATCAAACAAAATGAAGTAACGGCAATTATTGGACCTTCAGGATGCGGCAAATCAACTTATTTGAAAACTTTGAACCGCATGGTTGAACTGGTGCCGAACGTAAAAACATCCGGACAGATCCTGTACCGCGGAAGGAATATTTTTGACAAAGATTACGGCGTTGAAGAATTGCGCACCAAGGTGGGTATGGTTTTCCAAAAACCGAATCCATTCCCGAAGTCGATTTATGATAATATCGCATACGGACCGCGCATCCATGGCATCAAAAACAAGAAAATCCTTGATCAAATCGTGGAAAAAAGCCTTCGCGGTGCCGCCATTTGGGACGAAGTGAAAGACCGGCTGAATGAAAATGCCTACAGCATTTCCGGTGGTCAGCAGCAGCGGATCTGCATCGCTCGCGCATTAGCTATTGAACCGGATGTCATTCTCATGGATGAACCGACGTCTGCACTCGATCCCATTTCCACACTTAAGATCGAAGAACTCGTTCAGGAATTGAAAAAAGATTACAGCATCATCATCGTGACGCATAATATGCAGCAGGCTGCCCGCATTTCCGATAAGACCGCATTTTTCCTGAACGGTGAAGTGATCGAATACGATAAGACGGATACAATTTTCTCCAATCCTTCAGACAAGCGCACAGAAGACTACATTTCCGGCAGGTTCGGCTAAGAAAGGGAGCGTTCTATTTTGTCAGTACGTGAAAAGTTCGATACAGAATTACATTCTTCGCAAGATCAACTCATTCAATTGAGTACAATGGCCGTCGATGCCTTAAGCAAGTCAGTTAATGCATTATTAAACCAGGATATTGACGCGGCTCTGGAAGTAATCGAAGATGACTCGAAAATTAACCGGCTTGAAGAAGAGATCAACGACCGCGTTATTTTATTGATTGCCAAACAATCTCCTGTAGCAACCGACCTGAGAAGGCTGATCGTCATCATTAAAGTGGCGACGGATATGGAGCGGGTGGGGGATTATGCAGTGAATATCGCCAAAGAGACAATCCGCCTTGGCAAAGAAGAGCTTCTTGCACCGATTGCCCAGATTGAAAAGATGCATAAATTGGCTACGACCATGCTCATGCAGGTTATCGATGCTTTTGTGGAAGAAGATGTTTTAAAAGCCAAAGAAATTGCCGATCTTGATGACCAGGTCGATGAGCTTTATGGCCAGGTGCTGACACAATTGATGCTTGCCGGCAGTGAAGATCCCGGTAAAATAAGCCAGATTACCCAATTGGCATTTATCGGACGCTATATGGAACGGTCTGCCGACCATGCCACGAATATCGCCGAACAATTATTCTATCTGGTACGCGGACGGCATTACGATTTAAATAAATAAGTCGAAGCCGGCGGAAACCCTTCCGCCGGCTATTTTTACGGTGATTATTTCGGTAAACTGGAAGATCCCAGGTTCACATAAATAAAATCGGAATTTTGCCCAGGAAAAGTATAGAAATTCAGTGGAATATTTCAGTGGACATTTTTGTGTGATATGCTATAATAATTAAGTCGTATAGATCTTGCTTATTTAAAAATGATCCTTGAAAGAATTAGGAGGGAAACCGATGCGTGTAAACATCACTTTAGCTTGTACAGAATGTAGCGAACGTAACTACAGCACTGTTAAAAATAAGCGCAACAACCCTGAGCGTCTTGAAATGAAAAAATATTGCTCACGTGAAAGAAAAATGACCGTACACCGTGAAACGAAGTAATGAATGGACCGCCAAAACCTCAAGGGTTTTGGCTTTTTTCTTTTAAAGGAGAGTCTATGATGGATAAAGCAGGACAACGAAAAGATATGATTGCGTTTTTAAAAAGAATGGATACAGAAGAACATCGCCAAAAATCGGATGCCATATTGGCATTTCTGATGGAAGATCCCGCCTTTCAGTCTGCAAAGATTATCGGAACGACAATTTCGGCATTTCCTGAAGTGGACACCCGCAGGCTGATGGAAGAATGCTGGAAGGCGGGCAAGAAAACCGCTGTGCCGAAATGCGATCCCCTCACCAGGGCGATGACATTCAGGCTGGTCGATGATCCAAGCCAATTGGAAAAAGTCTATATGAAACTGAAAGAACCCATAATCGAATTGACAGAGGAAGTCGGCCCCGAACAAATTGATTTATTGATCGTGCCGGGTGTGGTATTTTCTAAAGAAGGTTACCGCATCGGATTCGGAGGGGGCTATTATGATCGTTACCTGACCCGTTACAAAGGCCCGACCAGATCACTCGCTTTCGCTGTTCAGCTTGTAGAAACTGTACCGGTCGAAGCACATGATCTGCCCGTTCAGCGCATTTTTACTGAAAATGGACCCGTAGATACCGGGCTGGTGGGGCCATGAAAAATTTATATGATGTCATGCAGCTTTTAAAAAGGTACGGTACGATCATCTATACGGCTGACCGCAAAGCTGATCTGCTTCTAATGGAAGATGAAGTCAGAGAGCTTTACCGGATGCAATTTATTACAGCGAAAGAATTTTCAACGGCGTTATTGATTTTGCGGAGTGAACAAAACAAAATCCGATAAAATTTCCGTTATTTTGAAACTTTTTAACGTTTCATCCGTCTAATGGAGGGTACATTAAATGTTGAGGCATTGTTAAGTTTTGTAAATTTTCAACTTTAACTGCCCTAGGGCTTATCAAACAAAAAAAGAAATGGAATTGATACCATGAGAAAAATGCAACAAGAGGAGGATGTGCGGGATGTTTAAAAAAGAATGGCCTAAACATTCAATCCTTGCAATCGCAATTGTAGCAACCTGGTTACTAACTTATATTGTTTATAAGACCGCGTTCAGTATCACTATAGACAATGCGTTGCAGGAGTTTATATTATTTATCAACCCATTGAGCTTAGTATTGTTCCTGTACGGAGCAGCCCTGTTCTTCAAGAGCGAAAAGGCGAAAAATCGCTATTTGCTCGTGATGACGCTGCTAACCTCGGGTATACTTTACGCGAACGTGGCATTCTATCGCTTTTTCAGTGATTTCATCACCTTGCCACTGCTTTTCCAGACGCAGAATTTCGGCGATTTGAAGGCCAGTGCTGCTGCCAGTATTTTCTGGACAGATATTTTCTACTTCACGGATTTTTTGATTGTGCTATTGGCGATCAAAATTTTGCCTACAGTGAAAATCAGCGAGAAAGCCAGTTCTGTCCAAAGAAAAGCTTATTTCATCCTGTCAGCCGCTTTGATGTTCTTCAATCTCGGACTCGCCGAAGCTGAACGTCCGCAATTGCTGACACGCAGTTTCGACCGCGAGATGCTGGTCAAAAACATCGGCATGTATAATTATCATTTATACGATGTTTATGTCCAGTCTAAATCACAGGCTCAACGGGCACTTGCCAATGGATCTGAATTAGTTGAAGTGACAAATTATGTCAGCTCTACCCAGGCAGAGCCGTCTGAAGAGATGAAAGGCATCGCTGAAGGCCGAAACCTGATTGTCGTCACACTGGAATCACTTCAGACATTTGTGATGAACAATGAGATGAACGGACAGACAATCACGCCATTCCTGAACGAATTGTCAAGTGACGAAGATACGATTTACTTCCCGAATTTCTATCACCAGACGGGTCTTGGGAAAACTTCCGACTCGGAATTCCTGTTGGAAAACTCCCTCTATCCGCGCGCGGGCAGTGCGGTATTCTTCACACATAGTGGCAATACCTATAACTCGATGGCAGAGAAGTTGGGCGAAAACGGATATTTCACCAATGTTCAGCATGCCAATACAGCGAGCTTCTGGAACCGCGATATCATGTACAAAGCAATGGGGATCGATGAATTCCAGGATATTGAGAGCTTTACTGTCGAAGAAGGCCAAGCAGTAAACTGGGGAATGAAAGATACTCCATTCTTTGAACAATCGGTCGAGCATATGGCAGAAATGCCACAGCCGTTCTACAGCCGATTGATCACATTGACCAACCACCACCCCTTCTATCTGGATGAGGAAGACAAATATATTTCGGAATTCGATTCCAACTCCGGTACGTTAAACCGTTATTTCCAAACTTCCAGGTACCTGGATGAAGCGGTTAAAGAGTTATTTGATGAATTGAAAGAACAAGGCTTGTATGAAAATTCGATTATCGTTATGTACGGAGACCATTACGGCATCTCTGAAAATCATAATGAGGCAATGTCACAATATCTAGATAAGGAGATCACTCCTTATGAAACAGCGCAGCTCCAGAAAGTGCCATTCTTTGTGCACATTCCCGGCTATGGTGAAGGACATGTAGATGACAAAGTCAGCGGCCAAATAGATATGCGACCGACGATTCTGAATCTCATGGGATTGGATTCGGATGAGGATGTCCAACTCGGTGCCGACTTGTTTTCGGAAGAATACGAAGAATTCACCGTGTTCCGTGATGGACGTTTTGTTACAGATGAAAATGTTTATGCCGCTGGAACATGCTACGATAGTGAAACAGGGGAAATTGATGATCCTGCAGCTTGTGAACCATATATAGACCGGACAGTTCAGCAATTGGAATATTCGGAAGCCATCATCAATGGGGATCTTTTGAGATTCTATGATGAAGAAACTGGCGAACTACTGGTTGACGACGTTGAAGATGGCGTGGATCAGCCCCAATAAAAAACGGACCCTTCAGAGGGTCCGTTTTTTTGTGGAAATCCAAAAGTGGAGTCATATCAAAAAAAAGCTGTTGCATCAAATGCAACAGCTTTTCCCGTATTAATGTACTTCTGGTGGATAACCTTGTGTGATCAAAGTGGCTACCGCAAAGGCACCAAAAATAATGAAGGTTCCAAAGTTAAATAAAAATCCTAATACTTGTTTATTTTTTAATGTTTGCACAGAACCTATTGCTGCCAAAATAGCAATTAGGCCAAAGATGACGACTACTAACCAACTCATTCAGGACACTCCCTTCAACATTAACAGCCATTGCCGTCTTGCTCTATACTATTGTAATGAATTTTACGGTGTTTGTCGAGCGTGAAAAATGGCATTCCCATGAACATTCCATAGACAGAAGGCATGATATAATCGGGGAGAGGTGAATTCAATGCTAAAAATTGAACAAATGGAACTTGGTCCTGTTCAGACGAATTGTTATATTGTATCGGATACCAATAAGAAGGCGCTGATTTTTGATCCCGGCGAAGAGGGCGAGAAGGTCAGAGCATTATTGGAAAGAAGGGGTCTGACGCCAATTGCGATTCTACTGACTCATGCTCATTTTGATCATATAGGAGCCGTCGATGAGCTCAGGGATGAATACCGGATTCCGGTTTATCTTCATAATCTTGAAAAGGACTGGCTTGGTCGACCGAACTTGAATGGCTCCGGCAAGTACGCAGCGCTGCCGGATTATCGCATAAACGATGCAGATGTTTTGCTGAAGGAAGAAAAAGAACTTGAAATCGGTCCATTCAGAATGATGCTGTTGCATACGCCGGGACATTCTCCAGGCAGTATCAGTTTCTATTTCAAAGAGGATGGTTTTGCCATGGTAGGGGACACACTTTTTCGGGGCAGCATTGGCAGAACAGACCTCATAGACGGTTCTGAGACGAAACTGCTGCAGTCAATCAGGTCAGCGCTTTTGACGCTTCCAGGGGAAACAGTGCTGTTTCCAGGACACGGGCCCGATACGACGCCTGCAGAAGAGAAAAACAGCAACCCGTTTCTGAGAGAATCCTGAATCTGAATAACGATAAATTAAAAAAGCGGCCGAGCTGGCCGCTTTTTTCTTCGTTGAAAAATTTAATTAATGTCCTCCACCAGGTATGTGGATGAAAGTTGTGTAGTACGTGAAGCCGACGAAGAATACTGTTAAGTAAGCTGCGAAGATATACAAATACATACGCTCAGAGATATTTAAAAATCCTAGTAGTACAAAAAAGCCGGTATTGGCAACCATCAATAAAGAAACTTCCACCATATCGCCTACATAAAACAGAACTGCAAAAATCCCAGTCCACCATCCCATTAATTTAAACATGTTATTCATGGGTAATCCCTCCTTTGCCACAACACAATAATCTCTTATTTATTATATAGGAAAGCGAGTCATTGTGTAAACCGCGAGTTCGTTTTCTTTGTGACAAACCGGTGTAATCTTATGTAAGTAAATTAACTATATAAGAAAAAAATGTAAGTAACCGATATTCCGCAAAACAGCTTGCTTGCCAAACCCCGTGCTCCTGCATCGCTGCGCTAGCTTCGTCGCAAAGACTCGGCCGAACTCCCTTCGGCCAACTCTTGGCTTGCGCTGAGCTTACTCGGTCTCGTTGCACTTCGCCCGAGTGGATCTTGCACTTCGTCGGCATTCGCCTGCTCCCCTGGGCGTCTTCGCTGTTTTGCTCCATATCTAGGTGTCTCTTAGCGCCGGCGCGCTCCAGGAGCAGGCGAATGCCGACGGAGCAATAAGACGAGTGGTCTTCTCTGCTTAGGGCGGGAGCCAAGGTGTGCCATACGAAGATGGCACCTCCTTTGCGACGAGCTTGCGCAAGAGCATGATCTTTACCCTTATCCAAAGCGCAGAAGCGGTGTATATATGCTGATTTATTTCTTCAACGTATATAGAAAAGTATTGCCCAAAAATCATTTTTGGCCCGAAAACAGGGGGGTAAAAAATTATTTTGGACCAAACTATTTTCTTGTTCAAAGACCGCGGTTATACTATGGGGGAACAGCGAGGCGGCGATGTTCAAAACTAATTTGGAGGGATCCATGCAGGAAATAATCGAAAGAAAATGTGTCGATCTTCTGCAAAAAGCAGCTGATTGCGATACAACCGATATTCACATCCAACCCGCACCTTCTTGCTACAAAGTTTCTTTCCGCTCCTTTGACGGGCTGCGGCAGGTATCACAAATCCCCTTTGACTTTGGCGATCGCATGATTGCCTATTTCAAATATCTATCCCTGCTGGACATGAGTGAAAAAAGAAAACCCCAAACAGGCTCCTTTCATCTTCCTATCGACAACAAATCCTTTTATTTCCGTATCTCGACCCTGCCTTCCGTTTTGACAAAGGAAAGCATCGTCATCCGCATCATGCCGGATGAAGCGGCAAAGCCGATCCATGAGTTGGCGGCTTTTCGTGATTCTGCCAGACTGCTCGAAAAGCTTTCCGAATCCGCACAAGGCCTGATTCTGCTGACTGGACCAACCGGATGCGGCAAATCAACCACTTTATATTCCTTGTTGAAACATTGCGCTGACAAATGGAATCGCAATATCATCACTTTGGAAGATCCGGTTGAACGGAAGAATCAGGCCATTCTGCAAATCCAGGTCAATGAAAAAGCCGGACTCAGTTACGCTGCCGGGTTGAAGGCCATTTTAAGGCATGATCCTGACATTATCATGATCGGCGAAATCCGGGATGCAGAAACCGCTCAAATAGCCATTCGTGCGGCTTTGACCGGACATCTCGTCTTTTCAACGATCCATGCCAGGCATTCCGTTGGCTGTATACACCGGCTGAATGATCTCGGGATTTCCCACGAAGATATGTCGCAGACTTTGCTTGCGATCTCTGCTCAGCGGATTATGCCGGTTTTTGCCGAGCTTGGTGATGAAAAACCAAGCTATCGTGCCTTATTTGAAATTCTTCACGGCAGCCGTTTAACGGAAGCGCTGCTTGCCGCGAAGGAAAATAAAGATTATTCACTTCCTGACCGGCTGTCGTTTATCGGACAAATTCGGGAAGGGGTGACGATCGGTGCGTTTGAAAAACAAGAAGTCCCTGAAGATTCACCTGCGTGAACGCAGCCGCTTTCTTGACAGGCTGGCGGTCCTGCTTAGCGAAGGGTATCTTCTGCCGACTGCGTTGACCTTGCTGTTGCCAATTCACAGCCGAAATTGGGAGACTGCAGAAAGCGGACTTACCGCAATTTTAAAAAACGGGGGCAACGCGGCAGAGCTGTTAAAATTTCTCGGTTTTAAAGAAGGTGTACTGTTTCCGGTGGAAATCGCGGAACATCATGGCCGTTTATCCCATTCCCTTCAAAGCATTGCCAAAAGCTACGGCAGGACAGAGCAGGTGCGGATGAAACTGAAGAATATTCTGGTCTATCCTTTATCGCTGCTCGGGTTCACCTCACTGCTGTTTCTCTTTTTCCGGATGAGCTATGTGCCGAACCTGACGGAACTGATGGCATCCATGCAAACCGGTAAAGGGGGCGGAGGCGTTCCGGCTTACCTTTTAAAATTGCCTGACTTCTTTATTGCGGCTATCGCTGCGGCGTTGGCTGCTGCTTTTCTCTTTTGGAGACTACTGAAACTGCAGCCGGTTGAAAAGCAGATCAGGTGGCTGCTGCAGGTTCCGGTTGCCAGAAAATATATCCGGCTCTATTGGTCTCATCTTTTGGGGCGTGAGCTGGGGACCTTGGTTCACAGCGGGATTTCCCTGCAGGAATCACTGGCAGTGCTGCGCAATCAAAACCATCATAAAGTGATTCAGGCAATTGCCGCCTCCGCAGAATCCCAAATCATTCTCGGTGACTCCATGTCGACTGCAGTTGAACGCCTGGGTATTCTGTCAACGGATATGCCGGCTTTTTTAAGGCATGGTGAATTGACCGGTTTTCTTGGAAAGGAATTGATCCTTTACAGCGAAGTGCAGATGGAACAGATTGAGCAGCTTACCCAAAAATGGCTGAAAATCATTCAGCCGACTTTTTTTGTCATCATTGCAGTTTGCATTATCGCGGCATATTTGGCGATTTTATTGCCAATGTATAATCTGGTCCAAACCATTTGAGGAGGAAAAAGAATGAAACGATTAAAAAGCCAAAGAGGGTTCACCCTGATCGAAATGCTGATAGTCATGCTGATCATCACAGTGCTCATTGCCATTGCGATTCCGAATGTTTCAAAACAGACATCTGCAGTAGACGAAAAAGGTTGCAAAGCATTTGTACAGATGGTCCAGGGCCAGGTGGAATCATTCCGAATGGATGAAAAGAAGGTTCCGACGCTGGAAGAATTGGTGTCAGAAGGTTACCTGAAAACGGGTGAGACAGATTGTCCGAACGGGGAGGTTGTAAGTATTTCTGTAGAAGGTGTCGTAACATCGGCGAAACCCTGAATAAAAAAGACAGTGGTTTCACGCTGATGAAAGTGGTTTTGGTGCTGGCCATTCTGATGGTGGGCCTCAGCATCGGTTTGCCGGCATATCATCAGATTTCAGTCCAGCAAGAGGAGGAGCGTTTTTTTCAGCTTCTCAGAAACGATATTTATCATGCACAAAGCGAAGCTTACCGCTTGAATACAACGGTTACGCTGGTCTTTCAGTCTGATTTGGGCTTTTACAATGTCACACCGAGCATCAAAACATCTCTCGCAAAACGGAAGATACCTCTTTCTGTTACGTTGAATCGATTAAGCAACCTGAAAGAAATCGCTTATTGGCCGACGGGTTCTGTGGTCGCTTCGGGCACGCTGCGCTTCAATACCAGCAGCGGGGAAAAGCGGGTGATTGTCCATCTTGGCAAAGGGAGGGTGGTTTTCTCTGAATGAAAAAGGGGTATCCTGGGCTGAAACAATGCTCAGCCTGCTGATTATTTTCATGCTTTTTGGCACATTGCTGCCGCTCATGCAAAAAATGCATCAGACCTTGGATGATAAGCAATTACGTACAATAGCCTTTGAGACGATGCATGAAGCGGCCAAAACAATACAGGCGACCGGCAAAGATTTCGGCACTCGGACAGTCAATAGCACGGTCTTTTCATGGGAGTACGGCACTAAATTATGTGTGGATTATGAAAACTACAGACACCTGCCGGAGACAATATGCGCAGAGTGACCAGCAGGCAGACTTTATCGACACAACAGGGGTACGTTTATTACAATGTACTGCTTGACCTGCTTTTGGTCGCAGCCCTCATGCCGCTCATCATCCTGTTTTATATGTACACGGCCAATTACATGGAAGATTTGGAAGCGGGGAAGATCGAATGGCGTCTTTTCTCGACAGAGCTTCAAGCTTATCTGCACTCTGTCGATTCTATTCAGATTACCCATGGCAATACAGGGTTGCGCGTAGTACAGGCGGGGGTTGAATACGATATCGAAGTTTATGGTTCCTTCATCCGAAAGCAGAAGTTCAATCAGGGCCATGAAATTATGATGACAGGGATCAGCCAGTGCAGTTTTCAGTTGGAAGGTGATGTGTTGAAAATTACGGCAGTGCTGCTGAGTGGTTCAGAAGAGAGGTACGAGTATGCCATTACAGGTCCTTAAGTCGGAAAGGGCAGCGGTTTATCCGATCACTCTCATTTTTTTCATTTCTGCATTAATGGTCATGTCGCACGCCGGAGTCTTGTACGGGCAGCATTTTAAAACGTACGATGCATTGGAAAATATGCACCGGCATGCTACTATACAACTACTGGCAGAAATCGAGAAAAATAAAATACCTGAGTGATTAGGGTAGTATCGGGTGGTAGGATGAAAAGAATTTATTTGGTTGGGTTTATGGGATGCGGTAAAAGTGCGGTAGGCAGACGGCTCAGTTTTTTGCTGAAAATGCCTTATTACGATATGGACAAGGAAATTTCAAGGCAGAATGGCATGGCTGTCGCTGAAATTTTCGATAAACATGGGGAAGCGTATTTCAGGGAACTGGAAACGCAATTTCTGCAAAATTTGAAAGACGAGGATTGCATCATTTCTACGGGTGGCGGTGTGGCTATAAGGGAAATAAACCGTAAAATCATGCGCCGGACAGGGTTGGTGCTGTTTCTGGATGCACCGTTCCGTGAAATATGGCGAAGGATTCATAAAGATCCCCGACGCCCGATTGTCGTGAATTCGACAAAAGAGCAGATTGAATCTCTTTACCAAGCCCGCTACCCGCTTTACAAAGCGGCTGCCCATATTACGATACGGACAGAATTCCGCTCGCTCCGACAAATAACACAATATGCAGCATTTCAAGTGAATCGCTTAAAAGGCGAACGTAAAAAATAAAATTACGCCAAACGTTCGTCTTTCGCTAGTGTACACAAAATAGATTGCGCTTACCTTCCAATAATGTTAGGATATAGACGAAGTTATATGATATTAATATAACGCTATGGACCAAACATTTGATTTGGGCGGATGAAAGCATGGGGAGAGAACGCGAAAGCGTCGCCGAAGGAGCAAATGGCAAAAGCCATGAATCTCTCAGGCAAAAAGACTCGTGCCGGACGCATCTCTGGAGAACGCTGCATGGCAGCTACCAAAGAGGAAAACCGTAACGGTAAACTTTCAGGTTCCAGGACAGAGATTTCCCTTCAATGGGAAATCTCTGTCCTTTTTTTATGGAAACTGTTAAATGAGGAGGAAGATGAATGGGAGAATTACAACGAACACCTTTATTTGAGTCATACGCTGAGTATGGCGGAAAAACAATCGATTTCGGTGGCTGGGAATTGCCTGTGCAGTTTTCAAGCATCAAAGAAGAGCACGAAGCTGTGAGAACCAAAGCCGGTCTTTTCGATGTATCGCATATGGGCGAAATTTTGGTTTCCGGTCCGAATAGTTTGGAATTCCTTCAGAGCCTGCTGACGAATGACATTTCCAAAATCAAGGACGGGCAAGCTCAATATACGGCAATGTGCTATCCGGACGGAGGGACGGTCGACGACCTGTTGACTTACCGTTTTGACGAAGAACATTATATGCTGGTCGTCAATGCCTCGAATATCGAGAAGGATTTTGAGTGGATGCAAAAGAATGCGATTGAAGGAGTCACTCTGGAAAATGTTTCAGATCAATATGGTTTACTCGCATTGCAGGGACCGCTCGCTGAAACAGTTCTTCAACGCTTGACCGACGAAAATTTGTCCGATATCAAACCTTTCCGATTTAAAAAGGACGTTGTAATTTGCGGTCATCCGGTTGTCATTTCACGCACCGGCTATACCGGGGAAAACGGATTTGAGATTTATGCTTCTCCTGAAGCTTCCATAGCGTTATGGGCTGAAATCTTAAAAGAAGGCAAAGAGGACGGCGTTATTCCGGCCGGACTTGGCGCACGTGATACATTGCGTTTCGAAGCTTGTCTGGCGCTGTACGGACAGGAATTGTCGAAAGACATCACTCCGCTGGAGGCCGGCATCAACTTTGTCGTTAAATTGGCGAAGGAAGATTTCATTGGAAAAGAGGCACTTGCCGCACAAAAAGAGGACGGGATTCCGCGCAAGCTGGTCGGTATTGAAATGATTGACAAAGGCATTCCGCGCCATGGATATTCCGTGTACCTGAATGATGAAAAAATTGGTGAAGTAACAACCGGCACTCAATCTCCAACATTAAAGAAAAACATCGGCCTTGCTCTGGTATCGGCGGAATATGCTGAAATCGGCAAAGAACTGGAAGTCGAAATCCGCAATAAACGACTGAAAGCAGTAACAGTCGAAACGCCATTCTATAAACGCAGCAATTAATTCTATTTAAAAAGGGGACAGCAATCGATGAAACATCGCTATTTACCAATGACGCCGCAAGATGAAAAAGCAATGCTCGATACAATTGGCATCCAGTCCATCGATGAGTTATTCGCAGATATTCCGGAAAAAGTCCGTTTTAAAGGCGAATATAACATCAAACCTGCAAAATCAGAGTCATCGCTGACAAAAGAGTTGTCGCAATTGGCTGCCAAAAACGCGGATTCAAATACTTATGCTTCCTTCCTGGGTGCTGGTGTCTACGACCACTATAAACCGATTATCGTGGATCACGTAATATCGCGTTCCGAGTTCTATACAGCCTACACTCCTTATCAGCCCGAGATTTCTCAGGGTGAATTGCAGGCGATTTTTGAATTCCAGACCATGATCAGCGAATTGACGGGCATGGAAATTGCCAACTCTTCGATGTATGACGGCGGAACAGCGCTTGCTGAAGCGGGCATGCTGGCTGCCGGCCATACACGCCGCAAAAAAATTCTTGTATCCCGTGCAGTTCATCCGGAATCGCGTGATGTTGTCCGTTCTTATGCACTTGGACAGTCCATCGCAGTGGAAGAAATTCCATTGAAAGACGGCCACACGGATCTCGAAGCGTTGAAAGAAATGATCGATGACAATACAGCTGCAGTGATGATCCAGTATCCGAACTTCTTCGGCCAGGTGGAAAACCTGAAAGAAATCGAGCCGATCGTTCACGGAGCCGGCGCATTGTTCGCGGTATCATCAAACCCGCTGGCTCTTGGCGCTCTTACGCCTCCAGGCAAGCTTGGCGCGGATATCACAGTTGGTGATGCGCAGCCATTCGGCATCCCGGAAGCATTCGGAGGCCCTCATTGCGGTTATTTTGCAGTCACTAAAGCCTTAATGCGAAAAGTACCAGGACGTCTTGTCGGTGAAACGACAGATGAAGACGGACGCCGCGGTTTTGTTCTGACCCTTCAGGCAAGAGAGCAGCATATACGCCGCGATAAAGCCACCTCGAATATCTGTTCGAACCAGGCATTGAATGCGTTGGCCGCTTCTGTTGCCATGACGGCGCTCGGCAAGGAAGGCACTAAAGAAATCGCCATCCAGAACATCACAAAAACTCATTATATGAAACAGCAATTGGAGCGCGCCGGTTTTGAAATCGCTTTTAAAGGCGCACATTTCAATGAAATTGTCGTTAAAACAGATTCTCCAGTCAAAAAGCTGAATGCATCCTTATTGCAAAAAGGGATGATCGGCGGCTATGATCTCGGTTTGAGCTACGAAGAATTCAGTGGACACGTGCTGGTTGCCGTTACCGAGCAGCGCACGAAAGAAGAAATCGATGCATTCGTGCAGGAAATGGGGGCTACTCATGCATAAAGACAACCAACCACTCATTTTTGAAATGACTAAAGAAGGCCGCGTCGGCTACAGCCTGCCGGAACTCGATGTTCCTGAAATCGACCTTGCTGATCTATTGCCGGAAGGCCTGCTCCGCGAAGAAGCTGCGGACCTGCCGGAAGTTTCCGAACTGGACATCATGCGCCATTACACGGCGTTGTCGAAGCGCAACCACGGAGTCGACTCCGGTTTTTATCCGCTCGGCTCCTGCACAATGAAATACAACCCGAAAATCAACGAATCGGTGGCCCGCTATTCCGGCTTTGCCAATATCCATCCGTTGCAGGATGAATCCACTGTCCAAGGTGCAATGGAATTGATGTATGACCTCCAGGAACACCTGAAGGAAATTACGGGCATGGATGAAGTGACTCTTCAGCCGGCCGCTGGCGCCCACGGCGAGTGGACAGGATTAATGATGATCCGTGCTTTCCATGAAGCGAATGGCGACATGGATCGCACAAAAGTCATCGTTCCCGATTCCGCACATGGAACAAACCCTGCTTCTGCAACCGTAGCCGGATTTGAAACCGTGACGGTTAAATCGAACGAGCATGGCCTTGTCGACCTGGAAGATTTGCAGCGCGTAGTCGGGCAGGATACAGCTGCCTTGATGCTGACGAATCCAAACACACTGGGCCTTTTCGAAGAACAGATTCTGGAAATGGCTGCCATCATCCATGAAGTTGGCGGCAAGCTTTATTATGACGGTGCCAACCTCAACGCGGTTATGTCAAAAGCACGCCCGGGAGATATGGGCTTTGACGTGGTCCACTTGAATCTCCACAAAACGTTTACCGGCCCTCACGGCGGTGGCGGACCGGGATCAGGTCCTGTAGGCGTCAATAAAGATTTATTGCCGTATCTGCCAAAACCGATTCTCGTTAAGAACGGCGACGTATTCTCGTTTGACTATGACCGCCCGCAGTCAATCGGCCGTGTGAAACCGTTTTACGGCAACTTCGGCATCAACGTGCGCGCATACACTTATATCCGTTCTATGGGGCCGGACGGCTTGAAAGCTGTAACCGAATATGCCGTTTTGAACGCCAACTATATGATGCGCAGATTGCAGCCGCATTTTGACCTGCCGTATGACCGCCATTGCAAACACGAGTTTGTCCTGAGTGGCCGCCGCCAGAAAAAAATGGGTGTGCGCACCCTGGATATGGCAAAACGTCTGCTCGATTTCGGTTACCATCCACCGACAATCTACTTCCCGATAAATGTGGAAGAAGGCATGATGATCGAACCGACGGAAACAGAATCGAAAGAAACGCTTGATGCCTTCATCGATGCAATGATCCAGATTGCACGTGAAGTGGAAGAGAATCCGGAAATCGTCCAGGATGCACCTCACACCACGGTCATCAAACGCCTCGACGAAACAAAAGCGGCACGCAAACCCGTGTTGCGCTACCATAAAGCTGAATAACAGAAAAAATGCCTGGAAGCAGATTTTGCTTCCAGGCATTTTTGCTATTGCGCAATGAATTTTTTTTGAAAAAAAACTCTTCCATGAAGGAAGAGCTTGTGGTTTAGGATTTTGATCTGATTTTTCCGGTCCATTGCTTGAAACCGCCTTGCAATTGATAAATCTGGTCATAACCCTGTTTTTTCAGGTAAATCGCTACCCGGCCGGCGCGTGCGCCGTTCTGGTCATACAGATAGACCGGTTTGTCAGAGCGGATTTCCTTATGGCGCTGTTTTAACTGGGTTTGTGGAATATTACGCGCTCCAAGAATATGTCCTGCAGCGAAATCTTTGGGTTCGCGAACATCAATGAGCTGGGCTTTCCGGTAACCTTCGATGAACTGTTCCTGCGTCAGCGGCGTGACGGCTTTTTTCATGCGGAAATACGATACCAGTGCATAAACGATAATCGCAAAAAGGATTGCGGCGATAAAATACAAGAATTCCAATGGTCTTTCCCCTTTCTATTCTTTCTTCATTATAAGAGAAGATGGTTCTTGAATTCAATGGCAATATTCCATGCAACAATGAAAAAGAGGCGATGTTGTGAAAATTCATTGCTACGGACACAAATCCATCTTGATGAAAATTTATCATTGCTTTAGTTTTTAATGGGCAGGGAGGAATGGGGAAACAAGAAAAACTGCCCGTCGGACTTCAAAAACATAAAATATCCATGCGAGTTGAACGAGGTGTCAACAAGAAAAGATCTATGGAATTTTACCCTGAAAAGGGATGGTGCAAATAATATCACTTTTGACTCATTTTTTTTATTTCGGACTGTAAAAAGCTTGTCATTGCAGAGTTTGCCATCAAACGAGTTGGAGAATCAAAATTTTGTTATGGAAAGGAGTTTCAACATATAGTATCATGGGAACAGTATAAATACTATATATTGTGTTTACCCCTATAATACAAAGGAGGATTTGTCAAATGGTTTCTGCAACTAAATCTGTTTTTACGTTAAATCCTGAAGCTCTGAACAGGGACATCGAGCAATTTTCACAAGTACATCCGATTACACCGGACATGACGACAACACATAAAGGAGTTTCGCGGCTGGTCATGATCGATCGTTACTCTTTCAAAGATACCGAGAAGAAAACATTGAAGGCTGGAGATTTTGTCGTTCTGACAGTAAAAGAAGATCCGAAATTCCCGGCACGTGGTCTTGGGTTTATTGTTTCAGTGAATAAGCAAGCCAATCAGGCAGAAGTCTGGATCGAGGAAGATTACCGCAGCGCGATTGACAACCAGGAAGATCTGGAGAATGGCATTGTTGTAAAATCCCTTGACGTTATCGAAAAACCACTTGAAGTCTACTATGAACAAATTGCCAAACGGAATGCGACGGGGCTTGCATCTGTTGAAAAAACAGAGGAAAAACGGCAGGAATGGTTTGCGAAGTTTTATGAGCAGCTTGTGGGTCTTAAGTTCATTCCTGCAGGCCGCGTTCTATACGGAGCGGGCGCCGATACGGATGTTACATATTTTAACTGTTATGTAATGCCGTTCGTGGCAGATTCCCGCGAAGGAATTTCCGACCATCGCAAACAAGTAATGGAAATTATGAGCCGTGGCGGCGGAGTGGGGACAAATGGTTCGACTTTGCGTCCACGCAATACATTGGCGCGCGGTGTTAACGGTAAATCTTCAGGTTCGGTTTCCTGGCTCGACGATATCGCGAAACTGACACACCTTGTTGAACAGGGCGGATCGCGACGTGGAGCTCAGATGATCATGCTGGCAGACTGGCACCCGGATATCGCAGAATTCATTATCTCCAAAATGCAGAATCCGCGGATCCTCCGTTATTTGATCGAGAATACCGAAGACGAGACAATCCGGAAACTGGCTAAAGATAAATTGAAATTCAAGCCGTTGACAGAACTGGAAGAAGCAATGTATCAAGGAGTTCTGAACTACCGGACAATTCCTGGCATGGGTGGATTCAATGAAAAAATCATGCGTGATGCGGACACGAAACTTCGTGACGGCGGAACGTACTCTGTTCATAACGAAGAATTTCTTACAGGAGCAAACATTTCTGTAACATTGACGAGTGATTTTATGGAAGCTGTTGAAAAGGACGCTGATTTTGATCTGCGTTTCCCGGCTGTAGAATCTTATTCAAAAGAAGAAATGGCAATATACAACGAACAATGGCAGGAAGTCGGCGATGTGCGTGATTGGGAGCGTTTAGGCCATAAAGTCCGCACTTACCGCACAATGAAAGCACGTGATTTGTGGAATCTCATCAATGTTTGCGCCACTTATTCTGCAGAACCCGGCATATTCTTCATTGATAACGCCAATGAAAAAACAAATGCAACAGCCTATGGCCAAAAAGTGGTGGCGACCAACCCGTGCGGCGAACAACCACTGGCCCCTAATTCAGTTTGTAACCTGGCGGCTGTCAACCTGGCAAGATTTGCAGATCCGAAAACGAAGACGGTCGATTTTGAAGCCCTGAAAGAAACGGTTCGCGTAGGTGTCCGCATGCAGGACAATGTAATAGACGCAACCCCTTATTTCCTTGAAGAGAACCGCCTTCAGGCATTAGGGGAACGCCGCGTCGGCCTCGGTGTCATGGGTCTCGCTGACCTGTTGATTTATTGTGATAAAGAATATGGATCGCCGGAAGGCAATGAACTTGTCGACCAGCTCTTCAAGACTATTGCTGCAGCAGCTTATGAAGTTTCGACAGAATTGGCGGCCGAACGTGGAAGCTTCCCATTCCTTGAAGGGGAAACGGAAGAAGAGACGGCAGCTCTCCGAAAAGCATTTACTGAAACAGGCTTTATGCGTGGAATGCCGGAAGAGATCCGTGAAGGCATTTTGGCAAACGGAATCCGCAATTCGCATCTGTTGACGGTTGCACCGACTGGTTCCACTGGCACGATGGTAGGCGTCTCCACAGGGCTTGAGCCATATTATTCATTCACATACTACCGCAGTGGACGCCTTGGCAAGTTCATCGAAGTCAAAGCGGATATCGTCAGTGAGTATCTGAAAAACAATCCGGAAGCCCGCGAAGACGATCTTCCGAAAGCTTTCATTACATCAATGGAGTTGGCACCGGAAGCTCACGCTGATGTGCAATGCATCATCCAGCGCTGGATCGATTCATCGATTTCAAAAACCGTCAATGCACCGCGCGGCTATACAGTCGAACAGGTGCAAGGCGTCTACGAACGACTTTATAAAGGCGGAGCGAAGGGCGGTACGGTTTATGTTGATGGCAGCCGTGACTCCCAGGTTCTTACTTTGAAAGCGGAAGAAAATACGTTTGAAGATGAAGCACCTGAAGAAGTTCAGACTAAACGCCCGATCGTATTGATCGACACAATCCAGGATCTGCGTTCGACGAATGTCACCATCGGTTCAGAAGTGGGCGATACATGCCCGGTATGCCGCAAAGGGACAGTCGAAGAAATGGGCGGTTGCAATACCTGCACAAATTGTGCGGCGCAGTTGAAATGTGGACTATAAATTAAAAACGAAAAAGCGGGAGCCAAGCGTGGCCGAAGATCTTCCGGCCGGCGCTTTGCGACGAAGCTAGCGAAGCGATGCAACGCACTTTCATGTCCCGAAGCTAGCGCAGCGTTGCAGGGACAGAGACAGGAGCATGGGTTTCAGGAAAGCGAACCTGTTTCGCGTAATATCGGTTTTCATTTTTCATTCTCAATTAAGTTGTAAAGCGGAAGCCTTAGCTTCCGCTTTTATTTATTTGCGAACTTATTTATGGCAACCGCAACCAAAATTCAAGTTATACCCGGCTCCCCATTTTCCTTCTTATAGTTGCTCGATTCTGCTCGTATGATAAAATAATGAAGAAGTTATCGACAGGGAGTGGAGAAGATGCGCGTTTTGATACTGAATGGCCCCAATCTGAACCGTCTTGGCAAGCGGGAGCCGGATGCATACGGCACATTTACACTTGCCGAACTGGAACATGAGCTTGAACAATTCGCATTCGATCACGGCATTGAGCTGACATGCAGCCAGTCGAATCATGAAGGCGAAATCATTGATTGGCTTCAGCAGGCAGAACGCCAGGATCTTGATGGGGTGGTTTTAAACGCCGGTGCTTACACGCATACGAGCATTGCCATTCGGGATGCCATCGCTTCCATTAACGTACCTGTTATTGAAGTACATATTTCAAATGTTTATAAACGCGAGGACTTTCGCCACCATTCCTTTATAGCACCGGTTGCGGAAGGGCAGATCACCGGGTTTGGAAAAGACGTATATTTCCTGGGTCTGCATGCTTTGCTGTTACGAAATCAGAGAGGATGACTACATTGAAACTGCAAAAATTGCGAAACGAAATGGCTCAACAAAAAATTGAGGCATTCCTCATCACAAGCGAATTTAATCTGCGTTATATCACGGAATTTACCGGCTCATCAGGCCTTGCAATTGTTACACCGGAAAAAGCGCTTTTCATCACGGATTTCCGTTACACAGAACAGGCAGCAGAACAGTGCAAAGGTTTTGAAATCGTCCAAGCCAAAACCAATCTGCTGGAAGAAACGGCCCTTCAGGTAAAAGAATTGGGAGTGAAATCGCTCAGCTTCGAAAAAGATTTTGTTACATATTCATCATATGAACAATACAGAGAAAAGATGGAAGTGGAATTGGTACCGGTCAGTGGGGTCATCGAAAAAATCCGGATAATCAAAACAGAAGATGAAGTGGCAACCCTGAAAGCGGCTGCCAAAATCGCCGATGATGCTTTCGAATACATCTGCACCTTCATCAAGCCCGGCATGACGGAATTGGAGGTTTCAAATGAACTCGAATTCTTCATGCGCAAGCAAGGAGCTGAGTCTTCTTCTTTTGATATCATTGTCGCTTCGGGTTTCCGTTCAGCGTTGCCTCATGGCAGAGCTTCTGACAAAGTGATCGAATCCGGTGATTTTGTAACGATGGATTTTGGTGCTTTGTATAACGGCTATATCTCCGACATAACACGTACGGTTGCTGTAGGTGAACCGTCTGAAAAACTGAAGGAAATTTATCAAATTGTTTTGGAAGCACAGGAACTTGGCGTTGAGAAGATTGGTCCGGGAATGACTGGCTTTGATGCCGATGCGATCGGACGCGACCATATTAAGTCAAAAGGATATGGCGATGCATTCGGCCATTCAACAGGCCATGGCATAGGACTCGAAGTGCACGAAGCGCCGGGGCTTTCATCCAAATCGCAAGTCGTGCTGGAACCGGGAATGGCTGTAACCGTTGAACCGGGCATTTATTTACCGGGTATTGGCGGAGTGCGCATTGAAGATGATATACTGATTACCGAGTCCGGAAACGAAAGACTGACTAAATCGTCAAAAGAACTGCGCATTTTATAAAAACGGAGGAAATTATATGATTTCAGTAAACGATTTTAAAACTGGTGTAACAATCGAAGTGGATGGTGGCATTTGGCGCGTCATGGAATTCCAGCACGTAAAACCTGGTAAAGGGGCAGCATTCGTTCGTTCGAAACTGCGCAACCTGCGCACAGGCAGTGTGACTGAAAAAACATTCCGCGCCGGGGAAAAAGTGGCTAAAGCACAAATTGACAACAAAAAAATGCAGTATTTATATGCAAACGGTGATGTCCATGCATTTATGGATACCGAAACATACGACCAGATCGAATTGCCGGAAAAAAGCATTGAATATGAGTTGAAATTCCTGCAGGAAAATATGGAAGTTCAAGTTATTGAATTCCATGGAGAAGTTTTGGGCGTTGAATTGCCAAATACGGTTGTGTTGGAAGTTGTTGGTACAGATCCAGGGATTAAAGGGGATACGGCCAGCGGCGGAACGAAACCGGCTGTCCTCACTACAGGATTATCAGTTCAGGTGCCGTTCTTCATCAATGAAGGCGATCGCCTGATCATCAACACTACTGATGGATCATACGTTTCAAGAGCACAGTAGACAAAGAAAAGCGACAGCGCCCGTTAAGCTCTGAAAGGCATAAGGCAGAGCAGCGAAGTGGCCTTGGCCACGCAGCTGGGTTGACTTATGACCCGAAGAGCTGGGCCGCTGGAGTCTGGACAAAGAAAAGCGAAAACGCCCTCCTCCCATGGGGGGCCATTTTTTAAAAGGTTGATTTTGCAAAGTGAGTATCGGCCGAAAAAATATTCATACATAAGGGGAGTAGGACATTTTGAAAATACAGGAAATACGCGAAATCATAAAATTGGTGGACGGCTCATCAATCACTGAATTCAAATATGAAGCAGAAGGCATTAAACTCAAACTGAAAAAAGAAGATGGTTCTGCAGCTGCTGAACCATCAGCACCATCAGTTTCAGCGGCACCAACTCCACAAGCTTCCGCAGCACCAGCAGCGCCACAAGCACCAGTGGCGGAAGAAAAGGCATCGGAACAAACCAATGATTCTGACGCTGCAAATTCCGATATGCATAAAATCCTGTCTCCTATGGTCGGCACTTTCTATCAGTCGCCTTCACCGGAAGAAGCTGCATATGTGCAAGTGGGATCGAAAGTTTCTGCTGAACAGATCGTCTGCATCGTGGAAGCCATGAAACTCTTCAATGAAATTGAAGCGGAAGTTGATGGGGAAATTGCTGAAATTCTTGTAAAAGACGGACAACTCGTCGAATATGGCCAGCCTTTATTCCTCGTTAAAACAAACTGAGGAGGGGGGACATGACGATGAAAAAAGTATTGATTGCAAATCGCGGAGAAATTGCTGTGCGCATTATCCGCGCATGTAAGGAAATGGACATCGAAACAGTCGCGGTCTATTCCGAAGCTGATAAAGAGGCTCTTCATGTTGAGTTGGCTGATGAAGCCTATTGCATCGGTCCGAAACTTTCGAAAGACAGCTATTTGAACTTTTCGAATATCATCTCTGTTGCCAAACTAACCAATTGTGACGGCATCCATCCGGGCTATGGATTCCTTGCTGAAAATGCAAGTTTTGCTGAGTTGTGTGAGGAATGCGATATTATGTTCATCGGTCCAACGTCTGACGCGATTTCCAGAATGGGGACGAAGGATGTTGCCCGTGAAACCATGAGAAAGGCCGGCGTTCCTGTCGTGCCAGGTTCAACAGGAATCGTTGCCAGTGAAGAGGATGGATTGAAAATTGCCGAGAAACTTGGATTTCCGGTCATTATCAAAGCAACTGCAGGAGGCGGCGGAAAAGGGATCCGGGTGGCGAGAAGCCGCGAAGATTTCATCACCGGCCTTCGAATGACGCAGAAGGAAGCTGCTGCGGCTTTCGGCAATCCTGGTGTTTATATCGAAAAATTCATCGAAGATTTCCGTCATATCGAAATTCAGGTATTGGCGGATTCCCACGGCAATGCTGTCCATCTTGGAGAGCGGGATTGTTCAATTCAGCGCCGCATGCAAAAATTGGTTGAAGAAGCCCCTTCTCCTGCTTTGTCTCCTGAGCTTCGGGCTGAAATGGGCGATGCCGCAGTGAAAGCCGCATTAGCGGTGGATTACCGTGGTGCCGGAACAGTGGAATTCATCTTTGACGCAGTAAATCAGAAGTTCTATTTCATGGAAATGAACACCCGTATCCAGGTTGAGCATCCGGTAACCGAGATGATCACTGGTGTAGATTTGATTCAGCAGCAATTGCGTGTGGCTTCCGGTGAAACATTGAGCTTTGGCCAGGAAGACATCACATTCAAAGGCTGGTCCATCGAATGCCGCATCAACGCTGAAAATCCTGCGAAGAATTTCATGCCGTCTGCAGGCCGCGTGGATATGTATCTGCCGCCGGGCGGTATGGGCGTGCGCATCGATTCTGCTATGTATTCAGGTTACAGCATACCCCCATATTACGATTCCATGGTGGCGAAACTGATTACGTTTGCTGATACACGTGAAGAAGCAGTGGCCAAGATGAAACGGGCATTGGGAGAATTTGTCATCGAAGGCGTATTCACTACCATTCCCTTCCATTTGAAATTGATGGACCATGAAGTTTTCAAATCAGGTGATTTCAATACGAAATTCCTTGAAAAGTATGATGTGTTGAATTCCTAAGGAGGAGTGTCTTTATGGCTGAAAAAACGATTCCCTATGTAAAGGTCAAACCGACGAATAAACAGGACCTCGGCAATATTGAGGTGGCACCGGAAGTGCTTGAAATTATCGCCAGTATCGCTGCTTCTGATATCGAGGGAGTTGCAAGCATGCGCGGCAACTTTGCATCCGGGGTTGCAGAACGTCTGGGCAAAAAAGTGCACGGCAAAGGTGTGAAAACAGAGCTTGCCGCCGACGGTCTGATGATTGACGTCTACTGTGTTATCGATTATGGAGTTTCGATTCCGAAGACTGCTCAAAAAATTCAGACGCAAGTGCGTCAAACGCTTGAAAACATGACTTCACTGCAAACGCAGGAAGTGAATGTCCATGTCACGGGCATTCAGTTCGAATCACAGCAGATTATCGACTGAATAGAGTGCGGCCCAACACCAGAAGTAGTGTTGGCCGGCTTTTTTTATTCCGCACAAGCTGAAGGCTGGTAAACTAAAGGTGAGTCATGCGGGATAACATCCTTTTTTTACCGCTGCCGTTTTCCGAACATTTCAAACATGGAACTTCAGGTATATTATCTGTATAATGGGTGTTAATTAGCAGTGAAAAGGAGACCGGGTTTATTATGAAACGACATGAAGCACGCGAAAAAGCACTCCAGACTTTATTTCAGTTGGAGGGCACAGAATTGACGGTGGCAGAAGCGATCGAGCACGTTATGGACGGCAGCGACGATAATTTCTATAACCTGCTGGTCGAAGGCACCTATTCGAATATGGCGGCCATCGACGAAAAATTAAAAGGTCATCTTGAAAACTGGTCTCTTGAAAGATTGCCGAAAATTGAGCGCACGATTTTACGGATGGCTGTATTTGAATTGGCTTATATGGAAGATGCACCATCGCGCGTGGTCATGAATGAAGCGATCGAATTGAGCAAAACATTCGGTGATGATAAATCCAGCCGGTTTGTGAACGGGGTATTGTCGAAGTTTACCGATGAACTGGAAAATTAATCTGGGGGGATTCACTTGTCAGCGATCATTATCGATGGAAAAGCAACGAGCCTGAAACTTAAAGAACAGATTGGCCAACGTGTGCAATCATTAACTTCAAGAGGGATAATTCCGGGATTGGCAGTCGTATTGATCGGTGACAATCCGGCTTCCCATACATATGTCAAAAACAAAAAAAAGACCTGTGAATCACTCGGCATGCGTTCCGACCTTCTGCAATTTCCGGAAACGCTGAAAGAAGAGGAACTGCTGGAAGTGATAGAGGGATTGAACAAAGATCCGGAAATCCATGGAATTCTGGTTCAGCTTCCGCTTCCCGACCATATCGATGAATTCCAAGTGATTCTGGCGATTGAGCCTGACAAAGATGTGGACGGTTTCCATCCGGTTTCGGTCGGCAATATGATCATTGGCAGGGAAGCATTTCTTCCCTGCACACCACATGGCATCATCAAATTGCTGGAAGAATACAATATCGACCCCGCCGGCAAACATGCTGTAGTCATTGGCCGCAGCAATATAGTCGGTAAACCGGCCGGACAGCTCCTGCTCCAAAAGGATGCAACAGTCACATATTGCCATTCACGAACAGTCGGCCTGATTGATTACACACGCCAGGCGGATATTCTCATTTCCGCTGTCGGACGTGCGAAGTTTCTCGGAAAAGAGCATATCAAACCTGGTGCTGTCGTAATCGATGTCGGCATGAACCGAGATGAAAACGGCAACTTATGCGGAGATGTGGATTTTGAAGATGTGTTGGACAAGGCTTCCTATGTAACACCTGTTCCCGGTGGAGTCGGTCCGATGACCATTGCGATGCTGATGGAAAACACACTGCTTTCTGCTGAAAGAGGATTACCGGAGACAAAATGAGTCTGAACATGTAAAATAATAAGAAACAAAGCTGTTTTTCGAAAGAAAGGCAGCTTTTTAATATGGAAGATAGGGGCTGAAAATTTGACGTCCGACCCATACTTAAGTGTAAAAGCGTTAACCAAATACATAAAAAAGAAGTTTGATGCAGATCCCCATTTGCGTGATGTTTACGTAAAAGGGGAACTTTCGAATGTGAAGATCCATACAAGCGGCCACATCTACTTCACATTAAAAGACAATACTTCAAGACTGCCTGCTGTGATGTTTGCAGCCAATGCGCGCGCTGTCAAATTCAAGCCGGAAAGCGGAATGACCGTTTTAATTCGTGGAGACGTATCGGTCTATGAAGCGTCCGGACAGTATCAGTTGTATGCCCAGTCAATGCAGCCGGACGGTATAGGCGATTATTATCTGGCTTTTGAACAATTGAAGGAGAAGCTTTCCAAAGAAGGATTTTTCAATACTGCTCATAAAAAGCCACTGCCAAGATTTCCTGAAAAAATAGCGATTGTCACTGCGCCGACCGGAGCCGCGGTGAGAGACATCATCATCACCTTAAACCGCCGGTATCCGATGGCGAAAATCACAATATTTCCTACTTTGGTACAGGGAGAACAAGCTGTAAGATCCATCGTCCAATCGATCCAGGCCGCCAATGGCTCGGATTTTGATGTCATGATCGTCGGCCGTGGAGGCGGATCGATCGAAGATCTGTGGGCTTTTAATGAAGAAGCTGTGGCCCGCGCCATTTTCGATTCGCAGATCCCTGTCATTTCTGCTGTCGGCCATGAAACGGATACAACCATTGCCGATTTCGTGGCTGATTTACGTGCCGCAACCCCGACTGCCGCAGCTGAACTGGCTGTGCCAAGCAGGGCAGACCTGCTGGACAAAGTTCTCAATCAGCAAAGCGGCATGTACCGCGTCATCTCGAATATGCTGGAACGGGACAAAACGGCTTTAAGAAAATTGGCGACTTCGATGCCTTTCGCTTATCCGGACCGTTTATACCGCCCATTCATCGAACGGGTGGAACGAGCTGGGGATTCTTTGCAGCGTGAAGTTTTCCAGCATCTGAATCGCTCGAGGGAACGCTTCACCAATCTGGACAGGCAATTGGCCAACCGCATACCGCTTCAGCGGATCAAACAATCGCAGACGGATATCGCTCAATTACAAAAACGCCTCGATCAATCTGCACATATTACAGTGAATAATAATAGAATGAATCTAACATCTGCCATCCGGACGCTGGATGCGTTAAGTCCGCTGAAACTCATGGAAAGAGGTTACACCATTCCATACAAAGACGGCATGGTTGTTAAAAGCATCCAACAGGTAAAAGCTGGTGATGATCTAACGGTGACAATGCAGGACGGGGTGGTCGAAGCAACCGTCAAAAATACGATTCCAAAAACAGAAGGGGAGCATACAAATGGCTGAAAAAGAGTTGAAATTCAACGATGCGATGCAACAATTGGAAGAAATCGTTCGTCAATTGGAGCAGGGGGATGTTCCGCTTGAAGAGGCGCTGACCTTATACCAGAAAGGCATGGAGCTTTCGAAAGTTTGCCACGACAAACTGCAGAATGCTGAAGAACAATTAGTGACGATGATGAAGGATGGGAAGGAAACGCCTGTAGAAATCGGAAAGGACGGGACTGAGAAATGAGGTTGAAGGAATTCCGCAGCTATTATGAACCGCTCATTCAGCAGGAATTGCAAGATCAGATTGAAGCCTTATCCATTCCGGCTTCATTGAAGGAATCCATGAATTACTCACTTCAGGCAGGCGGTAAGCGAATCCGTCCGATTCTTATGCTTGCGGTCATGCATGAACTCGGGGCTAACCATCCCGATGCCTTGAAAGTGGCTGCGGCAATTGAAATGATTCATACGTATTCGCTGATCCATGATGATCTGCCCAGTATGGATGATGATGATTTAAGAAGGGGTATGCCGACGAATCATAAAGTTTACGGCGAAGCTGTTGCCATTCTTGCAGGAGACGCACTGTTAACCTACAGCTTCGGATTGATTGCGCGCCTGGAAAATATTTCAAACGATGACAAAGTGAATCTGATCGATCTGATGAGTGTGTCCTCCGGCGCTGAAGGAATGGTAGGCGGCCAAATTCTTGATATCGAAGGTGAAGAGAAAAAACTGGCATTGGAAGAGTTGGAACAAGTGCACCGGCTGAAAACGGGTGCTCTTCTTACTTTCAGTATTCTGGCAGGAGCGATTCTGGCGCAGGCTAAATCCGAGACTATTGTAGCGCTGACCCGATTCGGTGAACATCTGGGACTCGCCTTCCAGATCCAGGATGATATTTTGGATGTAACCGGCACTTCCGAAGAACTTGGGAAAACGGCCGGCAAAGATGAGAACAGCGAAAAAAGCACTTATCCGGGCATCCTGACCTTGCCGCGAGCCAAAGAAAAATTGGATCATCACGCGTCCCAGGCATTGCAATCAATTGATGGACTGGACGGGGAAATGGCATTATTGAAGGAATTAACAGCGATGATTGTCAAAAGAAAAAACTGATTTTGGATGCTCCCGTTTGTACATTTGCTGACAATTGATATAATGTAGAGAGAAATAAAGTCGGAAAAATTTTTAAAAAAAGGTGTGTGATGGAATGGATCTTCATACGATTACTAGTCCATCTTTCTTAAAAGGGCTGGACAATGAACAGCTCGTTGAATTAAGCGAAGATATCAGACGATTTTTAATAGAGAACTTATCAAGAACTGGCGGCCATATCGGCCCTAACCTCGGCGTGGTCGAATTGACACTGGCTCTTCATCGTGTTTTCGACAGTCCCTCCGACAAATTGATCTGGGATGTCGGGCACCAGTCCTACGTTCATAAGATTCTTACCGGGAGAGCTTCGCAGTTCGATACATTGCGCCAGTTTAAAGGCCTTTGCGGTTTCCCGAAACGCAACGAAAGCGACCACGATGTCTGGGAAACGGGCCATAGCTCCACTTCCTTGTCAGCAGCGATGGGAATGGCGGCTGCGCGTGATATCAAAGGGGCGAAAAATCACGTAATTCCGATTATCGGCGACGGTGCCTTGACCGGCGGTATGGCTCTTGAAGCCTTAAACCATATAGGCCATGCCAATACGGATATGATTGTTATTCTCAATGACAACGAAATGTCAATAGCCCCGAATGTTGGTGCATTGCATTCAGTCCTTGGCAGAATGCGGACTGCAGGCAAATACAATAAAGTCAAAGATGATCTTGAATACCTGCTGAAAAAAGTGCCGGCAGTAGGAGGCAAACTTGCTTCCACAGCTGAACGCGTAAAAGACAGCCTGAAATACCTTGTCGTTTCCGGTATGTTTTTTGAAGAGCTTGGATTCACCTACCTCGGACCAATTGATGGCCATGACCTCGAAGAACTGGAGGACAATCTTTTGTACGCCAAAAAAGTTGGCGGTCCTGTGCTTCTCCATGTCGTCACAAAAAAAGGCAAAGGATTCCTGCCGGCCGAACAGGATAAAATCGGTACTTGGCACGGAACGGGGCCTTATAAAATCGACACCGGCGATTTAGTGAAATCCTCTTCTAAAGCTCCTTCATGGAGCGGCTTGATTGCGGAATCTGTCCGCAAATTGGCGCGTACCGATGAACGCATCGTTGCCATAACGCCTGCAATGCCTGTCGGGTCAAAACTGGAAGGTTTTGCAACCGAATTCCCGAAACGCTTTTATGATGTAGGAATTGCGGAACAGCACGCCACCACAATGGCTGCCGGACTGGCAACGCAGGATATGAAACCATTTCTTGCGATATATTCCACATTCCTACAACGCGCATACGACCAGTTGGTCCATGATATTTGCCGTCAAAATCTGAATGTCTTTATCGGCATCGACCGTTCAGGTTTGGTAGGCGCTGACGGAGAGACCCATCAGGGTGTATTCGATGTCGCATTCCTGCGCAATTTGCCGAATATGGTCGTCATGATGCCGAAAGATGAAAACGAAGGCCAGCATATGGTCCAAACGGCCATCGATTACGATGGCGGTCCGATTGCATTGCGCTATCCACGCGGCAACGGTCTTGGTGTGCCAATGGATGAGCAGATGAAAGCTTTGCCGATCGGCAGTTGGGAAGTCCTGAAACCGGGCACAGAGGCAGCGATTCTGACGTTTGGTACAACAATATCAATGGCGCTGGATGCTGCTGAAAAGCTTGCCGAAAATGGGATCAACGCTGAAGTGGTCAATGCCCGATTCATCAAACCGATGGATGAAGCAATGCTTCATTCCCTATTCAAACGAAATATTCCTGTCATCACCCTGGAAGAAGCGATTCTGCAAGGCGGCTTCGGAAGTGCAGTTCTTGAATTTGTTCATGATAATGCCTATCACGATGCTGTGATCGACCGCATGGGCATACCCGATCAATTTATTGAGCACGGCGATGTAGCTGAATTGATGGATGAAATCCATCTGAACAGTGATCAGTTGGTCGCAAATGTGAAAAATATGGTACCTGTAAAAACTCAGGCGGGCTCCAAAGCCCTATGAATAAAATAAAAAAAGAGCGCGTTGATGTTCTCCTTGTTGAAAGGGGAATTTGTGAAACGCGTGAAAAAGCAAAGCGCGCCATAATGGCCGGAATCATCTATTCCGGTTCTGAGCGTATGAATAAACCCGGCGAGAAGATCCTTTCGGATGCCCCTCTTCATATGAAGGGCAATGACCTTAAGTATGTCAGCCGGGGTGGCTTAAAACTTGAAAAAGCACTGGCGGAATTCGACCTTTCAGTAGATGGAAAGCTGATGCTCGACATTGGCTCCTCTACGGGAGGTTTTACGGATTGTGCATTGCAGAACGGGGCAGCACACTGCTACGCTCTTGATGTCGGTTATAATCAGCTGGCCTGGAAAATCAGGCAGGATGAACGCGTAACCGTTATGGAACGGGTGAATTTCAGGCATTCCAAACCGGAGGATTTCATTGAAGGACTTCCGGAATTTGCCAGTATAGATGTCAGCTTCATTTCACTTAAAATCATTCTGCCGGTCCTGAAGACGATTTTGGTACCGGGCGGCGATGTGATTGCCCTCGTCAAGCCACAGTTCGAAGCGGGACGGGAAAATGTGGGAAAAAAGGGAATCATCCGTGATCCCAAGATCCATTTGGAAGTGCTGAAGAAAGTGGGCGGCTTTTCGGCTGCTGCCGGATTCCACATCCGGAATATGTCTTATTCACCGATTACTGGTGGAGAAGGGAACATCGAATTCCTGTTTCATCTGCAATCGGCACTCGAAAATGAAAGCACCGAACCCATTTCCGAAGCCATGGCAGAACAGACAGTCAAAATGGCACATGAAATTCTTTGACAGGAAAACACATCCCACCGGGCATGTGTTTTCTTGTTTTTGACAACAATTAAAGGTACGATATAAAGGAATTAGAATAATTATTCATTCAGGGGGCGCATTATGAATAAAGGGCAACGCCATATTAAGATCCGTGACCTTATCTCCAACCGCGAGATCGAAACACAGGATGAACTGGTGGATTTATTAAAAGCCGCGGGTTATGAAGTTACCCAAGCCACGGTTTCGAGAGATATCAAAGAATTGCATCTTGTGAAAGTGCCGTTGCAGGATGGCCGTTATAAATACAGTTTACCGGCAGACCAGCGTTTTAATCCTATGCAAAAATTGCACCGGGCGCTGACGGACGCATTTGTCAGCATTGATGGGGCAAGCCATTTTCTGGTTATGAAAACTTTGCCAGGAAATGCCCATGCGATTGGATCATTGATTGACCATCTGGACTGGCCGGAAATACTTGGAACGATATGCGGCGATGATACATGCCTCATCATATGCAGGGACACCGAACACCGGGATATATTAAGACAGCGGCTTATTGAAATGCTTTGATGAAGAGGTGAATAGGGATGCTTCGTGAATTGGATATTCGGAATTTTGCTATTATAGATAATCTCACTGTCAGTTTTACTGAGGGCCTTACCGTATTGACAGGGGAAACTGGGGCAGGGAAATCAATCATTATCGACGCGGTCAATTTGTTGGCAGGCGGCAGAGGAAGTCAGGAGTTCATCCGGCACGGCGCAAGCAAAGCCGAAATAGAAGGTCTTTTCTCGATTGAAGATGACAAACATCCCGTGTTCCGCAAAATGGAAGAGCTCGGAATCGATTTTGCCGACGGGGATGTCCTGCTGCGCCGTGAATTAAATGACAAAGGAAAAAATGTTTGCCGGATCAATGGAAAGCTTGTCACCATTTCAATTCTCCGGGAAGTCGGAGGGGCGTTGATTGATATTCATGGGCAGCACGAAACCCAGGAATTGATGGATGAAAAACGCCACCTTCATTTATTGGACCAATATGCCGGTAAAAGTTTATTCAAAGCGAAAGCCAGTTATTCGCATACTTATGAAAAATACACGAAATTGAAGCGCGACTTTGCCTCCTACAATGAAAATGAACAGCAAATCGCCCAGCGCATAGATCTTCTGACATTCCAGCTGCGGGAAATCGATGCTGCAGACCTGATTGCCGGCGAAGAGGAAGAATTGTCTCTGGAGCGGAAAAAACTTCAGAACTTCAATAAAATCTATGAATCGGTGGCAGCTGCGCACGAAGCTATCCAAGGCGAGTCGAAGGGCTTGGATTGGGTGGGTTCTGCCATGTCGGAGCTGGAACATGCCGCGTCAGTGGATGAAACGTACCAAAGCCATTCTGAAATGGTCAACAGTTCGTTTTATCAGCTGCAGGACACCGCTACGGAAATCAAGAGGATGCTTGATCTTATGGAATTCGACCCGTCGAGGCTCAATGAAATCGAACAACGGCTGGCAACCATCCAGACTTTGAAAAGAAAATACGGTGCTTCTGTGGAAGATATCCTGCTTTATCATGAAACTCAGACAGATGAACTGGATAAACTGCTGAATCGCGATAAACGCCTGCAGCTGGATCAACAGAAGCTGAAGGAACTGACAGAGGATTTGAAAATAGAAGCAGAAGAGCTGATGTTGTTGCGAAAAAAAGCCGCAGTGCGCCTGAGCAAAGATATCATGGAACAGCTGCGGGAATTGCATATGGGCAAGGCTGCCTTTGAAGTGGTGTTTGAACCGCTCGCCCAAGGAAAATTCGACCGCAACGGCGGTGATGCGATTGCTTTCCACATTTCAACCAACATGGGAGAACCGCTAAAGCCATTGACAAAAGTGGCTTCAGGAGGAGAATTATCTCGGATGATGCTTGCTTTGAAGACAATTTTTTCGAAACATCAGGGAATCACCTCCATTATCTTTGATGAAGTGGATACGGGCGTCAGCGGTCGTGTAGCCCAGGCAATTGCTGAGAAAATTGCAGCCATTTCTGTGCACTCTCAGGTACTCTGCATCTCCCATTTGCCGCAGGTTGCGGCAATGGCCGATCAGCATCTCTTCATTGAAAAGCGGATTGAGAAAAAACGCACGATTACGGCAGTCCATGAGTTGGACGGCCGAGAGCGAACAGAAGAGATGAGCCGGATGCTGTCCGGGGCTGAGATCACAGAACTGACATTACAGCATGCAGATGAATTGCTGAAACTCGCGAAAGACAGGAAGCTGGCGATGAGATAAACTCCACCGGGCAGTTACAGGAGGAAGAGACATAATGGAAAAGATAACGATCGCGATAGCCGATGACAATCGACAATTGGCGGATATGATGGAAGAATACCTTAATTCACAACCCAATATGCAAGTCGTGGCAGTCGCTCATAATGGGCGGGAATGCATCGAATTACTGAAAGGCCAAAAAGTTGATATTCTATTATTGGATAACATCATGCCTTTTCTTGATGGCATCGGAGTTCTCGACGCCATTAAAAAAGAAAAGGGTCTGGAAAACCTTCGTGTCATCATGCTGTCTGCATTCGGACAAGATACCCTTATGAGCCAGGCAGCCAAAAACGGAGCTTCCTATTTTATCATGAAACCTTTCGAGCTTGACCGGCTTGCGATGCAAATCGAACACATAATGGAAGAACAGGTGAGCGGGCCGGAAGTGAAAGACGATCCGATCACAGCTGTTATCAAGGAAATTGGAATTCCACCTCACATCAACGGATATATCTACCTGAAGGAAGCGGTTAATCTGGTGCTGGAAGATTCGAATGTACTGAATAAAGTAACGAAATCACTCTACCCCGGGATTGCTGCAAAGTTTGACACGACCTCGACACGTGTGGAACGTTCAATACGCCATGCCATCGAATTGGTATGGAATCGAGGCGATGTGAAAATGATTTCCAATACTTTTGGTTACAGTGAAAATCATTTGAGAAGCCGTCCGTCCAATTCCGAGTTTATCGCCATGTTATATAATACTGTCAGTAAAAATATGGAAAAAGAAAAATCCGATGAGGCGTAATCATAAATGGCAGGATCCGCCGACTCCATAAAAGCGTTGCCGCAGAAAAATTCATTCCTGCGGCAACGCTTTTTGAACGACTTACTGTACATTCATTTGTGCCGTGATAAAATGTTAACCGAATGGAATAAAAGTATGGACTCTACAAATTTCATGGGAAAGTGTGGTTAGAATGGACAATCCGGCAATTTACAGTCATCGCGGAGCTTCTGCTTACGCGCTTGAAAATACATGGACCGCCTTTAGGAGTGCCTGCGAACTGGATGTCGGCATTGAACTGGACGTTCAGATTACCAGTGACGGTGTAATACTCGTTTTTCATGATGATAATCTGAAACGGCTGAGTGGCAAGAACCTGAAAATTTCAGAAGTCAATTACGATAAAATTAAAGATATAATTATTGGGAAAAGAGGTAAACGGAAGTCGTCAGCTGAGCGTATACCGCTTGCCTATGAAGTGTTTCAGTGGGCTAAGAAACGGGCGATTCCTCTTAATATCGAAATGAAAGAATCGTTTGCAGTGCATGGGGAAGGACCTGAAATTCTCGCGGCTATGCTTGAAGGGGTGGGAGATGTCCATCTGTCCTCTTTCAATCCGGAGTTATTGAAAAAAATGAAAGAGCTGAACCCGGAAATCGAAACAGCGCTGGTGGCCAAACGGAATTCGGCGCTGGAACAGATTACGGATATGCATTGGATCGACAGCATCCATCTTCATAAACGCCTTTACTCGAAAGACCTCCTCGTCAATCTGAAGAGTGTGGGAAAAAAGGTGAGGATTTATGGCATAGCAGGCAGAGAGCAGGTCTTGAAACAATTGTCGCCAATCATTTGCGGAATCATCACAGATCATCCTGCACGGATAAAGAAAATGCGTTCCCATGAATAAGGGGGACGCATTTTGAGCTAGTTGAGAAAGTGAAAATGAAAAGCGATATTCCGCAAAACAGCTTGCTTGCCTGGGGGCTTGCGCTGAGCTAACTCGGTCTCGTTTCACTTCGTCCGAGTGGATCTCATCACTTCGCTTGGTCCCCTGGGCGTCTTCGCTGTTTTGCTCCATATCTTAAATTGCTTTCTATAAAAGAATATTCTTTTAAGTCTATTTCATGAAACTGACAATCCAATTCTACATAGAACCAAAATGAAGCGACAGGCGGCGAAAGGAAAAGAGGTGCTCCTGTCTCTGTCCCTGCATCGCTGCGCTGCTTCGTCGCAAAGGCTTGCCCTCGCAGTCTTCGGCCAATGTCTTTCCTACGGGAAGCAGAGAGAGTCCTGAGATACCGGAGAGAGCAATTCGACTGTGGAGGCTCTGGCCGCTCCACGAGAAAACATATTAAAAATAGTAGCACAGACCATGGCCATGGTCTGTGCTACTATTTTTTAGAAATGTCCAGTTGCTTGGCGTGCAGGTGTGCGACTCCTGCGGATTAGCGAGACGACCGAGACCCCGCAGGGAACGGAGTGACCGAGGAGGCTTGGGCGCGAGCCCGCGGAAAGCGCGCATCGGAACAGAAAGCAACCGTTCCCCAAATTTACTTCACCTTTATTTTTGAAACCGTTTTGACACTGTACCTTTTTTGCGGTCGCGGTTAAGCAGGAAGCCGGCAAAAAACCCGATGCCGATAACGGTGAAAATCAAGCCCAATGAAAATTGCAGCCAGAGTACCGGGTAGGGCTCCAATAATTTACTGAATACCGAATCCCTCATTAATTTTATGCCGTAAGCGGCCAGTATGCCGGGGATTAAAAGAATGATGAATGCTATTAAACGTCCCATGTTTCCACTCCTTCTTCATCTATTGTTCCGATATCGGTGAAAGTTGTCAAGAATTCAAACCTGAGGTACCCTTAAATAAGATTGCAAATCTTTGCACAGCAGATAAAGGAGTTTGAATTATTTTGCAAAAAGTTCTGATTATTGGCGGTGGCGCCGGAGGTATGGCTTTACTTAATATGCTCGGTGATTCGGAATACCTGACATTGGCTGGAATGGTCGATATTAATCCGCAGGCTCCTGCGCTGGAAGCGGCAAGGAATTTAGGAATTCCGGTAAAAGAAAATCATTTTGAATTCGAGTCGAATGAATTCGATATTGTGATGAATGTTTCCGGCAGCAATGTGGTGCAGAAGCAATTGGAGCAATACTTTTCCGACACCACCGAAATCGTTCCGGGCAGCCTTGCCAACTCTATAGTAAAACTGGTTGATGAAAAAGAACATTTCCTCAAAAAGCTCGGCGGCGAAAGCCATAAACAGAATATCATATTCAATTCAATAGAAGAGGGCATGATCGGAATTGATCAGAACAGCCGGGTCATTTTCATGAATCGGTCCGCATCGAGAATGATCGAGCAAGACATAAAGGAAGCCATCGGAAAACATATTCTGGAATTGATTTCGACGAGTGAATTGCCCAGGATCTATGAAACTGGCCGAATCGAATTGAACAAGGAATTGCAATTGAAAAACGGGTTGAAGATTGTCGCCTCCCGATTTCCGATTATTGATGAAACCGGGGAAATTATAGGTGCATTTGCGGTTTTTAAAGATATAACAGAAGTCGTGTCACTGGCGGAAGAGATTACGGATCTGAAAGAAATCCAGACGATGTTGCAGGCCATCATCCAATCGAGTGACGATGCTATTTCTGTTGTGGATGAAAATGGATACGGCCTGTTGGTGAATCCCGCTTATACCCGGATCACCGGACTCCAGGTAGATGACGTGATCGGGCAGCCGGCATCAGCGGATATTTCTGAAGGGGAAAGCATGCATCTGAAAGCGCTGCAAACCCGTAAACCGGTTCGTGGTGTCAACCTGAAAGTCGGGCCGGCGAACCGTGAAGTGATTGTCAATGTTGCACCAATTATTGTGGATAATATACTGAAAGGCAGTGTCGGCGTCATTCATGATACTACCGAGATCCGTTCACTCATGAAAGAACTGGACCGTGCACGCAGCATCATTCGGACGCTGGAATCCAAATACACGTTTGATGACATCATCGGCCTTTCTCCGGAAATGCAGTTATCGCTGCAGCAGGCGAAGCTGGCAGCGCAAACGCCGGTCACTGTGTTGCTGCGGGGGGAGTCAGGAACAGGAAAAGAATTATTCGCGCATGCCATTCATAGTGCAAGCGACCGTAAATTCAATAAATTTGTTCGGGTCAACTGTGCCGCACTGTCAGAGGAACTGCTTGAAAGCGAGCTTTTCGGCTATGAGGAAGGCGCACTTCCGGGTGTCAAGAGCGGTGAAAAAAAGGGACTGCTGGAAGAGGCGAACAACGGCAGCATCTTCATCGATGAAATCGGCGAATTGTCCGCGGGCATCCAAAGTAAACTGCTCCGGGTTCTGCAGGAACATGAAACTCTTCGCATAGGAGGGAAGAAAGCGCTGCCGGTCAATGTCCGGGTCATCGCATCGACAAATGCGAACATGGAAAAGGCTCTTCTGGAGGGAACGTTCCGGGAAGATCTTTATTACCGGCTGAACAGGATGCCGATTCTCATTCCGCCGCTCCGGAGCCGGAAGCAGGACATTCCCCGTATTGTGGATCGACTGCTGACGAAACTGAATCAGGAATATGGCCGGAACATTGAAACGGTCACCGACAAAGCGCTTCAGCTGCTGCGTCTGTATGACTGGCCCGGAAATGTGCGGGAACTCGAAAATGTCATCAGCCGGTCCATGATATTTATGAATATCAATGAAAAAGTGCTGACGGAAAAAAACATCCCTCTCAATATGATCAAATCTACAGAAGCAAAAAATGAAGTGGCAATAGAAGTGGGCAGTCCCCTGCAGGAGCAATTGGACACCGTGGAAAGAGGTATTCTTCAGAGGGCGCTGGAACAGAACAAAGGCAATAAATCCAAAACTGCAAAAGCGTTGGATGTGTCATTGCGGACCCTGTATTATAAGCTGGAAAAATTCGGATTGACTTGATTTTTGCAGCTATTTGCACGGTTTTGCAATAATTTGCAAAGAGAACGGCTGATTTCAAACAATAAAACGCTTACATGCCTTATACTGCAGGGTTTTTTCTGTTTTAATTAAGAGTGAATGAGGTGAACTAAAATGACCACATTAAATGATATTGTTAAACAAATCTCGGCGGAAACACAGCTGAATGATGTGGCTGTCGCAGCGGCTGCAGATCTAGAAGTTCTGGAAGCAGTCGACATGGCGATATCCCGCAATATTGCAAGTTTCAGCCTTTTCGATGATGAAGCGAAACTGAAGGAAATGATCGGTGCCAAATATCCGCATCTCCTTGGTCACCCGAAGGTAAAACTGATTCATGTCAAAGGTGCGGTCCAGGCAGCGAATGCTGCTGTCAAATCTGTTTTCGTCAAGGATTCGAATGTGCTGATGAAAGGCCATATCCCAACTGCGGTTTTATTGAAAGCGGTTTTAAATGAGGATTTTGGTTTGCGGACGGGCAATATCCTGTCCCATGTTGCTGCATTCGAAATCGCAGGCTATGACCGGCTCATCTTTATTACGGATGCCGGCATGAATATAGAGCCTGACTTGAAGCAAAAAGCTCAAATCATCCGAAATGCTGTTCAAACGGCCCGTGCTGTTGGCGTTGAAACACCGGTTGTTGCGCCATTGGCAGCAGTGGAAGTCGTCAATCCGGCCATGCAGGCTACTTTGGATTCTGCTGCACTTGCGGCAATGAACCGCCGGGGACAGATTGCAGATTGTATAGTAGACGGCCCATTGGCACTCGATAATGCCATCTCAGTTACCGCGGCAGAACATAAAGGCATAACTGGTGCTACGGCAGGCAAAGCGGATATTCTGCTGGTGCCCAACATCGAAGCCGGAAACATCCTGTATAAATCATTAGTCTACTTTGCTAAAGCGAAAGTTGGCGGCATCATAGCCGGTGCTAAAGCGCCGATTGTCTTGACTTCCCGTGCAGACAGTGCAGAAAGCAAACTCTTTTCACTGGCATTGGCAATCAAAACATCCGCCATTCAATAAAAACTTTTTAGGAGGAATTTATAATGAAAATTTTCGACAAAATGGAAGAACACGATTACGAGCAATTGGTATTTTGCCAGGATAAAAATTCCGGTTTGAAAGCAATCATCTGCATCCATGACACTACTTTGGGGCCAGCCCTTGGTGGAACGCGCATGTGGAATTACGATACAGAAGAAGAAGCGATTGAAGACGCAATCCGTCTTGGCCGCGGCATGACTTATAAAAACGCTGCAGCCGGCCTGAATCTGGGCGGCGGGAAAACCGTCATCATCGGTGACCCTCTTAAAGACAAGAACGAAGAAATGTTCCGTGCTTTCGGACGTTTTATCCAAGGATTGAACGGCCGCTATATTACTGCAGAGGATGTTGGAACAACTGTAGCTGATATGGACCTGATCCACGAAGAAACTGATTTTGTTACAGGGATTTCACCGGCTTTCGGTTCTTCAGGCAATCCATCACCGGTAACGGCTTATGGCTGTTACATCGGTATCAAAGCAGCAGCGCTTGAAGCTTTCGGCGATGATTCACTGGAAGGCAAAACGATAACTGTTCAAGGAGTCGGAAACGTAGCTTACACTTTGTGCGAATACCTGCATAAAGAAGGCGCAAAACTGATTGTTACGGATATTAATAAAGAAGCAGTCGATCGTGCAGTAAATGATTTTGGAGCAGTTGCGGTGGAACCAGACGATATCTATTCACAAGAAGCGGACATCTTTGCTCCGTGTGCTATGGGCGCCATCATCAACGACGATACAATTCCGCAATTGAAAGTGAAAGCCGTAGCCGGTTCAGCTAACAACCAGTTGAAAGAGGAACGCCACGGTGATGAACTTGAAGCACGCGGCATCGTCTATGCTCCTGATTTTGTCATCAACTCAGGCGGCGTCATAAATGTTGCCGATGAATTATACGGATACAATAACGAACGTGCGATGAAACGCGTTGAAACAATTTACGACAGCATCACCCGCATTTTTGAAATTTCAAAACGCGACGGAATTCCTAGCTACCAGGCTGCTGACCGCATGGCAGAAGAGCGTATCGAACGCGTCCATAAATCACGCAGCCAATTTTTGCGCAATGAACACAATATTATCAGCAGACGCTAATTTGAAATGGAGGGATCGATTTGCAGGAACAGTTGTATCGCGTATTGGTCATCAACCCCGGCTCTACATCAACAAAAATTGGTGTTTTTGACAATGATATTCTGATCGTGGAAAAAACGATCCGCCATTCATCTGAAGCGATCAATGAATTTCCCACGATCATCGACCAATATGCTTTTCGCAAACAGACTATTTTGGAAGCCCTGGATGAAGAAGGAATGAACGTTTCAAAACTTTCCGCTATTTGCGGAAGGGGCGGACTGCTCCGGCCAATTGAAGGCGGAACTTATTCCGTAAATGAAGCCATGCTCCAGGACCTCCGAAAAGGGGTGTCCGGCCAGCACGCTTCAAACCTTGGCGGCATCATTGCAAATGAAATTGCCGAAGGATTGAATATTCCTGCCTTTATCGTGGATCCGGTCGTTGTAGATGAATTGGACCCGATTGCCAGAATTTCCGGTTTTTCACTGATTGAAAGAAAATCAATCTTTCATGCTTTAAATCAGAAAGCGGTTGCCAGACGATATGCAAAAGATAAAGGCAAACGTTATGAAGATTTGCGTCTGATCGTCACTCATATGGGCGGCGGCATTACGGTTGGTGTCCATAAAGAAGGACGTGTGGTCGAGGTCAACAACGGACTTCACGGCGATGGGCCGTTCAGTCCGGAACGGGCGGGTACCGTACCGGCAGGCGATTTGGTGGAATTGTGCTTTTCCGGGCAGTATTACCGTCATGAAATCATGAAACGGCTTGTAGGCCAGGGCGGACTCGTCAGTTATCTGGGTACCAACGATGCGGTAACCATAGAAAAACGAATTCAAAAAGGCGATAAGCAGGCTGAATTGGTGTACGATGCCATGGCTTATCAGGTTGCCAAAGAAATAGGTTCGGCCAGCGCCGTTTTGGAAGGCAAAGTCGATGCAATTATTCTTACCGGTGGACTCGCTTACGGAAAAAGTTTCGTCAAAGCGATTTCTGACCGCATCAGCTGGATAGCTGACGTGGCTGTCCATCCTGGGGAAAATGAATTGCAGGCACTTGCTGAAGGTGCTATCCGGGTATTGAATGGTGAAGAAACAGCGAAAAATTATTAAGTTATATAATAGGAGGAGGACGTTTACATGGCTCAGAATTATGATGTAGTCATCCTTGGAGGCGGAACCGGCGGATATGTTGCCGCCATACGCTCAGCGCAGCTTGGCTTGAAAACCGCAATTGTTGAAAAAGGTGATTTGGGTGGAACTTGCCTCCACAGAGGATGCATCCCAAGCAAAGCTCTGCTTCGAAGTGCAGAAGTTTACTCGACGACGAAAAATCATGCAGCTGATTTCGGCGTCAATACAGGCGAAGTGAGCCTCGACTTTTCACGCGTTCAGCAGCGCAAACAAGGGATTGTCGATCAATTGCATGCCGGCGTACAAGGGTTGATGAAAAAAGGGAAAATTGATGTCTATGAAGGTCTCGGGCGAATTCTAGGTCCTTCAATCTTCTCCCCGAACCCTGGAACGATTTCAGTGGAAATGAACAATGGCGAAGAAAACGAAATGCTGATTCCCCATAACGTCATCATCGCTACCGGATCCCGTCCACGCAGCCTTCCAGGCCTCGAAATCGATGGTGAGTTCATGATGAGCTCTGATGAAGCGCTGGAAATGACGGAACTTCCGAAATCGATGGTGATCGTCGGTGGCGGTGTTATCGGCATCGAATGGGCCTCCATGCTGAATGATTTTGGTGTTGAGATAACGGTCATTGAGTATGCTGACCGCATCATCCCGACGGAAGACAAAGACGTTTCGAAAGAAATGCAGAAACTATTGAAGAAAAAAGGCATTACTTTCGTTACAAATGCAAAAGTTATTGCTGAAACCCTTGAGAAAAACGATAAGGGCGTTACTATTCAGGCGGAAATCAATGGTGAAAACCAGAGCTTCTCGGCTGAAAAAATGCTGGTGTCAGTAGGACGCCAGGCGAATGTTGAGAATATCGGGATTGAAAACACTGATATCATTGTTGATAAAGGTTTCATTCAGGTGAAGAATACTTTCCAAACCCGGGAATCCCATATTTACGCAATTGGTGATGTCATCGGTGGCCTTCAATTGGCGCATGTAGCTTCTCACGAAGGAATCACCGCGGTTGAACATATTAAAGGAAACAAACCGCACGCCATTAATTACGATCAGGTTTCAAAATGCATTTATTCAAATCCGGAAGCGGCCAGTGTCGGCATTACCGAAGAGCAGGCGAAAGAAAAAGGCTTTGACGTCAAAGTCGGCAAATTTTCTTTTAAAGCAATCGGAAAAGCCCTTGTGTACGGCGAAAGTGACGGATTCGTCAAAATCATCGCAGATAAAGAAACAAATGACGTCCTCGGTGTCCATATGATCGGACCGCATGTTACAGATATGATTTCTGAGGCAGGACTCGCGATGGTACTTGACGCGACTCCATGGGAAATCGCAGATACGATCCATCCGCATCCGACGTTATCCGAAGTCATGGGTGAAGCGGCTCTTGCCGTTGACGGCAAAGCAATCCACAGTTAAGGGAGGAAATATTGAATGTCAGCAAAACACGAAGAAATCGGCTTGTCGAATGACGACGTTCTGAAAATCTATGAAACAATGCTTATGGCGCGCCGCGTTGATGAACGCATGTGGCTTTTGAACCGCGCTGGTAAAATTCCGTTCGTAATTTCGTGTCAGGGACAGGAAGCGGCTCAAGTAGGTGCTGCTTTCGCTTTGGATAACGAAAAGGATTACATCGCTCCATACTACCGCGATATGGGAGTTGTCCTGCATTTCGGAATGACACCAAAAGACCTGATGCTGTCTGCTTTTGCCAAAGCGGAAGATCCAAACTCCGGAGGGCGCCAGATGCCTGGCCATTTCGGGCAGAAGAAAAACCGCATCATTACAGGTTCTTCACCTGTGACAACGCAGCTTCCCCATGCAGTAGGAGTTGCTTTGGCCGGAAAAATGAAGAAAAAAGATTTCATCGCGTTCACAACACTGGGTGAAGGTTCATCCAACCAGGGAGATTTCCACGAGGGCATGAACTTTGCCGGCGTCCACAAATTGCCGGTCATCATTATGGTGGAAAACAATAAATATGCCATTTCGGTCCCTTATGATCGCCAGGTTGCCAGCAAGAATGTTTCGGACCGCGCAATCGGCTATGGTATGCCTGGAGTTACAATCGATGGCAACGACCCGATCGAAGTTTATAAGCATGTTAAGGAGGCGGCTGACCGCGCACGTCGTGGCGAAGGTCCAAGCCTTATCGAAACCGTTTCCGAACGCATGACTGCCCATTCATCGGATGACGACCATAGACAATACCGCTCTGCAGATGAATTGGCTGCTCAAAAAGAAAAAGATCCAATCCTGCTGTTTGGTGCTTACCTGAAAGAAAACAATATTTTGGATGACGAACTTGAAAAAGAGATCAATGACCGCATCATGGTCATTGTAAACGAAGCAACTGATTATGCGGAAAATGCACCGTATGCTGCCCCTGAAGATGCATTGAAATATGTATATGCAGAAAAAGGAGGGAACGAATAATGGCAGTAATGAATTATATTGACGCCATAACGCTCGCCATGAAAGAAGAGATGGAACGTGACGACAACGTTTTCGTTCTCGGGGAAGACGTTGGTAAAAAAGGCGGGGTTTTTAAAGCGACTGCCGGACTTTACGACCAGTTTGGAGAAGACCGCGTACTCGATACGCCACTTGCGGAATCGGCCATTGCCGGTGTCGGGATTGGTGCAGCGATGTACGGTTTACGTCCGATTGCTGAAATGCAGTTTGCTGATTTCATCATGCCTGCCGTCAACCAGATCATCTCGGAAGCTTCCCGCATCCGCTATCGTTCAAATAACGACTGGTCTTGCCCGATCGTTTTCCGCGCACCATTCGGCGGCGGCGTTCACGGCGCACTTTACCATTCGCAATCCGTGGAAGCGGTATTTGCAAACCAGCCTGGCCTAAAAATCGTTATCCCATCTACACCATACGACGCAAAAGGTCTTTTGAAAGCGGCAATCCGTGATGATGATCCAGTTATGTTCTTTGAACATAAACGTGCTTACCGTCTGATCAAAGGCGAAGTGCCTGAAGAGGACTACACGATTGAAATCGGTAAAGCTGATGTTAAACGTGAAGGTGAAGACATCACAGTTATCACTTACGGCCTTGCAGTTCATTTTGCCCTGCAGGCTGCTGAACGCCTTGCGGAAGACGGCTATTCGGCGCACATTCTTGACCTTCGCACCATTTACCCATTGGATAAAGAAGGAATTATCGAAGCTGCCAAGAAAACCGGTAAAGTTCTGCTCGTGACTGAAGACAATAAAGAAGGAAGCATCATCGGGGAAGTGGCAGCGATCATTGCTGAAAACTGCCTATTCGACCTAGATGCGCCGATCCAGCGACTCGCCGGACCAGATATACCGGCAATGCCGTATGCGCCGACAATGGAGAAATTCTTCATGATCAATCCGGATAAAGTAGAAAAAGCGATGCGTGAGCTTGCTGAATACTAATTTTTAAAAAATATAATTATAAGAAATAGAAAATAAATTAAATGATGAATCGCTTCAGACGGACGCTTTCCGCGGGCATGGCTTGAGCCTCCTCGCTCGTTTCACTCACTGTGGGGTCTTCGTCTCATGTCGCTCCGTCGCAAGCTTTGTCACTGCTCCCGCAGGAAGCGATTGGCGCTTGCGCAAATCGTTTGCGACGAAGCTAGCGAAGCGATGCAGGAGCACATGTTTGCTCTTCGCCGTCTTCCGCTTATTCATCTTATGTTAATCATTTAGATATGGAGCAAAACAGCGAAGACGCCCAGGGGTCCAAGCGAAGTGCTGAGATCCACTCGGGCGAAGTGCAACGAGACCGAGTTAGCTCAGCGCAAGCCAAGTGTTGGCCGAAGGGAGTTCGGCCGACGCTTTGCGACGAAGCAGCGCAGCGATGCAGGAGCACCAAAAAAAAGCGTGCTCCTGCAGTGCTACGCACTTCGTCGCAAAGGCAATATCCTCGCAGGCGTCGGATACTGCCTTCGAAGCTGTTTTGCGCAATATCGGTTATTAAAAATCATTAGTTCAACTTATATAGTTTGATTTTAAATAGAACAAAAAGGAGGAACCCCTTTGGCTACCGAAAATATTAAAATGCCTCAACTTGGCGAAAGTGTCACTGAAGGAACGATCGAAAAATGGCTCGTCCAGCCGGGCGACCATGTCAATAAATACGATGCTCTAGCTGAAGTGAATACTGACAAAGTGACAGCAGAAGTGCCTTCTTCATTTACTGGAACGATCAAGGAATTAATCGCGGCAGAAGGCGACACGCTGGCTGTCGGAGAAATAGTCTGCACGATCGAAACAGAAGGCGGCGATGCTGCACCGGTTGAAGAAGCAAAACCGGCTGCAGATGAAAAAGCCAATGAGATGCCGGCTGCCGGTGCAAAACCGACTGAAGATTTGAAAGGCGAAAAAGGATCTTCCAAGCCGGTCAAAGCCAGTGGTTCAAAAGCGCGCTACTCTCCGGCTGTTATGCGTTTGGCACAGGAGAACGATATCGACTTGACTCAAGTGGAAGGCTCTGGAAATGAAGGCCGCATCACACGCAAAGATATCATGGCGCTGATCGAAAGCGGCAATATCCCGAAAGCGGGAGATGCTCCGGCTGAAACTCCAAAACCGGCAGAACAAGCACCACAACAGCAATCCCAACCAGCTGCAGAAAAAGCTCCATCTGCACCAATCCAAAGTGCACCTGGAGATATCGAAATTCCAGTGACCGGCGTTCGCCGTGCAATTGCCGCAAATATGCTGAAGAGCAAGCATGAAGCTCCACATGCCTGGATGATGATAGAAGTTGATGTAACGAATCTCGTTCAGTACCGTGACTCAATCAAAGGCGATTTCAAGAAAAAAGAAGGATTCAATATCACCTATTTCGCTTTCTTCGTCAAAGCAATTTCACAGGCGCTGAAAGAGTACCCGATGATGAACTCGATGTGGGCCGGCGATAAGATCATTCAAAAGAAAGACATCAATATCTCGATCGCCGTTGCATCCGACAGCGCATTATTCGTACCGGTCATTAAAGCCGCTGACGAAAAATCGGTCAAAGGCATTGGAAAAGAAATCAATGAACTGGCATTAAAAGCCCGTTCCGGAAAACTTGGCTCTGCTGAAATGAAAGACGGAACCTTCACTGTCAATAACACCGGATCTTTCGGTTCTGTCCAGTCGATGGGCATCATCAACCACCCACAGGCAGCAATCGTTCAGGTTGAATCGATTGTTAAACGTCCGATGATCATGGATAACGGCATGATTGCGGCACGCGACATGGTGAACCTTTGTCTGTCACTTGACCATCGTGTGCTTGATGGCCTTGTTTGCGGCCAATTCCTCGGACGCGTCAAGGAAATCCTTGAAAATATGTCAAAAGAAAATACATCGGTTTATTAAGAAAAGTGACAGGGCCCCATCAGCTCCAAAAGGCATAAGTCGAATCAGCGAAGCTGTCCTTTTCGCGTAGCTGAGTTGGCTTATGCCCCGTGGAGCTGGGCTGCTGGAGTCTGGACAGAAACCAGCTCCATCCAAAGCTTTCTCAAAAAAATAAAGCAAAAACTTTCATAGCCATACAGAAAAAGCTTGAAGTCTTCGGACTTCAAGCTTTTTTGGCTTTTATAGACCGGCGTTCTCAGGTAAAATGGAGTAAAGATATATGAGGAGGGAAAATTTTGACGATCGAATCGATGAAACAGACAAAATTTCCGACGCGTACATATGATGAGTGGCAGAATTCCGCTGAAAAAGCGATCGGCGGCAAGTCCGTTGAAGCTGCACTGAGAACACAGACAATCGAAGGCATTACATTGGAACCTTTATATACACAAGAAATGCTCAACAAGCTTGGCGGCATTACAGATTTCCAACAGGAAGCGGTCCGTTCCGGCAAGAGGAAGGCCGGCTGGCTTATTGCACAGGAAGTGCTGACGGATTCCCCGGAAGATTTCCTGGCGAAGACGAAAGAAGATCTGTCAAAAGGAAATGACATGGTCGTCTATACGAGCTCACACGAATTCGACTGGACAGACAGCTCACTGAAGCAATTGGCTAAACTCATCGTCAAGCATCCTTTCTATTTTAAAGTGACGAGTGAAGACACCGGCATCCTGCGGGTTTTCGATTTTATTGATGATGAACAAAAAAAGGAACTGAAAGGCGTAATTTTCTCCGAAGAACAAGCTGCTGCTCCAGGAAATGTCAGAACGCGATTGGTGGATACGATTCCGATTCATCATGCAGGAGGTACGATTATCCATGAATTGGGTGTGGCGCTGAGTATACTTGCTGAAAGCATCAAAGACGGCGAATATATGGAAACAGCCAGGAATACCTGGATCCGCTTTGCAGTGGATACGCAATTCTTCCAGGAAATTGCGAAGCTGCGCGCCTTCCGTGTCTTGTGGAGAGCATTCAGTGAAGCCTACGGAGAAGAGGCAGTGACTATTCCTGTTTACACGGAAACTTCGGTCCGCTCCTATTCAAAACTGGATCCTTACGTCAATCTCTTGCGAGCCGGCAATGCAACATTTTCAGCGGTTCTTGGCGGCACTGATGCCCACACGGTCCATCCGCATGATTTTCTGACCATATCACAGCCTACAAGCCGGCGCATTGCCCGCAATGTGCAATTGGTCATAAAGGAAGAAAGCCATGTGTCACGAGTAATGGACGCCTCTGCCGGTTCCTATTTCATCGAGCAGTTGACCAATGAATACGTTGAGGCGTCGTGGAATTATTTTCTTGAAATCGAAGAAGCTGGCGGTTATTCCGAAGTAATCGGGTCCGGCTGGCTGACCGATGATATTCAGTCGAAATGGATGGAACGGAAAAAGTTGGCTGCTGAGCGAAAAATCTCACTGGTCGGCACCAATGTCTACGCCAATCCCCAGGAAGCGGTTAAAGACCAGTCAATCGACAGCAGCCATCTGGAGTATATTACGGCGAAACGGCTGGCGACGTCTTTCGAGAAATTGCGTGCACAGGCACGTGAATTGGAGTTGAAAGTCGCAATTCTGCATTTGGGACCTCTGAAAGAAGTAAAAGCGAAATCTGATTTTGTCGAAGGTCTATTGGCTGTCGGCGGAATCGAGCCGGAAATCAGCCCGGAGTTGTGTGATGCAGCATCGGTCAATCGCTATCTGAACGATCATCACATCGATTATGCAGTCCTTTGCGGAGATGCTGAAACCCTGGATCGACTGATACCGGAAATTCAGACTGCAGCGGTGCTTGATGTAGCGGGCAGGTTTGACGCTTCTCAGATGGCAGCGTGGAAAACAGGAGCCATTTCAGATGCAGTCTATTCCGGACAGAATATCGTTTCCAAGCTTGAACAGATTCTGAACTTAGGAAAGAAGGTTCTTCCAAATGACTAAACCAGATTTTTCCAAAGTCGAATTACAAAAATTAGAAATAAATAAAATCTCTGCACCAGAACAGGACGATTTTCTGACAAATGAAGGAATTTCCATAAAATCTGCTTACAGTGAAGCAGACGTTGCAGGTATAGAAGACTCAATGCCTGGTCATGCCCCGTACGTCCGTGGACCTTACCCGACCATGTATGTATCCCGCCCATGGACGGTAAGGCAATATGCCGGATTTTCAACAGCTGAAGAAAGCAATGCCTTTTACCGGCGCAATCTGGCCATGGGCCAAAAAGGCCTTTCCGTGGCATTCGATTTGGCCACGCACCGCGGCTACGATTCCGATCACCCACGCGTTTTAGGGGATGTAGGAAAAGCCGGCGTCGCAATCGACAGTGTGGAAGACATGAAAATCCTTTTTGATGGCATCCCTCTCGATAAAATGTCCGTATCCATGACAATGAATGGGGCGGTTTTGCCGATTATGGCCTTTTTCATTGTGGCTGCTGAAGAGCAGGGTGTTTCACCGGACCAGCTTTCCGGAACTATTCAGAACGATATCCTGAAGGAATATATGGTGCGCAATACGTATATCTATCCCCCGGCAATGTCAATGCAGATCATTGCGGATATCTTTGAATTCACTTCGCAGAAAATGCCGAAATTCAACTCAATCTCCATATCGGGCTACCATATCCAGGAAGCGGGAGCAACTGCAGATATTGAACTTGCCTATACACTGGCAGACGGACTGGAGTATGTCCGGACCGGGCTTAAAGCAGGAATCGGCATCGATTCATTTGCCCCGCGTCTTTCCTTCTTCTGGGGAATCGGCATGAATTATTTCATGGAAGTGGCGAAAATGCGTGCTGCCCGTGAAATCTGGGCGAAAATGATGAAATCCTTCGATCCGCAGAATCCTAAATCACTGGCATTGCGGACACATTCCCAAACGTCCGGCTGGAGTTTGACTGAACAGGATCCGTTCAATAATGTGACGCGCACATTATTGGAAGCGAATGCTGCAGCGATGGGCCATACACAGTCACTTCATACGAATGCCCTTGATGAAGCGATTGCATTGCCGACAGATTTTTCTGCCCGCATAGCCAGAAATACGCAATTGTTCCTGCAGGATGAAACGGCGATGACAAAAGTCATTGATCCGTGGGGCGGTTCATATTACGTCGAGAGCCTGACGAAGCAATTAACCGACAAAGCATGGGAATTGATCCAGGAAGTCGAGGAACTTGGCGGCATGGCGAAAGCGATTGAAACCGGGTTGCCGAAAATGCGGATCGAAGAAGCGGCAGCGAAAAAACAGGCACAGATCGATTCTGGAGAAGAGTCGATCATCGGCGTTAACCGCTTCCGGCTTGAAGAAGAAGATCCTATCGATATTTTGAATATCGATAACACGATGGTGCGCAAGAAACAAATTGAACGCATTGAGATGGCGAAAGCGAAAAGAGACAGTGAAAAGGTCAGAATCGCACTTGAAGAACTGACAAAAGCCGCAAAAGAAGGAAATGACAATATTCTTGAATGCGCGGTTCGCGCAGCGAGGGAACGTGCAACACTGGGTGAAATTTCCGACGCTGTAGAATTGGCTTCCGGAAGACATAAGGCGGTGATCCGATCGGTGAGCGGTGTATACAGTTCTAATTTCTCCAATCAGCAGGAAATTGAAACCGTCAAGGAAATGACAGAAGACTTTATCGAGAATGAAGGGCGCAGACCTCGGATTCTTGTCGCTAAAATGGGACAGGATGGCCATGACCGCGGGGCAAAAATCATTGCAACTGCATTCTCGGACCTGGGCTTTGATGTCGATATCGGGCCACTTTTCCAAACACCGGCAGAAACAGCACAGCAGGCAGCGGAAAATGATGTCCATGTGATCGGCGTTAGTTCATTGGCAGCAGGCCATCGTACACTGGTTCCGGATCTTGCAGCAGAATTGAAGAAAGTCGGCCGCGAAGATATACTCATCGTGGTGGGCGGCGTCATTCCGGCTCAGGATTATGAATTCCTGCGCAAGAACGGAGCAAGCGCCATCTTCGGGCCCGGAACGGTGATTCCGGTTGCTGCACAGAAAGTCATCGAAGAAATCTATGTGCGCCTCGGATACGAGGAAGTGGCTGACTGATGAAGCGAGAAAAAGGCTCAAGACAGGTCATGGTGGGCGTCAATGCCAAACATGATGGAATGTCGCCTTCGCCCCGGAAAAAATTCAGAAAACCGGATAAAAAGAACCTGGATATACATGAAATAGCAGAAGGTGTGAAACAGGGATCCCGCCTTCACCTGGGCAAAGGGATCACGCTGCTCGAAAGTTCGAATCCATCGGATAAACGGGATGGACAGGAACTTTTGAAAATGCTGTTGACGCATACCGGCAATAGCCTGCGGATCGGCATTACAGGTGTGCCAGGCGCCGGCAAAAGCACTTTTATCGAGACGTTTGGTGAGATGCTGACGGATAAGGGCTTCCGGGTTGCGGTGTTGGCTATTGATCCAAGCTCCTCGATTACAGGAGGCAGTATCCTTGGCGATAAAACAAGGATGGAGCAGCTGGCGAAAAACCCGCGGGCCTTTATTCGTCCTTCACCGACTGCCGGAACGCTTGGCGGTGTCCATAAAAAAACGCGTGAAACGATGCTGTTATGTGAAGCGGCAGGGTATGACGTCATCCTGGTCGAAACGGTTGGCGTAGGCCAAAGTGAGACATTGGTGCGGGGCATGGTCGATATGTTTCTGCTGCTCGTTCTGACTGGAGCAGGGGATGAATTGCAGGGGATGAAAAAAGGAATTCTCGAACTGGCGGACGCCCTCCTGGTGCACAAAGCAGACAGCGGCAACCTGGAATTGGCTCAGAAAACAGTTCGCGAATACAAAGGCATGCTCCATTTTCTGCAGCCGGCAACCGAAAACTGGAAAACGCAGGCGCTCGCCGTTTCTTCCATAGAACATACCGGCATCGAGGAAGTATGGCAGCTGGCAAAAGAATTTGAATCTGCTGCCAAAGAAAATGGTGTTTTTGATAAGCGCCGGCAGACCCAAACGAAGGACTGGTTTCGGTCGATGATTACAGACGAGCTGTATGGCAGGTTTTTTGAAGATCCCGACAGGCGCGAATTGGTCAAAAAACTTGAACAGCAGATATTGGATGATCGGCTGACAGTGGCTCAGGCTATCCATGAATTATTCGAGTAGGCTCCTTTGCAGTCTGCTCGAACACCTGATATGATAATTACAGATAATAGAAGGAGTGGTACCTATGAGCATGGATTTCAATTTTCTGATGAATGATATAGCGACACAAGCCCGAAAAGAATTAGTGGACGGCGGGTATAAAGAATTGACGACACCTGATGAAGTCAATGAAGCATTGGCTAAATCCGGTACAAGTCTCGTCATGATCAACTCGGTTTGCGGATGTGCGGGAGGAATTGCACGCCCGGCCGCGCTTCATGCGATCCATTACGATAAACGCCCGGATAATCTTTACACGGTGTTTGCCGGACAGGACAAAGAAGCAACAGCTCAGGCGCGTGAAATTTTTGGAGATGATCACCTTCCTTCGTCACCATCTTTTGCAATTGTCAAAGATGGAAAAATGGTTGACGAAATTGGACGCCATGAAATCGAAGGCCATGACCCAATGTCGGTCATCACCCACATACAAGCATTGTTTGAAGAGCATTGCAGCGAAATCTAAAATTGAAATGCCCCTCAAAAGGGGTGTTTTTTTATGCCGGAACAAAAGGGAGGGAAGTCAGCTGAAACTGAAACTGAAACTGAAACGCTTATCGATCGGCTATCGTACAATGAAAACCGCTGTCGGCGTAATCATCGCTATTTCATTGGCACAATTATTGCAGCTCGATTTTTTTGTATCAGCCGGTATACTGACCATCCTATGCATCCAGCCGACGAAAAAACGGTCCATCCGTGCAGCTGTCTCCCGATTTATTGCCAGCTTGATTGCCATTTTTTATGCCATGATCTTTTTTGAAGGAATTGCTTATCATCCAGTAGTGATTGGAATGATGATTCTGCTGTTCATTCCGGTTCTCGTAAGCCTGCGCTTTGCAGATGGTTTTGTGTCGAGTTCCGTTATCATTTTCCACATTTACAGTGCGGGGGATTTGACGGGCAGTTTGATTTTAAACGAAATTCTGCTGATGGTAATCGGTTTTGGTACAGCGCTTATCGTAAATATGTATATGCCGAGCATTGAGAATAAACTGGAAGATTATCGTTTCAGGATTGAGGTGCTCTATGCCAAAATCCTGCACGAAATGGCTCAGTTTTTAAAAGAAGGAAAAAGCGATTGGGATGGCAGCGAACTTGTGGAAACCGCTGAGCTGCTCAGCAAAGCCAAGGCACTTGCCTACCAGGATGTAGAGAATCACGTCACCCGTCTGGAAAATAAATATTATCGCTACTTTGATATGCGGCAGGATCAATATGAAATCATTGAACGCATCCTGCCGAAAATCTCCACTTTGCCGGTATTGGTTAAACACGCGCAATTGATCGGAGACTTCCTGAACGACCTGGCAGATCATGTCCATGCAGGCAACACCGCCAGCCGATATTTGGGGAAATTGGATGATGTGAAAATGGAGTTTTCAAAATTGCCCCTCCCCAACAACCACGAGGAATTCCAGTCGATGGCAGCATTGTACCAGATCATTGAAGAATTGGACTCTTATCTGGAAATCAAGAAATCGTATAGGGGTTTCACCAATAAAAAGACGGCCGAGGAATAGATCCCGGCCGTCTTTTTCTGTATAAATATAATTTATCTTCTAAATTACGAAACTTAATCCCATCATTAAACTGGACAGAAGCATTAACGCGACCATCGCATAAACGATGACTTTACGGAAAGTCTGATTTCTCATTAATCAATAATCTCCTTTATGTGCATTTGAACTTACACGTAGAATAACATAAATTCCAGCATTTTTGAAGAGGCAAGTCCTTTGTGTCAAATATCTTTCCACAACTAGAGTTTTCGTCTGTGAATCGGTACAATAAGAAAGAAGCAGAAAAAAGGTGGGGTATACTTATGAAGAAAGTCGATCATATCGGAATTGCAGTAAGCAACCTGAATGATGTTATTCCTTATTACACAGATACACTCGGCTGCCCATTGCTGAAAATCGAGGAAGTGGCATCCCAAAAGGTGCGTGTGGCTTTTATTGATGCCGGCAATATCAAGCTGGAGCTGCTTGAGCCAATGGACAGCAGCAGTGCCATTCACAAATTCATCGAGAAAAAAGGCGAAGGCATCCATCATATCGCTTTCGGCGTGGAAAATATCGAGCAGCGCATGGAAGAATTAAAAAAGGATGGCGTCCAGTTATTGAATGACCAGCCGCAAAAGGGTGCTGGAGGTGCCTTGGTGGCCTTTATGCATCCTAAATCATCAAATGGCGTACTCTATGAATTGTGTCAGAAACAGTAAATAAGGGGTGGCAATATGGATATTTATGAAAGAATAAATGAATTATATGACCGCAAAAGGAAAATTGAGCTCGGCGGCGGAGAAGAGAGAATTGACAAGCAGCATGAAAAAGGTAAGTTGACGGCACGCGAACGCATAGATCTGCTGGTAGACGAAGATTCATTTGTTGAATTGAACCCGTTTGTTGAACATCGCACAGTTGATTTTGATTTGCCGGAAGGTCCCGGTGAAGGGGTAGTAACCGGCTACGGCAAAGTGAACGGCCGCCCGATCTATTTATTTTCACAGGATTTCACCGTTTTCGGGGGTGCGCTGGGTGAAATGCACGCCATGAAAATTGCCAATGTGATGGATCTTGCCGCCAAAAATGGCGCTCCGTTCATCGGATTGAATGATTCAGGCGGCGCCCGTATTCAGGAAGGTGTTTTGTCGCTTGATGGCTATGGCCAGATATTTTATCGGAATTCCATCTATTCCGGGGTCATTCCGCAGATCTCAGTTATTTTGGGGCCTTCTGCCGGCGGTGCTGTTTATTCACCGGCCATTACGGATTTCGTGTTCATGGTCGACAAAACGAGCCAGATGTTCATCACAGGACCGAAAGTCATCGAAACGGTTACCGGCGAAAAGATTTCTTCCGAAGATCTGGGAGGATCACGTGTACATACTGCCATCAGCGGCAATGCCCATTTCCGGTCGGACTCAGAAGAAAAAGTCCTGGATATGGTGCGCCGGCTGATCGCCTACTTACCACAGAACAACCAGGAGTTGCCACCGCGGTTGGAAACTGATGATGCGGATGATTACCGTCCGGATCTTGCCGACGTTGTACCATTTGAAGCGATACGTCCCTACGATGTGCGGAAAGTGGTGGAGCAAGTTGTGGATCTCGACAGTTTTATGGAGGTGCATCCGGAATTCGCCCGCAATATCGTAGTGGGACTTGCCCGCATCAAAGGCGAAACAGTCGGTCTTGTCTGCAACCAGCCGAAAGTTATGGCTGGGGGCCTCGATATCGACTCTTCCGATAAAGCGGCACGGTTCATCCGTTTCTGTGACTCATTTAATATTCCGTTAATCACATTTGAAGACGTAACCGGATTTTTCCCGGGAATCAAACAGGAGCATGGCGGAATTATTCGCCACGGAGCCAAGATTCTTTATGCGTATTCAGAAGCGACAGTTCCAAAAATGACTGTCATTTTGCGTAAAGCATATGGCGGTGCCTATGTTGCACTCAATTCGAAGTCGATTGGTGCTGATCTGGTGTATTCTTGGCCGAATGCCGAAATCGCCGTGATGGGACCACAAGGGGCAGCCAATATTATTTTTGCACGGGAAATTGCTGCAAGCGATAATCCCGAAGCGACACGGGCGGCGAAAATCGAGGAATACCGCGTGAAATTCGCCAATCCTTATGTGGCAGCTGCCCGCGGCATGGTGGATGATGTCATCGATCCACGCGAAACGCGCATCAAATTGATACAGGCGCTTGAAATGATGCGCCATAAAAAAGAATCACGGCCGGCAAAAAAACATGGCAATATGCCGCTTTAAAGAAGGGATGAGCAACAGATGAAAAACGAGAGATTATTGAATGAATTTCTGGAATTGATTCAAATCGATTCTGAAACCAAAAATGAAGGCCATATTGCAGAGGTTTTGAAAAACAAGCTTGAAGTGCTGGGATTCCATGTAGCGGAAGACGATTCATCCCTGCGGAATGGCCATGGGGCGAATAACCTGGTTGCCACGCTCCGCGGTTCGGCCACCGATGTTCCGCCGATCTATTTCACGGCGCATATGGACACGGTTGTACCTGGAAACGAGATAAAGCCTCAAATTCGTGACGGTTACGTCTATTCTGATGGCACTACGATACTCGGCGCCGATGATAAAGCGGGCATTGCGGCATTGTTTGAAATGATCCGTTCGATTCAGGAGCAGCAAATCGAACATGGTGATATTCAATTGGTCATTACCGCTGGAGAAGAAAGCGGTTTGGCGGGGGCAAAAGAATTCGATTCTTCACTGCTGTTCGCCAAATTCGGCTATGCGGTCGACAGCGACGGCAAAGTTGGAGGCATCGTGACATCTGCTCCAAACCAGGCAAAAATCTGGACGACCATCTATGGCAAAACCGCTCATGCCGGTGTAGCTCCGGAAAAAGGGGTTTCTGCAATCAATATTGCGGCCAAAGCCATTTCATCGATGAAACTTGGACGCATCGATTCGGAAACGACTGCCAATATCGGCCGTTTTGAAGGCGGAAAAGCGACGAATATTGTTTGTGAAGAAGTGAATATCCTGTCCGAAGCGCGTTCCATCTCTGAAGACAAACTCGCTGCACAGACTGCCCATATGGAAAGTGTCTTTGAAGATACTGCTGAAAGTTTCGGCTGCTCGGCTAAAACCGAAGTCAAATTGATGTACCCCGGCTTCCATTTTGGGGAAGATGAACCAGTCGTTGAAATTGCGAAGCGGGCCGCAGAGAAAATTGGGCGCCCATCTCCTGTCTTGACGAGCGGCGGGGGAAGTGATGCCAATATTTTCAACGGGTTTGGAATTCCGACAGTCAACTTGTGTGTCGGTTATGAAGAAATCCATACAAAGAGTGAACGCATGCCGATTGAAGAATTGGAAAAGTTGACTGAATTGCTGATTGAAATTGTGAAGGAAACCACGAATTCCTAATCGAATAACTATATGAAAAAGAGAGAACAGGATGTATGTAACGGGTTCCTTTTCCTGTCGCAAAACGTTAAAATGCACCCAAAAATTTAATTAAATATGTATAACAATCTGCACCTCATTTTGTGATGATTACTGGTAATTCAGGTTTTCCACAGTGAGGTGTTTTTTAGCATTATTTAAAGGTAATTTGGTTTTTAAATGGAAAAAATGTATAATGGGTAATAGCGAAATATTCTGAAGTTCAAAGAAGAGAGGAAAAATAATGCCAAACTGTGAAAACTGTGATTATAAATGGAGTTGGTTCGATACGTTTAAAATTGGAGTTACGAATAACAAAAAGTGTCCGAATTGCGGAGAGAGGCAATATGTAATGCTAAAAAAAAGTAAAGCGATATATTTTGTATTTTTTGCCTCTTTAATCGTACTTCTATTTTCACGCCCCTTTTTCGATTTAAGTGACACAGTTTATATTTCTTTTGGAATTTTATTTGCTCTAATTATGTTTGTCATAATGCCGTATACAATAAAACTTTCAAATGAACAAAAACCACTTTGGTAAAAAACATTCTATATAGAACTAACGCTGCCTTCGGGTGGCGTTTTTTCTTCTCATTTTCTCGCTTTGGTTCGATTTTCATTTGTTCATCTCCCTTTTTCAGGTAAATTTATGTAAGATAATTTGTAATGCAGTTTGTCGCCTTACACTACTGATTGTTTGCTAACAAATTGAGGTATCAATTACATTACAAAAAAAGATAGGATTTGAGTGAAAACCTTGATATACCGACAAAAAAAGACCGAAAAATCAGCGTACAATTTGCCAGTCATTTTGTTATACATTTTTTAGTTTTTCGACAGGAAACGGAACCCGTTAGGATGTATGTTCTCTCTTTTTCTAACTGTTGAGAAACCGACAACTTCTCCAATCATTGTGCTCTAGGCGGTCGCTTTCCGCGCGAAACGGCCTGAGGTCTCATTAGTTGCATTGAAAACCGATGCTCCTGCATCGCTGCGCTGCTTCGTCGCAAGAGACAGGCCCAAACGAGTTTGGGCCTGTCTCTCACTATCGCTTTTCTTTATGATACACTTAAAAAAAACAACAGGAGCGATTGCAATGGCGGGCCGAGTTATATTCCATATCGATATGAATAGTTTCTATGCCTCTGTGGAACAATCGCATGATCCGGCTTTAAAAGGGAAAGCTCTGGCGATTGCCGGAAATCCGAAAGAACGGCGCGGCATTATTGTGACTTGCTCCTATGAAGCCCGTGCACATGGTATCTACACGACAATGCAGGTGCACGAAGCAAAGCGAAAATATCCAGCTTTAATTTTAATGCCGCCGAATTTCGAACGGTATCGGGCAGCTTCCAAAGCGATGTTCGACATACTCCGTTCCTATACTCCGATGGTGGAACCTGTCTCGATAGACGAGGCTTTTTTGGATGTTACGGATTTAATGGATGAACATTCAGCCCCCGCTCTTGCCGAAGAGCTTCAGCATCGCATCAAAGCAGAACTTGATCTGCCTTGTTCAATCGGCATCGCACCCAATAAATTTTTGGCAAAAACCGCCTCCGATATGAAAAAGCCGATGGGCATTACAATTCTTCGTAAAAGAGATATTCAGCAATTGCTCTGGCCATTGGCTGTAATTGAAATGCATGGTATCGGTGACAGTACAGCAGAAAAACTGAAAAGGCTGGAAATTTTGACCATCGGCGATCTTGCTACCGCCAATCCCGGTTTGATAAAAGAGAAAATGGGCAAAAACGGAATCCGGCTGCAGGCACGAGCAAAAGGCATCGACAGCAGGGAAGTGGATCCCGAGTCGATTTATGACACGAAAAGTGTGGGAACATCCACTACGTTGCCGATCGATGAAACAGATGAACTAAATCTCCAAAAAATTTTTCGTCAACTCAGCGAAAAAGTGGCCAACCGGCTCGAAGCAAAAGAACTGGCGGGTCCGACCGTCAGCATCCAGACCCGCAGCTCCGACTGGCAGAACCGGACTCGCAGTGTGACATTAAAGAACACGGTGTGGAAAGCTGAAGATATCAACCGCAATGCCTGGCATCTCTTTACGAAACATTGGAATGGCGAGCCATTGCGCCTTGTTGGGGTGACGGTTTCCAATGTCGTTGATAAAGGGGAAATGACCGAGCAATTATCACTGTTCAATTTCCAGGAACACGCAAAAGACGAACCAATTCTTGATCTGATGTCCAAACTTGAGAAAAAGTTCGGGAAAAGTGTCTTGTCAAAAGGAACAAAATTGAAAAAATCGAATTTTGATTCAAAAACGAGTTTCAGCAAAGATTTTCTTGATGACCATGATCACGACAGAAAGTAGGAGAACTATGCAATTATTATTTCTGGGGACCGGGGCCGGGATGCCGTCCAAACAGCGGAATACATCATCACTGGCGTTAAAATTGCTGGAGGAACGCGGAGCGGTTTGGCTGTTCGACTGCGGTGAAGCTACACAGCATCAAATTTTGCATACCACATTGAAACCACGGAAAGTCGAGAAGATATTTATCACCCATCTTCACGGTGACCATATTTTCGGCTTGCCCGGATTTTTGGGTTCCCGCTCTTTTCAGGGCGGCGATGAAACGGTCGAAATTTATGGACCTCCGGGTATTCGGGAATATGTTGAGAGCGTACTCCGCATCAGCAGAACTCATTTGAATTATCCGATTCATTTTATAGAGGAACTCGACGGACTGGTTTTTGAGGATGAAGAGGTGTCAGTGCAAGCTGCAAAACTGGATCACGTCATTCCATCCTATGGCTTCCGAATTGAACAAAAACCGCTGCCTCCAAAGCTGCTGATTGAACGGGCGCGCGACTTGGGTGTTCCGAAAGGCCCTTTACTGGCAAAATTAAAAGCAGGTGAAGACGTCCTGCTTGAGAATGGGCGACTGGTGAAGAGCAGCGAAGTAACTGAGGCGGAAAATAAAGGGTTTATCGTAGCGATTCTTGGGGATACCCGTTATTGCCAGGCTGCCATTGAGCTGGGAAGCGGGGCGGATGTGCTGGTCCACGAAGCGACATTCGATGCGGATACACAAAAGCTGGCAGGAGAATATGGCCATTCGACAATCAGGGATGCTGCCGAGATCGCCAATCTGGCTTCCGTGAAAACGCTGATCGTCAATCATTTGAGTTCCAGATTTTTACCGGAAGATGAAAAGAAGCTTGTTAAAGAAATGCGCAAAGTCCATGCAGACAGTTTTATTGCCCATGATTTCGATGAGTTCGACTGGAAAATTCATGACCATGCATTGAAGAAGAAATAAGAGGGATCCAACAGAAAGCCTTTATGCACAAAGGCTTTTTTTGTTTACAGTGACTTATGTATAGGTCGCATGGGGATGAATATACTTTATATAGAAGAAACTCAAACAATACATAAAAAATTTAGAAACTTTTTCTATAAAAAATTATGAAATTTCATATTAATGGATAATATTTAATATTTTTAACTAAATAATAGAACAAACGTTCGTTTTGTGGTAAAATAAAGGTACAGTTGCATGAGGGCGGTTTGGCCATTCCCCAGGAAAGGGGGTGGTGATATGACGATTTACGAATCATTCGGATTGGTCTTCACAAGCATCGGGCTGACAATGAGCGGCTTGACACTGATCCTTTCAATGATTTTAGTCACAAATAAAAAAAAATAACCGTCCCATGTGGCGTGGAATGACGGTTATTTAATGCCTGGAATTCCAGCCAACCGCTCTCGAAGCGGCATGCAGCTGGCCGAATGCTTATGCATTCGGTTTTTTATACTATCCTTATTATACTAAATCCAGTCTATTTTGCAACTGACTTATACCCATCCGCGTTCGTAAGGGACCGGAGCTTCAATTTCAGCATCCAATTCTTTGGCAGCCCGGAAGGCCCAATAAGGGTCCCGAAGCAATTCCCTGGCCAGAAAGATCATATCTGCGCGTCCGTTCTGCAGAATTTCCTCTGCATGAAGCGGACTGGTGATCAGACCGACGGCCCCGGTCGCGATTCCGGCCTGATGTTTGATGGTCTCGGCAAAATTCACTTGATAACCTGGATATACAGGAATTTTGGCAGGCACCAAAGCACCTGAACTGACATCGATCAAATCGACACCTTGCTGTTTCATCCATAAGGCCATTTCAATATAGTGGTCCGGAGTCATTCCGCCTTCTGTATAATCATGGGCGGAAATACGGACAAATAGAGGCTTGTCCCAGACTTCATTCACTGCATCGGTAACTTCACGCAACAGGCGGTAGCGGTTTTCAGCACTGCCGCCGTATACATCGGTCCGTTTGTTTGTCAGAGGCGACAAAAATTCATTCAGCAAATAGCCGTGGGCGCCGTGGAGCTCAATAACATCGAATCCGGCACTGTCGGCACGGATGGCAGCTTTTCGGAAGGCTTCTACTGTTTGCTGGATGTCTTTTTTCGACATTTCAGTCGGCCTCTTGTATTTATCGCTGAAAGGCAAGGGGCTCGGAGCATGGATTTCTCCATCAACGGTCGCTTTTCTGCCTGCATGTGCAAGCTGGATGCCGACTCTCGCACCGTTCAGCTTCGTCAAACGGACAATCTCCGCCAATCCATCTATATGGCTGTCTTCCCAGATGCCCAGATCGTGAGATGAAATGCGGCCCTGAGGCTGGACAGCTGTCGCTTCCAAAATGATCAATCCTGTGCCGCCGACTGCGCGGCTTGGATAATGGATGCGGTGCCAGTCAGTGATGGATCCGTCTTCCTGGTCGCTCTGGTACATGCACATCGGAGCCATCACAATTCTGTTTTTGAAAGTCACACCCTTGATTGTCATCGGTTCAAAAAGTTTTACCATGGATAATGCCTCCTCTTGACATTTGTGGCTATAGCGATTGATTTATTTGAATTCTTTTCCAAGTTCCCTCGAGCGATTTGCTGCGGCAGTGACACATTGTTCAACGATGCCTTTGAAATCGTTATCTGCCAGTGAATCAAGGCCGGCTGCAGTGGTGCCATTCGGGCTCGTCACTTTTATACGCAATTCTGCAAAGTCTTCCTGCTGCATCATCTCTGCAGCTCCAAGAAATGTCTGGCGTACGAGTTTTTTTGCATCAGCCGCTGAAAGTCCGTTGGTGACACCTGCTTCGCGCATTGCTTCAGCAAAATAGTAAAGGTAAGCCGGACCGCTTCCCGCTACGCCGGTCAAAGCGTGCAATTGGTCTTCTTCAACTACAGTAACGCTGCCGATGGAAGTAAGAAGCTTGCGCAATTCGTGCTGCTGATCGACCGTCACAAATTTGCTCCAGGCAACACCGGTTGCTGACTTTCCAACTTGAGCCGATGTATTAGGCATCGCCCGGGCCACAGGAAAGTTCCCAACATGGCGCTGAATCGTTTCGATCGAGACACCTGCCGCTACAGAGACGATCACCGTATTGCCGGTAAGTTTCTTTTTGATGCCTGCGAGGGCAACGGCAACATCTTTCGGTTTCATCGCCAGCAGGATAAAATTAGCATCTTTCAATTCCGTCTTATCTTCATCGACGATATTGACACCGTATTCATCGTGTAAAAATTCCAGACGCTCCTGGTCCGATCTGTTCATCACCGAAATTTCCTCAGGTTTCATTATTCTTTTATTGATCCATCCATGAATCATGGATTCAGCCATTGACCCGGCTCCTACACATACAATTTTCATCTTTCTCCACTTCCTTTTATCATAATAAAAAGCGCATTCATCCCTGTTCCTCAAGGACGAAAACGCTTTGTTTCCGCGGTACCACCCAGCTTTGTCAATTCAGACACCACTCGATACCCTTAACGCGGATCTACGGCCGTGTTTGCACGGCAGCTCAAAAGCAGGTTCCAGACGGGAGCGGGGGTGCGCCTTTCAGCTTTAGCAGCACTCTCTTTGCACCATCACCATCTGTACTGATCTTTATCATCGCTAACTTATCTATATAAATTATACGGACAGCCCAATTGAATGTCAAATGAGGTTTCGGGATGACGCCGGGCTTTGAAAAGGGTATGATAGATGAACAGTGATTCATTTTCAAAGGAGAGAAAAGCCGTGAGCATACATAAAATAATTATTCCTACGCCGTTTGCAGTCGGCGATGTAAATTCCTATTTATTGAAAGGCGACGCATTGACATTGGTCGATGCCGGGCCAAAAACACCGGAAGCGTGGCAGGCTTTAGAATTTGGACTGAAGGAAGCGGGGGTGCGTGCTGAAGATATTGAGCAGGTGGTGTTAACCCATCACCATCCAGACCATGCCGGCTGGATCGACGGTTTTGACAACGCCAAATTATACGGCCATCCTTATAACGATTTTTGGCTTCGGAGAGATGAGGCATTTTTTGAATTTCATGATGCATTCTATCTGGAGCGCCTGAAAGAAGAAGGGGTTCCGGATGACCACCATCTTTGGATCAAACGGATGAAACGTCCGCTTACTCTGATGGGCAGCCGTCCGCTTGATATGACCATTAACGAAGGGGATGCTCTTCCTGGCCATCCTGGCTGGGAAGTAATGGAGACGCTCGGTCACGCACAGAGCCATCTGTCTTTTTGGAACAAAGAAAGCGGAGAGATGATCGGGGGAGATCACGTTATCGCAAAAGTTTCCTCCAATCCGCTGATTGAGCCGCCCCTCGATCCATCGATGGGCCGTCCCAAATCCTTGCTGCAATATAACGCATCTCTCGGCCGGCTTCTGAAAATGCCGATTGAAGTGATTTACAGCGGGCACGGAGAGGATGTCCACAATGTCCATGAATTGATTACCGAAAGACTTGCCAAACAGCATCAGCGGGCAATGAAAGTGCTGGCGATGATCGGCAATGAAGATAAGACAATCTACGACTTGACGAAACAACTATTTCCGCATGCCTATGAAAAGGAATTGGGCTTGACTCTTTCTGAAACAATCGGACAGATCGATTATCTGCTTGAAGATGGACTCATTACGGAGAGTATGGATGACAAAGGGATCTTTCATTATAGGGAGGCGTAAATTGCCTATTGGTCCCGATGAATTTCAGCAGTAGAATATCCAATAATAATGAACAACGGTGGAATCCAATTCCACCGTTTTTTTTTGCGTTTTTTAACCCTTACCACTTGCGCTAATTTTTTGAGCATGATATTCTGTGTATATTAATTTTAATTAATGTATAAAAATACAAAGGTGGTTTTTCTATTGAATAAAAAAATCGTTCTTGCCTATTCAGGTGGACTAGATACATCGGTGGCCATTCCGTGGCTGAAATCAGAAGGATATGACGTAGTGGCGGTCTGCCTCGATATTGGAGAAGGCAAAGATTTGGAGTTTATCAAGAAAAAAGCGCTGCAGGTTGGAGCGGTTGAAAGTTATATGATCGATGCCAGAGATGAATTTGCTGATAATTATGCATTAATATCCATGCAGGCACATACATTATACGAAGGGAAATACCCGTTGGTGTCCGCGTTATCCCGTCCGCTGATCTCGAAAAAGCTTGTGGAAATCGCTGAAATGAGCGGCGCAACTGCTGTGGCCCACGGTTGCACAGGCAAAGGAAACGATCAGGTGCGTTTTGAGGTGTCGATCAAATCACTGAATCCGAATCTTGAAGTCGTAGCTCCCGTAAGACAATGGGGCTGGTCACGTGATGAAGAAATTGCGTATGCCAAAGAAAACAATGTGCCGATTCCTGTTAATCTGGATAGCCCGTTTTCGATTGATATGAATCTTTGGGGCCGCGCCAATGAATGCGGCGTTCTGGAAGATCCATGGGCAACACCACCGGAAGAAGCCTATGAACTGACGAATGCACTTGAAAACACTCCCGATACAGCGGATACGGTGGAAATCGAATTTGTCAAAGGAGTGCCGGTCAAACTCGATGGCATTTCCTATACATTCAAAGAACTGATTTTCGAATTGAACCACGTCGCCGGAAAACACGGAATCGGTCGTATCGATCATGTTGAAAATCGTCTGGTTGGCATCAAATCCCGTGAAATTTATGAAGCCCCGGCTGCCATGACCCTGATCGCTGCGCATAAAGAATTGGAAGACATTACGCTGGTCAAAGAAATGGCGCATTTCAAGCCGGTCATCGAGAAAAAAATGACTGAAATGATTTATGAAGGTTTATGGTTCTCACCACTTCGCACAGCACTGGAAGCTTTTTTAAAAGAAACACAGGAGTTCGTCAATGGAACTGTGCGAGTGAAGATGTTCAAAGGCCATGCCATCGTCGAAGGGCGCAAGTCTCCGAATTCATTGTACAGCGAGCAATTGGCGACTTATTCCACAGATGACACATTCAATCACGAATCTGCCGTAGGTTTCATCGAGTTATGGGGACTGCCGACAGTCGTCAATGCGATGGTCAATAAAAAGGCGGTGCCTGTCACCGAACAGGTGAAAGAAGAGGTGAAATCATGACCAAGCTCTGGGGAGGCCGCTTTCAGAAATCGGCCGAACAATGGGTAGATGAGTTTGGTGCATCAATCGGCTTTGACCAAAAGCTGGTGATGGAAGATATCGAAGGCAGCAAAGCGCATGTCAAAATGCTCGGCGCCTGTGGAATCCTTTCTGAAGATGACATATCACTTATTCTTTCGGGCCTTGAAACCTTAAAAGGAAAAGCAGCAGCTGGTGAGCTCGAATACAGCGCAGCAAACGAAGACATCCATTTGAATCTGGAAAAATTCCTGATTGATGAAATCGGCCCGGTCGGCGGCAAGCTCCATACCGGAAGAAGCCGCAACGACCAGGTGGCGACCGATATGCATCTGTACCTGAAAAACCGGGTCAGCGAAATAATTACAGCCATCAACCATTTCCAGCAGGCAATCGTAGAGCAGGCGGAAACTCATATTGAAACGATAGTGCCGGGCTATACCCATCTGCAGCGTGCCCAGCCGATATCATTCGGCCATCATCTGATGACGTATTTCTGGATGCTGCAACGGGATAAAGATCGCTTGCAGGAATCCATGGCGCGTATCGATGTGTCTCCGCTCGGAGCGGGAGCGATGTCCGGTACGACATTTCCGATTGACCGCCAATTGGCAGCAGAGCATCTCGGTTTTGCCGGCGTTTATCCCAACAGCATCGACGCCGTCAGCGACCGCGATTTTATCGTTGAATTCCTGTCGAATGCTTCGATGCTGATGATGCACATGTCGCGTTTTGCGGAAGAAATTATCCTGTGGTCAAGTGAGGAATTCCGTTTCATCGAACTCGACGATACGTTCGCCACTGGATCAAGCATCATGCCGCAAAAGAAAAATCCGGATATGGCAGAACTGATCCGCGGCAAAACCGGTCGTGTCTACGGCAATCTGTTTGGCTTGCTGACGACGTTGAAAGGCTTGCCGCTGGCTTATAATAAGGATATGCAGGAAGACAAGGAAGGCATGTTCGATACTGTCCATACCTTGATGGGGTCGCTGCCGATTTTCGAAGGAATGGTGCGCACGATGAAGGTTCGCACGGAATCCATGGAAAAAGCGGTCGCGTCGGATTTTTCCAATGCAACCGAACTTGCCGATTATCTGGCGGCTAAGGGGATGCCTTTCCGGAAAGCGCATGATGTGACCGGCAAATTGGTCTTCACCTGCATCCAGCGGGGCTATTATTTAAAAGACCTGCCTCTTGAAGATATGAAAGCTGCCAGTCCTCTGCTCGAAGAAGATATTTATGAAACCTTACAGCCGCGCACTGCTGTTGATAGAAGAAACTCATTCGGCGGCACAGGCTTTACCCAGGTCCGCATCCAATTGGACCAGGCGAAAACGCTGATTGAGAAATAAAAATGAATCACATTATCTAAAGCCTCTGCAGAATTCATATTCTGTAGAGGCTTTTTCCAATTGTTTGTATTCTACAACCAAAGGCGGATTTATTTCTTGAAACGAAATACTTCTTCCTATTTTGTCCAAAAATTTGCTAAAATGAAAAAGTTAGATACATACAATAATATACAGCAGGGAGCACGAACGGATGCGCGTTTTTTTGGAATTAGGCTGGTTTTTTAAAGAACGGAAAAAGCAATACGCCATTGGCATTTTCCTGTTGCTGATTGTTGCGGCCATCGGTGTTCTGCCGCCCCGCATCATCGGTTTTGTGGTGGACGAAATAAGTCAGGGGACACTTACGCCGGCTTATCTCATCAAATGGCTCAGTATTCTGGCTGGTTCCGCCCTGATTATGTACGTACTGCGCTACGCATGGCGGCTGATGATTTTCGGTTCATCCATCGTATTGGCGCGTAATCTGCGGCAAAAATTGTTTCATCATTTTACCCAAATGTCTCCATCCTTTTATCAGAAGCGGCGTGTAGGGGATCTGATGGCGCATGCCACCAATGATTTGCAGGCAGTGCAAATGACTGCCGGCGCCGGAGTGTTGACGCTATTCGATTCCTTGGCTACCGGTGGATTTGTCATCGCCGCGATGGCCATCACGATTGACTGGAAACTGACATTGATCGTGTTGCTGCCATTGCCTTTAATGGCGTACATGACTAATTATTACGGCCGATTGATGCATCAACGCTTTCATGATGCCCAGGCAGCATTTTCCGGTTTGAACGACAAAACCCAGGAAAGTATTTCCGGTATGAAAGTGATCAAGACTTTTGGCCAGGAGAAAGAAGATGTGGAAGATTTCCGGGCTCTGTCAAAAAAAGTAGTGGATGAAAATATTCGAGTGGCCAGAGTCGATTCGTTATTCGACCCGACCATATCAGCGATTATCGGCATCTGTTATTTTTTGGCCATCGGATTCGGCTCTTATTTCGTCACGAACGGCGACATGACGATCGGAGATTTGATCGCTTTTACTGCTTATCTTGGGCTTTTGGTATGGCCGATGCTGGCATTCGGCTGGCTTTTCAATATTGTGGAGCGTGGCCGGGCGTCATACGACCGGATCCGCCAATTGCTGGCTGAACCGGCGGATATTGATGACCAGGAAGGCGCGCTGGATGTCCATCCTGAAGGGGACATCATTTTCAGTTTACAGGAATTCAAATTCACCGGTGATGACCGGGCAGCGCTGCATAACGTTAATTTTACTGTAAAACGCGGTGAAACTTTGGGGATTGTCGGTAAAACCGGATCAGGAAAATCCGCCATTCTTCGCCTGCTCCTCAGGGAGTTTGAAAATTACAGCGGCGAAATCACTTTCGGCGGACGGTCGATCAACGATTACAAAAAGAAAAAACTGAGAGAAGCAATCGGCTATGTACCGCAGGATCATTTCCTGTTTTCAACGACGGTAGCAGGCAATATCGCCTTTGCGAGACCTGAGTCGACAGAAGAAGAAATACATCACGCCGCACAACTTTCCCATATTCATCAGGACATTCTGGATTTTACACATGGTTATGGAACGATTGTCGGGGAGCGGGGCGTATCCCTGTCAGGAGGGCAGAAGCAGCGGATTTCAATCGCCCGGGCATTGATGATGCAACCGGAACTGCTGATTTTGGATGATTCACTGTCTGCAGTTGATGCCAAAACAGAAGAAGCGATTCTCGAATCGTTGAAGCAGACACGGACAGGTGAAACAACCATCATCACTTCACATCGCCTCAGTGCCATCCAGCATGCCCACCAGATTCTGGTGATGGATGCCGGCTCGGTGGCGGAAATCGGAACACACGAGGAATTGATGAAGAAACACGGCATTTATTATGAAATGTATGAGCTGCAGCAATTGGAAGCGCTCGTCGAACAGGGAGGCGAGAGCAAATGATCGAAAAGCAGAAGGAATTGACCGGCAAAGACCAATGGCTTGTTTTCAAACGGCTTCTCCAGTACCTGTTGCCACATAAAAAAATGTTAGCAGTCGCAATGCTGCTTCTGGTTCTGACAGTAATCGGGGATGTAGTCGGGCCCCTGCTCATCAAAACTTTTATCGATAATTATCTGACGCCGGGCAATTTCCCGACCGGACCGATCGTGGGACTGGCACTCGGGTATTTATTCATCCAGATTTCAAATGTCATCATCAGCTATTTCCAGTTATTGAAGTTCCAGGAGGCGGCGCTGAAAATTATTCAGCAGATGCGCATCGATGTGTTTACGAAAGTGCAGCGGCTCGGTATGCGTTATTTCGATAAGACTCCGGCGGGCGGAATCGTCTCGCGGGTGACGAATGATACAGAAGCGATCAAGGAAATGTTTGTTACCGTTCTGATCGGCTTTATCCAGAGCATCTTTCTGATTGTCGGTGTCTATATCGCGATGTTCTTCCTGAATGTCCAGCTTGCGCTGATCACGCTTATCCTGCTGCCGATCCTGCTGTGGATCATGTATATTTACCGGAAATACAGTTCGATTTTCTACCAGGACCTGCGGGAGCGGCTCGGCCAGTTAAATGCCAAAATTTCCGAATCTGTGCAGGGCATGGGCATGATCCAGGCGTTCAGCCAGGAAGGGCGGATGCAGGACGAGTTCAATGAAATCAATGAAAAGCATTGGAATGCGGGCAAGCGCAATATCAAAATCGATGGTTTGCTGCTGCGTCCCGCAATTGATCTGGTTTATACGCTTGCGCTCATCATGCTGCTTAGTTATTTCGGCATCACTTCATTTTCATCCACAATTGAAGTTGGGGTCATTTATGCATTTGTCACTTACATCGACCGGTTCTTTGAGCCGATCAACCAGGTGATGCAACGGCTGTCGATTTTCCAGCAGGCGATTGTCGCTGCCTCGCGCGTGTTCGATTTACTCGATGAAACGGATGAAGCACCTGCTCAAGAGGATAGTGAAAGCGAAATTTTGGATGGCCGCATCGAATTCCGGAATGTCAGTTTTTCCTATGATGGCAAAGCAGATGTTCTGAAAAATATTTCATTTACCGCTGAACCGGGGCAGACCGTGGCACTCGTAGGCCACACCGGGAGCGGGAAAAGTTCAATCATCAATCTGCTTATGCGATTCTATGAGTTTGAACGAGGCGATATCCTGATTGATGGACGTTCAGTGAAAGAATACCGAACTTCCGAATTGCGCAGGAAGATGGGCCTTGTACTGCAGGATCCATTCCTGTTTTATGGCACAATCGAAAGCAATATCCGCTTGTATAATCCGAAAATGATGTTCTCTGAAGTACGAGCCGCCGCAGAATTTGTGCAGGCCGATAAATTCATCGGGGAATTGCCCGACGGCTATGACCATAAAGTGACGGAAAGAGGTTCAACATTCTCAAGCGGCCAGCGTCAATTGCTGGCATTCGCCCGTACGATGGCTGCGGACCCGAAAATTCTGGTTCTCGACGAAGCCACAGCCAATATCGATACCGAAACCGAAGTTGCGATCCAGACGAGTTTGGAAAAAATGAGGCGCGGCAGGACAACGATTGCCATCGCACACAGGCTGAGCACAATCCAGGATGCTGAACTGATTATCGTTCTGCACCAGGGAGAAATAGTGGAGAAGGGAACTCATCAGCAGCTGTTGGCTGAACGGGGACTTTATCATAAGATGTACCTTCTGCAGAATGGCATTGTGGAATTACAAAAATAATTGTTCTTTTATATGCGAATGGAGAAAAGCTGGCTTTTCTCCATTCGCATTTTTTATTTAATCTTTATGTTGAGTTTATGAACCATAACAATCGATATTCCATAAAAACCTTCCTTGCCAAAACCCATTCTCCTGCATCGCTTCGCTAGCTTCGTCGCAAATGCGTCGGACAAAATACTTGTGTCTAAAACCTTTGCTCCTGCATCGCTTCGCTAGCTTCGTCGCAAATGACCTGGCCAAAATGCTTTTGGCCAGGTCATTCACAAAGAGTTCACAGGCAAAAGGGCAGTTTTCTTGGAGTTAATTTGATAAGATGGATAGAGTATAATGAAGGAGTGGAGAAAGTGGCAAGTGATATCAACCTATTCCTGGCTTTTGGTGCAGGATTCCTAAGTTTCATTTCACCGTGTACATTGCCATTATATCCGGCATTTTTATCATATATTACTGGTATGTCACTGGATGAAATCAAAAACGACAAAAAAGTCATGCAGCGCAGAGGCATGTTCCACACGCTTTTCTTCCTGCTCGGCTTTTCAACGATTTTTATCGCACTCGGTTTCAGTACGTCATTTTTCTATGAATGGTTTATCACTTATGATGACTTGATTCGCCAGATCGGTGCTATATTCATTGTGATATTCGGACTTATGATTATCGGATTTTTCCAGCCGAAATTTCTGATGGCGGATAAAAAGTTTTCATTCAAAAACAGGCCATCCGGTTTTCTTGGAACATTTGTCATCGGCCTGGCGTTTGCAGCTGGATGGACGCCGTGTACAGGACCGATTACCGCCGCCATCTATACCCTTGCGGCAGCCAATCCCGGCTCGGGAGTCTGGTATATGCTTGCTTATGTTCTTGGATTTGCAATCCCATTCTTCGTGTTATCGTTTTTCGTGACTCGTCTTGGATGGTTGCGCAAGCACAATAACACCATCATGAAAATCGGTGGATTTATCATGATTGCAGTCGGAATTTTGCTGTTCTTCGACGGATTGACGTATCTCATCCGTATCCTGAGTCCGATATTCGGTGATTTCCAAGGATTTTAATTGAGCCCAAAGCAGGTGAAAGCTATGAAAACCATTCATTCAATAAACGAATACCATCAAATGATCAAGGGGAACGAATCTTTCCTGTTATTTGTGAAGACCGATAATTGTTCGGTTTGCGAAGGCTTGCGTCCGCAAGTCGAGGGTTTCGAAGGCGATTACGAAGTTCCTTTCTATTTGGTAAACGGAGCGAGGTTGCCTGAACTCGCGGGTGAGCTTCTGCTCTTTTCAGCGCCAATCGTTCTGATTTATCATGAAGGCAAAGAAATTCATCGGTTTGTTCGTTTTGTAAGAATTGATGAATTGCGCAGCCGCCTGGAAGAACTGGAGGAGGCATTGGATGTTTAATGAAATCCCTTCAGAAGTCTATCTGGCCATAACAACAGTTGGGGCTATTATAATGGGTGTGCTGGCCATGTTTGTCAGATCGCGTGCAGCTAAGAAACCTGCTTCGGTCAAGAAAATACTGCTGCCGCCTTTGTTCATGTCCACCGGCGCTCTGATGTTCATTTTCCCATTCTTCAGAGTGGCGCCGGCCCAAATTGCAGAAGCACTCGCAGCGGGAATCGTGTTTTCAATCGTCCTGATCTGGACTTCGAAATTTGAAGTGAAAAAAGGCGAAATTTATTTAAAACAATCAAAGGCATTTCTTTATATTTTAATTGGTTTATTGCTTGTGCGCATTGCTGCGAAAGTGATACTCAGTTCGACCATTGATGTCGGCGAACTTGCCGGCATGTTCTGGATTCTTGCTTTTGGCATGATCATCCCGTGGCGTATCGCAATGTATTATCAGTACAAAAATCTGCAGGAAAAACATAAAAGCGCAGTACCCGGTTGATGGGTACTGCGCTTTTCTCTATTGCTCAAAATACTGTTCATACGGGCTGACATCAATTTCGAGTTCATGCAATTTCTTCCGCAGAAACTTATGATCCCGTTTTGGCGTGGCCAGGATATAGCCCCTGATAATATGCTGATGTTCCATCCTGGTGACTTTCTCTTCGAGCAGAATCTGTCCGATCCGGCCGGCAATTTTTTGTTTCGCAACAGGGCGGAACAGGTCTGGCACGGGTTGGACCAATTCATTCAGCAACTCTTTTTCTTGCTCACCCCATAAATGAATCGTCTTGTCGACGTAATATTCTTCCCAATTCAAATCAGACAGCCCATCGCTTTTAGGAATCGATTTCAGGAATTTCCTGAACATGAAAAAGCCGCCGATCGCGAATAAACCGACAAGCACAACTACCCAAAACAGGATGAACCATAAAAACCAACCGTCTAAAGCCACTTTATTCACCTCTAACCTTCCGATATCTCCATTATAAGAGCTAAATAAAAATAATTCATTAAAAATGTATCCCTTTTTGCCCTAACTGTCTATATAGGGGGTGAAAGGAGGTGAAACAACATGGCAAACAGCTACTTCAAGAACGCAAGCATCCGCCTGACATTCGACAATGGTGTCGATGAACTGGGCAAACCGAAAAAGAAACTGAAGGCATATCACAATGTATCAGACAGTGCAGCAGCCACTGAGATTTTCGAAACAGCAAACGTAATGGCGGATTTCGGTACGAAACCGCTGATCAATCTGGAAAAACAGTCCAATCAATCGATTTACGCTTAATAAAACCAAGGGGGAATAGGTAATGGCAAAAACATTGGAATTGATTTTTGAAACAGGTGAAGGAAAGGACGTTTTGTTATCTGTGGAAGAACCGAGGGAAGACCTGACGGCTCTGGAACTCGCTACCGGTATGCAGACGATTATCACTCAAAACATTTTTCAAGTGGAAGGCTCGCCTTTTGCAGTGGCTAAAGGTGCACGTGTAATTGAACGGAACGTCGTCGATTACGAAGTATAAGAATTGGAGCCCTCCTGAGATGGAGGGCTTTTTTCTTAATACTGTAGAGGAGGAGAAAAGGATGGAAGAATGGATGCGTTTGATCCAGGAGGTAGGTTTCCCAATATTTGTATCATTCTATCTGATGCATCGAGTTGAAACCAAGCTTGTGGCAATTCATGAAGCTTTGATCGCAATCCGGCTCTGATTTCACAAATCTGTGACAAAGGACGGGGGAATGCAGTTGTCGTGAATCGTTTCTTCATTTAAGATGGAGGCAGTAAGTATTGTGGAGGCGGCATCATGAAGAAACTGTATCTATTGGTCCTGATCAGCCTTATGATGATTTTGGCTGCTTGCGGCGATTCCGCAATCGAAGGTTTTTCCCATTCCGACCAGCGCGGGGAAGAAGTATCACTTGAAGATTTGAAAGGCAGCCCGTGGCTGGCTACATTCGTCTTCACCAATTGCACAACGGTTTGCCCGCCGATGACATTTAATATGGTGGCAATTCAGGAGGAATTGGAGGCGCAGGGCATTGAAGACTATAAAATCGTTGCATTCAGTGTGGACCCTGTGACCGATAAACCGGAAGTATTGGCTGACTATCTGGATAAATTCAATGTTCCGGATCCTTCTAAATGGCATTTACTGACCGGTTACTCCCAGGATGACATCGCAACATATGCAAAAGACAATTTCAAGGCGTTTGTGAAAGATGATCCGGCGAGCAATCAGGTCGTCCACGGCACAAGCTTTTACCTGGTCGATGGAACCGGAAATATTGCACATAATTACGATGGCTTTACGGATGTACCGGTGGAGCAAATTGCCCAGGACATGCAGGAGCTGCTTGAGTAGTCATGAATTGAATAAATAGTTTAAAAGGCTATATTCCGATAGGGAATATAGCCTGAGGCTGTCGAGAAACTGTCCACTTCTAAAGTCATTTCGTTTTAGACGGACGCTTCACTCGTGTTCAATGTAAAATCGGAATACTTGTTTCTTGAAATTGACTTAAAAGTGTATGCTTTTAGAGAAAGCAATCTGAGATATGGAGCAAAACAGCGAAGACGCCCAGGGGTCCAAGCGAAGTGCTGAGATCCACTCGGGCGAAGTGAAACGAGACCGAGTTAGCTCAGCGCAAGCCCCCAGGCAAGCGAAGCTGTTTTGCGGAATATCGGTTTTCATTTTTACTTTCTCAACAAGCTGAGGCTATATTCCGATAGGGAATATAGCCTTTTTTTGGAGTTTCACAGCTGCTGCTTTTTCAGCAGGTCGCGTATTTCTACGAGTAATTCCTCTTTTTTATCCATTTCCGGCACAGTTTCTTCTTCAGGCATCTTTTCTTTCCTTCTGAAATTCATAAACACCCGTACGATCAGGAAGATAGAAAATGCAATTATTAAAAAGTCCAATACCGACTGTAAAAATGCCCCATACCTTAAAGTGGCATCCCCGACCTGGTATTCTGCTCCGGCGATACTGAATCCGCCCAACAGCAAACCCACTGCCGGCATAATCAGATCTTCCACCAAAGAAGTAATGATTTTACTGAAAGCGGCACCGATGACAACTGCTATGGCGAGGTCCAATACATTGCCTTTCATAGCAAAATCTTTAAAATCTTTCCACATCTATATCACCTCCATCTTTCACTTTACCTCTGGATCCATTCAAAAGATAGTCCCGGTTGAAGCAGAATAAAAGGGGGGGTTGTGTTAAACTGAAGAGAAAAAAGCAACTGGGCGTGAACACATGAAGAAGAAAAAGAACAAATTGAAAAAAGGCAACAAGTTCAAACTGCTGTTTCTCCTCATTTTATTCCCGGCACTCATTGTGGGCGTGACTTTATTTATTACCGTCTATACTATTTTTAATCCAGATACAGTCATGACGGCTATTAAAGAAACCCCGAATCTATTCAGGGAAGTGGAAGTGCCGGAGGAATATATTCCCTTGTATAAAGAAACCGCAGAAGAATATGGCATCCCGTGGACGCTGCTGGCCGCCCATCATAGAGTGGAAACACGATTCTCCACGATGGATCCCTTATTATCACCGGTAGGTGCTGAAGGCCATATGCAGTTCATGCCATGCACATTTGTCGGTTGGAGCCATCCGACATGCAGTGGATTGGGCCAGGGGGGAATTCCTGAAGATGAAAAAAAAGATCCCGATATTATTCAGGCATATGGAGGATACGGCATTGACGGTGACGGCGATGGCATAGCCGATCCCTATAACCTGACTGATGCACTCTATAGTGCAGCCAATTACTTGTCGAAGAACGGGGCAGCTGACGGAGAACTTGAAAAAGCTATTTTCCAGTATAATCACAGCGATGAATACGTAGAGGATATTTTGCATTACCACAAGCTGTATGAAGACCAATTTGGAAAATAAAACATAAAAAAGAGTGGACACAATGTCCACTCTTTTTTTGATACTCCATTTAATTACGTACGGTTGCGGTTTTTTCTGCCCATTGAACCAAGAATCAGGCTTAAGACAAATACCAGGATCAAAGCTCCTATTAATGCAGGAACAATGTAGACATCCCAGATTTCAGGACCCCAGTCTCCAAGGATCAGGCTTCCCAGCCATGCTCCGATAATACCTGCGATAATGTTGCCGATGATACCACCTGGAATATCTTTACCTAAAATAAGTCCTGCTAGCCAACCGATGATACCGCCCATGATTAAGAATAAAATAAAGCCCATCGTTTTCCATCTCCTTTTGTAGTAGTTATAAGTGCTACACTACAGATATAACCTTATTCAGGAGATTCAAAACATCGAGAAGGAAAAATTTATAAAACTTCTGCACCCAAGGTATTGGCGAAATGCCTCAATGCCCAATCATGGCCTTCGGGATCAAAACTTGCGACAGCATCTTTATGGATCACAATATTGAAACCTTTATTGTAAGCATCGACTGCTGTATGCAGCACACAGATATCGGTGCACACACCGATAATATGGATTTCTTCTATGTTCCGTTCGCGTAGCAATAATTCAAGCGGTGTACCGGCAAAGGCACTGTATCTGGTCTTATCCATCCAGACGATTTTTTCTTCATTGGCTTCATGCAGGCCTTTCAATCTGCCGTATAATTCCCGGCCAGCGGTTCCTCTGATGTTATGAGGGGGAAACAGTTTATGCTCGGGATGAAGGACGTCCCCTTCTTCGTGGAGGTCGACCGGCATCACCACAAAGTCCTCTTGCTTGAGAAATTGTTCTGTTAATTCACAGATCTTATCTTCGATTGCCTGACCGGGCCTGCCACACGTAAGGCGGCCTTCATCAGCTACAAAATCCACTGTATAATCCACCACCAGCAAAGCTTTCTTCATCTAAATCCCTCCTGTATCTTTTTTTATGACTTAATTATAACTGATTAAATATAGTAGGCGTTAAGTATTGAAATATAACTGAATATTCGGTATAATGAAAAGAAAAGAGAGGGTGAAACCACATGCAATATGAAAATTACGAGCGGCTGAACAGACAAGGAATGTGGTTTGTTGTCTTTCACACGCTGGTAGTATTGAGTATGGCTCTGAATTTTGGTTTCTTCGCTTAGGACAGGCAGGAAAAAAAGAAGGAAACGGCTGAGAATAATTTCTCAGCCGTTTCCTTCTTTTAAATTTATATTAAACCAATGATGACTTTATAAGTAAAGCTAAAGAATTATTATTTGCAGAGAGAATATCTGAGATATGGAGCAAAACAGCAAAGACGCCCAGGGGACCAAGCGAAGTGTTGAGATCCACTCGGGCGAAGTGAAACGAGACCGAGTTAGCTCAGCGCGAGCCCCCAGGCAAGCGAAGCTGTTTTGCGCAATATCGCTTATTAAAAATACTTCTACTGAATTATTTCTTCAGACGCTGCAAGGAATCCTTCAGGATCCGGGAAGCGGAATCGAGCGATACACCTAGAATTTCCTGGATTTCCTCCAGGTTTTTCTGTTCTTCTGAATAGAGATAATGGACATAAGCGAAACGGATATCTCCTGAACGCATCGGCACACCGATAAAAGAAGACAGCGCTTCTGTATAATCTGAAAGCGAACCCATTTGGAACATGGTGTACTCGTTATTCACTTTGGAAGACAGGAGATAAGGCGTGCCCCGAAAAATGGCGCGTTCGATTCCTTCAAGCAGGATCGTAATTTCTTTACCGGTAAAATCGATGCGGCTCATATAACCGTCTTTCTTTTCAAAGGCGAGCGTCAACTTATGGCCTTTGTCTTCAAAAGAGCTGATGTCAATCGAAGCCATATCCCGAAGACGGAGTCCCCGCATATAAAGGAGGTAGAGGATCTTGGCATTCAATGACAGCTGATCCGATGCCAGGACGGCTTCTTTCTTCTCCAGCAAGGTGCCATAATCCAGATGAATGTCAGGGGGAGTAAGGTCCAGCTTCTCGGAAAATTTGAATTTCGGCATAAAATCGACAGGAATCCGCCCGATTCGCCACATATAATCGAACCATTGGCGGATGAAGATGATTTTTCTGTTCAATGTGCTGTCTTTGATGCCTTTAGCACGCTGTTCCTGTAAAAATAGCTGGATATCCGCTGGCCGAATTTCATGCGGCTCAATACGCTTTTTGTAATGCCGGGTGAGGAAAGCGAACAGGGAATGGATCAACTGGACTTCATGGACAACCGTATTCGGGCTGATGCCATTTTGCAGCCGATATTTTTCATAGCCATAGGGCATATCAGTTCACCTCTGCTCCTGTATTTACTGTTAATTATATCATAATCAAAGAGAGAGGGAACGTACTTTCCCATAAAGGCGAAAGGGAGGGATTTGAGATTGAGTAAGAAAAAGTTCGCAGGAATTTATTTAAATAATGGATTTCCTTGAATATTTTAATACATAAGGTCATAACAGAAAGTTCAAAACAAGTCGACAAGAAAAATGAAATCGTTCATACTTATATGGAAAGAAGTAACGAAAAACAGTGAGTTGTACCTGCAAAAACAGGGTATGGAAAGAGTAAGGCTGGTTATCCAAGCAGAAAGGGGAGGGAACATGTTCAAAGAAGACAATGAAAGAATCAGAAGACGCATTCTGGAATCAGCAGAAAGGTTTTCTGATGACCAATTGAATCACAAGCCAGCAGAGGGAAAATGGTCGGCGATGCAAATCCTGGATCACCTACAATTGATGGAAAACGTCATTGCAAGGAACATAGCAAAAGAACTGGAGCGGGGAAGCAGTAAAAAAGCGGTGAAAAAACCGATTCAATTGACAGTCAGCAGAACCATCAAAGTCGATGCGCCTTCCTATACGCAGCCTTCAGCAGACTTTATTGATTTAGCTGAGATGAAATCCAGACTGGAAACATCGCGCAACCAGCTGAATCAGATTTTCGATAATGCTTCAAAGGAAACTTTGAAATCCAAATCATTGCCCCATCCGGTTTTCGGTAAAGTACCGCTGATCCAATGGTTCCCATTTGTCGGGCTTCATGAAAAAAGGCATTTTAAACAGTTGGAAGACACGTTAAGCAAAATCAATGGACAAACAAATCAGTAATTAGAAAAACTTATCACATTCCATAATTTTAATGTAATTTACTTATGCATGGGATTTCGTTATGATGGTATTGGAGAAAAGAACTATTTTAGGCCTTTTCAGAAGATTCAAAGGAGGAACACGACATGGCAAAAAGCAGTTTGCACAACAGCCGTACTTCTTTTGAGCTAAACGGCAACACATATAATTACTATCGTTTAGCTGCACTAGAAGAAGCAGGAATCGCGAAAGTATCACGCCTTCCTTATTCAATCAAAGTTCTATTGGAATCCGTATTGCGCCAGCATGACGGATATGTGATCAAAGATGAGCACGTTGAAGAATTAGCAAAATGGGGCAAAAATGCCAACAAGGAAGCTGAAGTTCCATTCAAACCATCCCGCGTAATTTTGCAGGATTTCACTGGAGTTCCAGTTGTAGTTGACTTGGCAGCATTGCGTTCTGCAATGTCGAAACTTGGCGGAGACCCTGACAAGATCAATCCGGAAATTCCGGTTGACCTGGTCATTGACCACTCTGTACAAGTAGACAACTACGGTACTGAAGATGCACTTCGCATCAACATGGAATTGGAATTTGACCGCAACGCGGAACGTTACCAGTTCCTGAACTGGGCACAAAAAGCTTATGACAACTACCGTGCAGTGCCACCGGCTACAGGTATCGTTCACCAGGTTAACCTTGAGTATCTGGCGAATGTCGTCCATGCAGTTGAAAATGCAGACGGCACATTCGAAGCGTTCCCGGATACATTGGTTGGTACGGATTCCCATACGACAATGATCAATGGCATCGGCGTACTTGGCTGGGGCGTTGGCGGCATCGAGGCGGAAGCCGGTATGCTTGGACAGCCATCTTATTTCCCGATTCCGGAAGTTATCGGTGTGAAAATGACTGGCGAATTGCCAAACGGCGCAACTGCAACAGATTTGGCGCTTAAAGTCACTGAAACATTGCGTAAAAAAGGTGTAGTTGGTAAATTCGTCGAGTTCTTCGGAACTGGTGTTACAACTTTACCGCTTGCTGACCGTGCTACGATTGCCAATATGGCGCCAGAATACGGCGCAACTTGCGGTTTCTTCCCGGTTGATGAAGAGGCATTGAATTATATGCGTCTGACTGCCCGTACTGAAGAGCAGATCGCAATCACGAAAGAATACTTGAAAGCGAACGATATGTTCTTCACTGTTGAGAATGAAGATCCGATTTACACGGATATGGTTGAAATCAACCTTTCTGAAATCGAACCGAACCTTGCAGGGCCGAAACGTCCGCAGGATTTGATCCCATTGTCTCAAATGAAAACAGAATTCAACAAAGCCGTTACAGCGCCTGAAGGCCCACACGGTTTTGCGCTTAATGATGCTGAAATCGCCAAAACAGCGACTGTTGATTTCAAAGACGGTCGTTCCGTTGAAATGAAAACCGGTTCACTGGCTATAGCAGCAATCACATCTTGTACGAACACATCGAATCCATACGTTATGCTCGGTGCTGGTCTTGTCGCGCAAAAAGCGGTCGATTTGGGACTGACTCCTCCTGCATATGTGAAAACTTCACTTGCGCCAGGTTCGAAAGTTGTTACAGGTTACTTACAGGATTCAGGATTGCTTGATTCCTTGAACCAAATCGGCTTTAACCTTGTCGGTTACGGCTGTACGACTTGTATCGGTAACTCGGGTCCATTGCTTCCTGAAATCGAAGATACGATTCTGGACAACGACTTGCTTGTCTCTTCTGTTCTTTCTGGTAACCGTAACTTTGAAGGCCGTATCCACCCGTTAGTGAAAGCCAACTACCTTGCATCACCGATGCTTGTTGTTGCTTATGCACTTGCAGGTACAGTGGATATCGATTTTGAAGTGGATCCAATCGGACAGGACAAAAACGGCAACGATGTCTTCTTCAAAGATATCTGGCCAACAACAGCCGAAATCAAAGATGTTGTTCATTCAACAGTGACTCCGGAATTGTTCCGCAAAGAATACGAGCATGTATTCAGCGAAAACGAAGCCTGGAATGCCATTGAAACGAATGACGACGCGCTTTACGATTTCGATGATAATTCAACATATATCCAAAACCCGCCGTTCTTCGAAAATATGTCGACAGAACCGGCACCGATCCAACCGTTATCTGATTTGCGTGTAGTCGCGAAATTCGCTGACTCGATCACAACGGACCATATTTCACCGGCAGGCGCTATCGGCAAAGATACGCCGGCAGGCAAATACTTGCGTGAAAACGGCGTGGAACCACGCAATTTCAACTCGTATGGTTCTCGTCGCGGTAACCACCAGGTTATGATGCGCGGAACATTCGCTAATATCCGTATCCGTAACCAGGTGGCACCAGGAACAACTGGCGGCTACACAACTTACTGGCCAACGGGTGAAACAATGGCGATTTACGATGCAGCCATGAAATATCAGGAACAGGGCACTGGTCTTGCAATCCTGACAGGAAAAGATTACGGCATGGGCTCTTCACGTGACTGGGCTGCCAAAGGGACATTCCTCCTGGGCATCAAAACGGTCATCGCTGAAAGCTACGAGCGGATCCACCGTTCTAACCTTGTCATGATGGGCGTTCTGCCACTTCAGTTCCTGAATGGTGAAAGTGCTGATTCTCTTGGTCTTACCGGCCACGAATCGATCTCAGTCAACTTATCGGATAACGTTAAACCGCGTGATATTCTGAAAGTGACTGCTACAGCAGAAGACGGCAAAGTGACAGAGTTTAATGTTCTTGCACGTTTCGACTCTGAAGTTGAAGTAGATTACTACCGCCACGGCGGCATCCTGCAAATGGTGCTTCGCAATAAGTTATTGGAAGTATAATTTCAGAATCCTATAGAAAAATAAATAAGGCTGCCCTCGGGTAGCCTTTTTGTCTTGCTTTTAAATATTATTGAATAAACCGATATTCCGCAAAACAGCTTCGAAGGCATTAGCCGACGCCTGCGAGGATAATGCCTTTGCGACGAAGTGCGTAGCACTGCAGGAGCACGGTTTTTTATTTGGCTTGCGCTGAGCTAATTAAACCCTGTGCTCCTGCATCGCTGCGCTAGCTTCGTCGCAAAGAGTTGCCCTCGCAGGCTTCGTTCAACTCTTCGCTGTTTTGCTCCATATCTAAAATAACTTTCCATAATATAAGAATCTAGAAAATATTTTAAGTAGTTAAGTGACCAGTGATTTAGTTTAAGTCACAAAGTGAATGGAGCAGCAGGCGGCGACTCCTGCGGGAAATAGAGCTAGTCCTGAGACCCCGCAGGAGCGAAGCGACGAGGAGACTCAGGCAGCTCCCCGCGGAACGCGTCCGCCTGCAGCGAAATGGTTGAAGTAGATGATGTATATCGACAGTCTTTTCTTTTAGAAAATAACAACGGGATTCTGTATACTTACTTTAGAGGTGAAACTGGAATGCATATCAGTGAAAAAGAAATAGAAATCCGCTATGCGGAAACAGATCAGATGGGAGTCGTTTATCACGCCAATTACCTGGTGTGGTTGGAAATCGGCAGAACGAAATTAATTGAAGACGTCGGTTTCACCTATGCGGAAATGGAGAGCCAGGGCTATTTGTCTCCGGTTACCGATATTTCCATCCAATACAAAGCAGCCTTGCGCTATGGCCAGAAAGCAATCATCAAAACGTGGGTGGAAGAGCACGGGCGATTACGGACAAAATATGGTTACGAAGTGCTGCACGAAGATGGAACATTGGCAGCAAAAGCAACGTCTGAACACGTCGTAGTGAAGAAAGAGAATTTCCGGCCAGTTTCTTTGCAGAAAATTTACCCGGAATGGCACGAGAAATATGAAGAAATAAAAAAGAGGGAAGAATATGGCGTTCGGAATTAGAAGAGCAGAATTGAACCGGTGGAAAGTGGACGTGGAAGAAGGCAATATTTCTTTCCTGACCCATTACTGGATCGATGACCGGTTTCCCGGCTGCAGCACCGTGACGAAAGTCGGCTGCAGCGATTTGGTTAAATTGAAGGATTGGGGACTGCAATATGGTCTTCGTCCCGAATGGTTGGACCTGCGCGGAAACTATCCCCATTTTGACCTGTTCGGCGACCGGCAGAGATTCATTCTGGAAGCAGAAAATATGCTTGAACAGCTCCATAAACTGGAGAGAAAATAGGCCACTTATAAACAAGCGCAGTAAAATCTGAATATGAACTCAAAAAGCCGGAAAGAAGATTTGACTCTTCTTTCCGGCTTTCCTGCTTTATTCGTATGAATAATCCAATTCATCGAGTTCATCATTCACAGTTACTGTGAGATTGTGGCTGTCGAAGTACCAGAGGTCTTTCTGTTCGACAAAATAAACGACTTGGTCCTTTTCAACTTCTGCAGCAGTTTCATCGGGCTGGTCTTTTGTAACCCCCAGTGAAAAACCGGGCTGCAATCCAGATCCACCGTACCGCACATAAAATCGTACGGCTTCCCCTTCCGCGACTTCCATTTCTTCCTGGAACCATTTGAAAGCATCTTCACTGATTTTAATTTCCATCAAGCAACACGTCCTTTCAGATTACAGGTTGTAAACCGATCTTACCACTTGATTTTAGGCTCTGTACCCGCCCGGATTCGCGATATGTTCGCCCGGTGGCGGTAAAAGATAAATGTTGCCAGCACCAGAATCACGGCGAGGAATGGATAGTCTCCAGTATTTACAGCATAGATGATGGCATAAATAACAGCAACTACAGCGAGGATCATCGAAGACAGCGATACCATCTTGGTGATTTTCAGGCCGATGAGCAACACTGCAACTGCAACGAGAAACAACGGCCATTGATAGCCCAACAGGATGCCGCCGGAAGTAGCGACAGCTTTCCCGCCTTTGAATTTTGCGAACACCGGGTACATATGACCCACGACAGCGATAAGCCCGAAAACAAGAGGGTGGATGTTCGTATCGATGAAGAAGGGAATGAGGGTTGCCGCAGTACCTTTCAGAATGTCCAGGATGGTGACAATCAGTCCTGCAGTTTTGCCAAGCACCCGGAAGGTGTTGGTGGCGCCAAGATTTCCGCTGCCTTTAGTGCGTACATCGGTATTATAAAATATTTTGCCGACCCATAATGCAGAAGGGATCGAGCCAAGTAAGTAGGCCAATAACACAGGAAGCAATATTTCCATAACAGACTCCTTTTAATCTCTCTATTTAGTAATCTAAGTTTAACACGCTACAAGATTTGTGAACAATACTTGCAGGATTTTTATGAAACAGCGAGAATATCGTGTATGATAGAATAAAAAGGACAGGTGATCCACTTGAATAATCCAACGCGCGAAGTGATCAAAGAAGTTTTGGACAATGCCAAAACGATAGCTGTAGTAGGACTCAGTCCCAATCCGAACAGAACATCCTATATGGTATCAGAATCGATGCAAAAGGCAGGCTACCGGATCATTCCTGTTAATCCGGCTGCTGATGAAGTTTTGGGCGAAAAGAGCTATGCTTCGCTGAAAGATATTCCCGAGCCAGTGGATATCGTCAACGTTTTCAGGCGCAGTGAATTTCTGGAAGAGCTGGCTGAAGAATTCACCGAAATCGATAGCCCGGTTTTCTGGACCCAATTGAATGTTGTGGATGATAATGTCTTCAAACGTTTAACCGATCTTGGTTATACGGTCATAATGGACCGTTGCATCAAAGTCGAACACGCCATCCTTAAATAGGGCTGCAAGAGGAAAAGGGCGCCTGGCGCTCTTTTTCTATGGATATTGACAGATGCCGGACTTATCGATACGATTAAAAGATAGAGATATGCGAACAGATGTTTGTTGGAGGGAATTAGATGGCTAAAACGAAGAATACGGCATACAACGAAGAAGCGATCCAGGTACTCGAGGGCTTAGATGCCGTTAGAAAGCGTCCAGGTATGTATATCGGTTCCACGGATACACGCGGACTTCACCACTTGGTCTATGAAATCATCGATAATTCTGTTGATGAAGCATTGGCCGGTTTCGGCGATAAGATCAGTGTCACTATACACGAAGATAATAGCATCAGCGTTCGGGATTATGGCCGCGGCATGCCAACAGGTATGCACCGCAGCGGCAAGCCGACGCCTGAGGTTATTTTGACGGTTCTTCATGCCGGAGGTAAATTCGGGCAGGGAGGCTATAAAACCAGTGGAGGGCTTCACGGGGTTGGTGCGTCGGTAGTGAATGCATTGTCAGAACACCTGGAAGTGACAATCTACCGGGATGGCAAAAAATACCGTCAGCGCTTTGAAAACGGCGGCAAGCCGGCCACCACACTGGAAGAGATCGGCTCGACAAAGGAAAGTGGAACGAATATACATTTCCGCCCCGACCCGGCCATTTTTTCCGCTACAAAATACAATTACGAAACTTTGAGTGAACGGCTGCGCGAGTCTGCATTCCTGTTAAAAGGTTTGAAGATTGAACTTACCGATAAACGGAGCGATGAAGAGCAATACGCGGAATTTTTCTATGAAACCGGTATTGAAGCATTTGTCGAATACCTGAATGAAGAAAAAGACGTTCTCCATAAAGTTGCCTATATCGAAGGCAAACAGGATGAACTGGAAGTCGAATTTTCATTCCAGTTCAATGACGGTTACTCCGAAACGATTCTGTCGTTTGTCAATAATGTCCGGACACGTGACGGCGGTACGCATGAAACTGGCGCAAAAGCGGCAATGACACGTGTTTTCAATGATTATGCGCGGAAAATCAATTTATTGAAGGATAAAGACAAAAACCTCGAAGGCTCTGATATCCGTGAAGGGATAGCGGCGATTGTTTCTGTCCGGATTCCTGAAGCTTTGCTTCAATTTGAAGGGCAGACCAAAAGCAAACTGGGAACAAGTGAGGCACGAAGTATCGTAGATGCGGTCGTATCCCAGAAGCTGATGTACTTTTTGGAAGAAAATGCTGATCTCAGTGCCTCTTTGGTGCGCAAAGCGATTCGTGCATCACAGGCACGCCTGGCCGCACGCAAAGCACGTGAAGACGCAAGAAATGGCAAAAAGCGCAAAAAATCCGATCTTTTATTGTCCGGCAAATTGACTCCTGCGCAATCGCGCAATGCAGCGAAAAATGAACTGTATCTGGTGGAGGGTGATTCTGCAGGAGGTTCTGCGAAACAGGGCCGTGACCGCTCATTCCAGGCCATTCTTCCGCTGCGCGGAAAAGTGGTCAATACGGAAAAAGCAAAACTTGAGGAAATCATGAAAAACGAAGAGATTTCGACAATCATCCACGCGATCGGCGGCGGGGTTTCTTCTGATTTTTCAATAGACGACATTGCTTACAATAAAATCATCATCATGACGGATGCGGACACAGACGGAGCCCATATCCAGGTGTTGCTGTTGACCTTCTTCTTCCGTTACATGAAACCTCTGATTGAAGCAGGAAAAATCTTCATTGCATTGCCACCGCTTTATAAAGTATCCAAAGGAATCGGCAAAAAAGAAGTGGTCGATTACGCCTGGACAGAAGCTGATCTTGAAGCCTCGACGAAAAAAGTTGGCAAGGGCTATACGCTGCAACGCTACAAAGGTCTCGGGGAGATGAACGCAGACCAGTTATGGGAAACGACGATGAACCCGGAATCGCGTACATTGATCCGTGTCACCATTGAAGACGGCGCCCGCGCTGAACGCCGCATTACAACATTGATGGGCGATAAAGTTGAACCAAGAAGAAAGTGGATAGAGAATAATGTCGACTTTGGTATGGAAGAAGACAGCAATATTCTGGAGAACGACCTGATCCACGCTGAGGAGGAACTCGTATGACGCAAATCGAACGTTATCAAGATCTGCCATTGGAAGAAGTCATCGGCGATCGATTTGGGCGTTACAGTAAATACATCATCCAGGACCGGGCGTTGCCAGATGCGCGTGACGGCTTGAAGCCGGTTCAGCGCCGCATCCTGTATGCGATGTACCACGAAGGCAATACCAATGACAAAGCGTTCCGTAAATCGGCAAAAACTGTCGGTAATGTTATCGGCAACTATCATCCGCACGGTGACAGTTCCGTCTACGAAGCGATGGTGCGCCTCAGCCAGGACTGGAAGATACGCCATATGCTCGTGGAAATGCACGGCAACAACGGGTCGATGGACGGGGATTCACCTGCAGCGATGCGTTACACAGAAGCGCGTCTTTCCGCCATTTCAGGTGAATTGCTGCGTGACATCGATAAACGGACTGTCGAATTCATTCCAAACTTTGATGATTCCGATATGGAGCCGACTGTTCTGCCCGCCCGTTTCCCGAACTTGATGGTGAATGGTTCCACCGGTATTTCCGCCGGTTATGCCACGGATATTCCGCCGCATGCGCTGCATGAAGTGCTGGACGCTGTATTGATGCGAATGGACAATCCGGATGCCACTGTTGATGAATTGATGAAAGTCATCAAAGGGCCCGATTTCCCCACAGGCGGAATCATCCAGGGTATTGATGGCATCAAAAAAGCTTATGAAACAGGTAAAGGCAAGATCATTGTCCGTTCAAAAGCCGCCATTGAACCGCTGAAAGGCGGTAAGGAGCAGATTGTCATTACGGAAGTTCCTTTTGAAGTCAATAAAGCCACGATGATCAAAAAAATTGATGATCAGCGCTTTGACCGCAAACTTGAGGGCATTTCCGAGGTCCGCGATGAGTCGGACCGCAGCGGTCTGCGCATCGTCATTGAATTGAAAAAAGATGTTCAGGCAGCGGGTATCCTGAATTATTTGTATAAGAATACAGATCTTCAGGTCAGCTATAATTTCAACATGGTTGCCATCTACAAACGCCGTCCGACGATGATGACACTGCAAACGCTGCTCGATGCTTATATTGCACATCAAAAAGAGATCGTGACCAAACGCTCGGAATTTGATCTTCATAAAGCCAAAGACCGCATGCATATTGTGGAAGGGCTTATGAAAGCTTTATCCATTCTGGATAAAGTCATCAAAACCATCCGTGCTTCAAAAGACAAGCGCGACGCTAAAAATAACCTGATCGAATCATTTTCATTTTCTGAAGCGCAGGCAGAGGCCATCGTTTCCCTGCAATTATACAGATTGACCAATACAGATATCACGGAATTGCAGAAAGAGGAAACGGCGTTAAAAAAACTGATTGATGAATTGACCGGCATCCTGACAAGCACGACGAAATTAAAGAATGTCATCAAAAAAGAGCTGGCCGGTGTACGCAAACAGTTTGCAGAACCACGTCGTTCGGTTATAGAGGACAAAATTGAAGAAATTACAATCACACGCGAAGTGATGATTCCAAGCGAAGAAGTGGTTGTGACAGTAACCAAAGAAGGCTATGTGAAGAGAACGAGCACAAGAAGCCATGCAGCTTCCAACGGCCGGGATTTTGCGATGAAGGAATCGGATCACCTCTTGTTCGAAGCGAATCTGAATACTCAGCACACTATATTGATTTTCACGACAAAAGGAAATTTTGTCTATCAGCCGATCAATGAGTTGCCGGATATCAAATGGAAGGATCTTGGACAGCATTTATCCAGCATCGTCCAATTGGAATCCGACGAATCGATTCTGGCCGTCTATCCTTTTGAAAACTTTGATGCAGATGCCAGTATCCTGACGGTTTCGAAGCTGGGCCAGGTCAAGCGCTCTGCTTTGCAGGACTATAAAGTTCAGCGTTACTCACGTGCAATCAAGACGATGAATCTGAAAAAAGACGATGCGATGATTTTTGCAGGACTTGTTACTAAAGAAAACGAACTGTTCATTGGCACGAACCATGCTTATGGCGTCCGGTTCCCAATGGAAGAAGTTCCGTTGACTGGCCTCCGTACTGGGGGAGTCAAAGGCATTAATCTGAAAGATAAAGATGTGGCCATATCAGCGATTCTGATCGATTCAGAAGTGAAGCAGGATCTTGTTCTCGTAACACAGCGCGGGGCAGCCAAAAAGATGCGTATCAACGAATTTGAAACCGGCAGCCGAGCCAAGCGCGGAGTTGTGATGTTACGTGAACTGAAATCGAATCCCCATAGGATCGTTTCAATTCACGGAGTAACAGGCGGCGAAGAGATAATATTGGAGACAACCAAAAATATTCGTCTGACATTGCCTGCAGCGAATCTCAAACCGGTAGACCGTTATTCGAACGGTTCATTTGTACTTGATGAGTCTACGGACGGAAAAGTACAGGAAGTTTACTTGAAACAAGTTAAAGAGTGATGTGGAATACCTCCCGTAATGGGGGGTATTTTTTTCGGCTAAAATCAACAGGGAAGGGACCTGACATCACTCATAAGTAATTACTTATGTTATTATATTATTATTATGTAAACTAAAATTTTGGGTTATAATTTGATTTAATTGATGATTATGCACACAGTAAAATAGAAAGAAGGCTTCTGGTAAGAAGCCTTCTTGTCAACGTGCTTTAACAGCAAGCGACACTTGGTTTTCCAATCAAATTTACTGGAATAGACCGGGAACTGCAGACACCTGTTTCAGGCAGTGATAATTCCACTCTGTTTGCTGCTTCCTGGTCTCCTGTTAAATAAGCTACGACTGACCGGACTTGCTCATAACCGGTAGCCAACAGGAAAGTAGGGGCTCGCCCGTAACTTTTCGCTCCAACGATATAGAAATTCTTTTCTGGTTGGCGTAATTCCTTTTCACCGTGCGGCCTAACAGTTCCACAACTATGGACATTCGGGTCTATCAGTGGAGCCAGAGCCGAGACGCTTTCCAGGGAAGAGTCGAATGAATAGCGGACTTCACCTAAAAACGAAAAATCTGGACGGGATCCTGTATTGGCAATCACTTCATCAAAAGGGCCAATGATTTTTTCGGCGTCTTTTTGGATTGCTGTCAGCAAAATTTTTCCATCCTCATTGCGTTCGATTTTCCGTATGAAACACTCGGGGATAAGATTAACTCCCCCTTGGTCTATGATCTCTTTTATCCGAGTTCCCAGTTCGCCTCTGGCAGCAAGCTGATCGGAAGCACCGCCACCAAATAGAGAAGGTTTGAGTTCACCTCGTACAATCCATGTAATGGTGGTTTCAGGTGCCGTTTTTTGCAGTTCCAATAAATCCAACAGCGAATTGAAAGCGGAATGGCCGCTTCCGGCAACTGCTATATTTTTTCCGGCAAAAGCTCTTCGGTCTTTCCCTGGAATATCAGGCAGACGGAAATGAATGGAATCATCATTTAGCGGTAGCCCGCCTGAAATCAGCGGGTTTGGATTGCGCCAAGTTCCTGTAGCATCTATGGCTGCTTTCGCTTCAAATTCGATGTGTCTGCCATCCTGTTCAATGACCAGCAGGAAGGGAAGTTCTTCCCGATTACGGTCTTTCATCTTATCCAGGCCTTTTCTGGAAATATGGACCACTTTGCTGTTCAAATGAATAAAAGGGGTCATTTCCGGCAATTCTCCAAGAGGTTTCAGGTATTCGGTAACGATTTCACGCCCCAACGGAAGGTGCTCTTCATCCGGAAGCGAAATTCCATGTTTCTGAAGCAATTGTTTAGCTGCAGCATCCATATTATAGCGCCAGGTGGAAAACAATCGTACGTGTCCATAATCCAAAAAGTTTGCACCAAGCTCAGACCCTGCCTCAAATAACATGAAATCTTGTCCTTTTACTGCAAGCTGAGCAGCTGCAGCCATTCCGACAGGTCCACCACCGATTATAGCTACTGGCAATTGTGAGTTTTTCATTTTTTCCGCTCCTTCATCAATTTTTTTTGATGTATAAAGTTAAAGTGGAGCCTTCCTTTAACAGGAAGGCGTGATGACATTGCAAATCTGGTTGGAAATCAACCGGTTCATTTCTTTCTGATTGATCGAGTAGAAACTCCATGTACCTTTAGTTTCCTTATCCAATAACCCGGCGTTCAACAGGATTTTCAAATGATACGATAGTTTTGACTGTGGGAGATCCATTTCATCTGTCAGATCACAGACACAGGCGGTTTTTTTCATACAAATTCTATTGAGGATTTCGAGCCGCTTTGGATCTGCCAACGCTTTGTATTTCATAGCCAGCTTCTCAAGCTCATCGGATTTCTTTAAAGGTTCAACGGAAACAGCAGACATAAACCATCCCTCACTTTCGAATATATCAAATTTATTTGATATATCAATAATACCTTATAATAATTTCAGTTTCAACTATTAAATCAAAATAATTTGATTAATTTATTTTAGCATTTAAGATACAGCAAATACCTTGTTGAAAGTCGTCACAATCCGCTCATAAATTGGTCAGAATCCCAGATTATTGAAGGAGCCAGCGTTGCAAATAAATTAAAGGGGGAATATAATTTAAGTGTGTAAGCGATTACATTTCGAGTGAATTGTTACCATTTTCACAAAAATGGATGACAACCCTTCCTGGGAATGAAGCGAGCGAATGCCACCCTCATATTACAAACCTGGAAAACCAGGCAGCAGTTCTTTTAACCCTCAGACAAAACAGCCATTGTTGTCACGAGCATTGGCTTCCCCTCATATACTCCACGCAGAATTAAAAAATATCTTGTATATTGATGGATTCAGCGATTAACTTCATTTAACAACCACTGCAAGAACAGCATCTATTTAAAGCCATTCATGGAACCGGTTCAATAAACGCTTTTGGCCGGGGGAAGGGTTCATTACAAGATAATTTTTCGGTACATGCTGCAAGGAAAATGTTGCTTTTACTTTTACAAGAAAGGAGTACAAATAAAATGGAATTACCACGGGGGAAAAGTTATATCCGTCTCGATCAGGTCAACCAGGAAGATATAGATAAGTTGATTTTAAGGGTAAATAGCTGTACGTGGCGGCAAACGTTTCATATCCAACCGGTTTCCGGCCTTCTCAATGATCCGAACGGTTTCTGTTTTTACAATGGTGAATATCATTTGTATTATCAATGGCATCCGTTAGGGCCTTTTCATGGCTTGAAATATTGGTACCATACCAAATCAACAGACCTTGTAAACTGGACGAATGTCGGGATTGCCATTAAGCCGGACGAGTATTTCGACAGCCACGGCGCCTATTCGGGAAGTGCGGTTGAGCATAACGGAAACTTGTATCTGTTATACACAGGCAATACCCGGGATGAGAATCTCGAGAGACATCCTTATCTCTGTATAGCCCTGATGGATGATGACGGGAATATCATTAAATCGAAAAAATCAGTTCTCGATAAAGTTCCAGAAGGATATACCGAGCATTTCCGCGATCCGAAATTATGGAAAGAGGATGAAAAATTTTATGCGGTTATAGGTGCCCAAAGAACCGATAAAACAGGGGGGGTCTGCTTATTAAGTTCATCGGACTTGTTGGAATGGAAATTTGAAGGAGAACTGGCCACAAACCTGGATGACTTCGGTTTTATGTGGGAATGTCCGGATTATTTTGAAATGGAGGATAAGGGGATCCTGATTTTCTCTCCGCAAGGACTGGAGCCTGTTGGAGATCTTTATCAAAATATCTACCAGGCGGGTTACGTGGTTGGCGAGAAAATCGATCTGCAACGACGGGAATTGACTCACGGAGATTTTATCGAACTCGATCGTGGTTTTGATTTTTATGCCCCGCAAACCATGAAGGACCCAAATGGCAGACGTCTTATGGTCGCCTGGATGGGTTTGCCTGAAATCGAGTACCCAAGCGATATAAATGGATGGGCAAACTGCTTGACCATCCTTAGAGAATTATCGCTTCACGATGGAAAACTGATACAAAAACCTGTTCCGGAACTTCAGTCACTCCGTAAAAACAAAATCGAAGCACAAGATGAAATTTGGGATGAAAAGAAAACGTATGAAGGATTCTCAGGGATCACATATGAGCTTGTCTGTGAGTTTGAACAAGGAGACGCCTTGGAATATGGCATAGAAATCCGTGCTGGTTCTGAAGAAAAAACGGTGATCAAATATGATGCAGTCCAGGGGAAAATCATACTGGACCGCACATTTTCGGGCAAAGTGATTGGCAGCAAGTATGGAACAGAAAGAAAATGCCAAATTGTTGGGGATGCTCACAAGTTTCATTTGTTTGTTGATTCTTCCTCCGTGGAGATTTTTGTGGACGATGGAGAAGAAGTGTTTACCGCCCGGATTTTCCCGGATATCAGAAGCCAGGAAATCCGGTTTTATGCAACAGGTGGTTCTGCGGCGTTTAAAGCAGTAAAGTGGGACTATTAATAGATGAAAGTCCAAAGAGGGAGATGTGCTGAATGGGAAATTTGTTCTCTATTGGCGAAATATTAATAGATTTTATCCCCCACCAAAAAGGAATCGCCTTAAAAGACGTGGTTTCTTTTACGCGAGTTCCTGGCGGTGCTCCTGCAAATGTGGCAGCCGCAGTTGCCAAGTTTGGCGGAACCGCTTCACTGATCACCAAAGTAGGGAAAGATGCCTTTGGTGATTTTCTTTTGGAAGAACTGACAAAAAACGGTGTGAAAACAGATAAGATTGTAAGAACCAAGGAGGCGAATACCGGACTTGCCTTTGTATCCTTGCTGGAAAACGGTGAACGCGACTTTTCATTTTACCGTAACCCTTCTGCAGATCTGCTGCTTGAAGACTCAGAAGTAAATGACGACTGGTTCCAACAAGGGGATTTTTTGCATTTTGGTTCTGTGGATTTAGTCGAAAGCCCGATGAAACAAGCACATGTGAAAGCGATTGGAGCAGCCAAGGCGCGGGGCAGCGTTATCAGTTTTGATCCAAATGTGCGTCTGCCTCTGTGGGACGTTCCGGAAGAATGCCGGAAGACCATTCTGGAATTTATTCCGATGGCCCATATTGTCAAAATCTCCGATGATGAGCTGGAGTTTATCACAGGTATTGCGGATGAATCAAAAGCAATTGCAACTTTGTTCACCGGGGATGTAAAGGTAGTGGTGTTAACGAAAGGGGCGAAAGGGGCAGATCTATATGTACAGGATCAAAAATATTCATCCGCGGGATATGCTGTGAAAGTGGAGGACACGACGGGGGCGGGAGATGCGTTCACTGGCGGGTTCTTGTACCAATTGCTGAAGTTGAATGCAGGACAGGACAATCTGGAGGACATAGTAAGTGAACATCACCAGGAATTACTGGCGTTTGCAAACGCCAGTGGAGCTTTGGTTACTACCGGAAAAGGGGCCATTTCTTCCCTTCCCACGAAAGAACAGGTCTTGCAGTTAATATAGTAAACAGACAAGAATAGGATTTACTTATTTACACAAAATTGTTGAGGGTCTTAAAGGTTATAGAAAAGCTCATTACATTAGTTTCATTAACTGATGTAATGAGCTTTATTTTTACTTAATTGAAAGTAATCTAGTAGAAAGAAAGAGCTTGCTGAGCAGTCATTTTTTCCACTCTTTTCGGTTTTTGTCATTTTTAAGACCTTTGATGAGTGAAAAGGCCATAACAGATATGATGATTGAAAACGGCAGCGCAGTGATGATTGCTATTGATCGGAGAGCCTGAAGCCCACCGCTCAACAGCAGTGCTGCTGCAGTGGCGGCGATCAGAATGCCCCAGGTAAGTCGGATTGCTTTGCCGGGCTTAATGGCCCCCTTTGAGGTTAATGTACTGAGTACATAACTGGCCGAGTCAGCGGATGTGATAAAGAAAATAATGATCAGCAACAAAGCTATGATACTAAGGATTAATCCTCCGGGCAGGTTCTGCAGCATCAGGAATAGGGCAAGCTCCTGATTTTCCTGGCTGGGACCAGCAATATCAGCGACGCCGCTAATCTGTTGGTCAATCGCTGTGCCGCCGAATACCGTAAACCATAAAATGCCCAGTAGGGAAGGCACTGCAAGCACACCGATGATGAATTCCTGGATAGTACGCCCGCGCGATACCCTGGCGATGAATGTCCCGACATAGGGTGCCCATGAAATGCCCCATGCCCAGAAGAAGATGGTCCATTCGCCGAACCAGCCTTCATCGGAATAGGGTGCAAGTGTCAGACTGAGTTCGATGTAATTGCCTAAATAGGAGCCGATTGCCGTTGTAAAGTTCTCAAACAAAAAGGCGGTCGGTCCGAGAATGATAACGGCGAGTAATAGTAGACCTGCAATGGCCAGGTTGACCATGCTTAAATACCGAATGCCTTTATTGACACCGGATAATGCAGAAATCATAAACAGAACAGAGATGACTGCGATGATAGTCATTTGAGTGGCTGTTGAATTTGGCACAGGAAACACTTCAGAAATGCCGCCGGTGACCTGCAGCGCGCTCAAACCGAAAGTTGTGGCAACACCGATAGCTGTTGTAATGACCGCCACAATGTTGATCGTTTTTCCAGCGAACCCCTCAACCCTGTCGCCGATCAATGGACGGAAGGCCTGGCTGAGAAGAACCGGGTAGCCTTCCCGAAATTTGATGAAGGCGATTGCCAGTCCCACCGTGGCGTAAACGGCCCATGGCTGAAGCCCCCAGTGAAAGGCACTGTATTTCAGGGAAGTTCTCGCCGCTTCCACGGTTTCCGCTTCTGTACCGGGCGGCGGATTGGTGTAATGGAGAATAGGTTCAGCTGTTCCGTAAAATACAAGACCCACACCCATGCCAGCCGCAAAAATCAACCCGATCCAAGTGTAGAATGAATACTCAGGCTCCTCATCTGATTTACCGAGACGCATTTTCCGGTAAGGCCCAAATCCAAGAAAGAGTGCCATTACTACAAAAAATGTCATGATCAACATATAGAACCAGCTAAAACCTTTTTGTACCCATGTCAATGCTGCGCTGCTCCATTGCTGTAGGACTTCAGGAATAAAGATGCCTGTCAAAACCAGGGCGATGACTATAGTGAAAGAAACATAAAATACTGTTCCAATATTTTTGTCACGCATAAAATTACTCCTTAAGCAAAAAGACATTGTTAATAAAAGGTTTTCCACCTTTTGAAAAGAACTAAACACGTCTTCGTATATATTCACTAAAAGCATTCCATCAAAAAAAGGCAGCCGGCTTAGGCTGCCTTTTTGATCTGGATTAGCGTACTTTTCCAAAATATAGAGTATCGTAATTTTCATTTGAAGCATCCGGATTGAGTGTCTGCAGATTCTCCGGCAAGTGGAGGATGTCTTCCGTGGTAGAGGTAATTTTCTTGACCTGCCGTACATTTTCCCGGTCATGTTCCGCCCGGTAGACGATTTTGTCTGTAACCGACCGCACGGACGCATTTAAATCGATTAGCGAATTTTTGGTGCCTTTGATGGCGTCAGTAAGAACACTTACTTTTTCGGATTTCACTGCAATTTCTTCCTGCAGTTCAGTAGTCGTGTGTGTGAGGCTTGATGCCTCCAAGTTTAACTTATCGACTCGCTCTTTCAGGTTGTTTGCCGATCCTTTAATTTTTTTCATCGGTTCCTTCATGCCTTTTACAAACATACCCACTCCGATGCCTGCAATAATTAGTCCTACTACAAGAATTGCGAGTGCGATCCACAGCCACATTGTTAAGTCCATTCTTTTTCCTCCTTCATTTCATTCGTGTATTGCTCTTCCTATACCCTAAAGTTATGCCAATTAACCTAAACCCCATTATGTATTCCGCATTTTATTCATAGAGCTTTTTGTATCGCTTCATGAATTGGCGGTCAATTGTCTGCTTGATCAGCCAGGGCAGTTTTCCGTGGATCCGGCGTTTTCCGTAAGTTAATAAAGCTTCACCGTCACCTGTAGAAAGAATGGACAGATATCGTTTTTGGGGATTAAAGGATTTGAGTTTATCGGAAACAGCACTGTTCATAAGATTGTGCCACAGGATCGGACCTTGCCTGACTGCATAAACACCGTTCTTGGGCAGGTTTGGATTTTCTTCAATAGAGATGCAATCTCCCGCTCCAAACATTTCCGGGTATTCCACACTTTGCAGCTGATTGGTGACGAGAAGAAAACCCCTGTGATTTGTCGGCACACCCGAAGACTTGAACAGGTCCGTACTGCTCGGACCGGTTAACCACAGGACATCGGATTGTGGAAACGACCGGCCATTATGTGTGTAAACTCTATCGTCGTCAATTTGTTCAACTTTTTCTCCCGTATAGTATGGCAGGGCTTTACGATCTGCTATCGCTTCGATGGTATCCGCCACCCCATTGCCCTGGCTGTGCAGAAGGGGAGTGGAACTCAAAAGGACAACATTCGCTGGAAGCTGTCGCTGTTTTCTCCAGGCATGAATCGAAAACGACAGCTCAATCCCCGATGCGCCGCCACCTACAATGACCGGGGATACAGCCTCCCTGATCCGCATTAGTTGCTCCGGAAAAAGATGATTCGGCTTTATTGTTGAAATTTGTTGTTGAAAACCCTGTGGCACAGCAGTTATTGAGCCAATATCAAAAGATACAAGGTCATAGCCGTAAACAGAGCCGTGAGCACCTGTCAGTTGCCTGGAATGTGGATCTATCGAAACAATTCGGTCAGCTTTGAAATCTGCACCAATTTTTTCGCACAGCCGCTTCAGGTCAATCCTTATATCCTCCAAAGTATAAACGCCTTCTGTAAATCCGGAAAACATCCCGGAATAATATTGATGGACGGATGAAGAAATTAAAAGCACACGCCATCCCGGAAGTGATTGTTTGTTCATCTGCTCAAGGCAATGCAGATGAGCATGCCCACCTCCAACCAGGACTAGAGTTTTCACTAAACCACCTCCCATCTATTTTAAAATTTTTCTTGCTTCTGTCATGCGTTGGAAAATGGTAATGATTTGCATGGCCAAAAAAATCAGAGTAATGGCAGTTAAATATGTTGAAAAGATAATCATTAGGGTAAAGAGAATAAACCCTTCGGTTCTTTCAGTGAGTCCGGCCTGGTAATAAAAGGATTTCATTCCTTGTTTGTCGGACAGGGCGCCCACAGTGAGAAACACAGTCATGGCTATAATGATGGATGCACTCAACAGCAACAATGCCCACATCGATTCGGGAAATCGGAATGCCAACCCTAAAATAACGGAGATTTCCACTAGGCGGTCAAAGCTGATATCCAACAGGGTTCCCCAGGAGGAAGGCTTTGTTTTCCGGGCCATGGTTCCGTCCACTACATCCAAATAACCGGATATCCACAGAGCCAATACAGCCAGGAAAGGAAGGTCCAGATAAATGAAAACACCGGAAGAGATTCCGACTGCGAAGGCAGCTTTTGTTACGCCATCAGCTGTAAAGCCCCGTTTCAGTAAAAAATCAGCCGTTTTTTCGATTACAGGCTGAATATATTTTCGTGCATGAGTATCCAGCATAGAATCACCTTTTCGTTTAAAGATAATATCAGTATAGTATAACTTTGAAATTCAAACCTGTATTTTTGCTTTAATGCAAAAGACATAGTATAGGATTTGTTGCGTCAACTCGAGGGAAAATAAGAACAGGTATTCAAACTGTATGGTTAAAATACAGTGAGTAAAGGAACAGAAAGGAAATGGTATAGATGGTAAAAAAATACGACATAGCAGTAATTGGAGCGGGTGCCGCCGGTCTGACAGCTGCATTTACAGCTGCGGGATTTTCAAAAAAAGTAGTGCTGATCGACAAAAACCTGCCGGGTGGAGAATGTACCTGGTCAGGCTGCATTCCCAGTAAATCATTGATCAATATTGCTGAAGAAGTCCATCATGCAAAAAAATACACACCGGATCTTCAAGTCGATACAGCAGTTGTATTGAAAGATATACAGGATATCATCCAAAAAGTTTATGCAGGTGAATCCCCGGAAGTTTTGAAAGAGTCGGGCATCGATTTCATCAATGGTTATGCAAAATTCGTCGGCACCCACACTGTGGAAGTTGAAGGCGAGCGCATTGAAGCGAAGAAGATCATCCTGTCTACCGGTTCATCTCCATTGGTGCCGCCGATTGAAGGGCTTGATAAGGCGTCGTATTTGACGAATGACTCCATTTTTAACCTGACAACCTTCCCCAAGACAATGACCATTCTGGGGGGTGGGCCAATTGGAGTTGAATTGAGCCAGGCATTGAACCGGATTGGGGTCCGTGTGACAATCGTCGAGAAATCCGAAAGAATATTGCCGAAAGATGAGGAAGACCAGGTACGGCTGATTCATCAGCGCCTGCTGGATGAAGGGGTGACGATCCATACTTCTGCAACAGCAGTCAAAGCTGCACAGAACGGTGAGAAAATTGATCTGGTTATCGAAAAGGATGGCAAGGAAACGACGATTACCAACGAAGGATTATTGGTGGCACTTGGCCGCAAAGCGAATGTGGATGGCTACAACCTTGAAACAGCTGGTGTAAACTATGATTCGAAAAGTATCCAGGTGGACGATCATATGGAAACGAGCGCAAAAGGGATTTATGCCATCGGGGATGTCGTGGGACCATACCAGCTATCGCATATGGCAAATTATCAGGGCATCACTGCCACACAAAATGCCATTTTACCGATCAATAAAAAGATCGATTACGAACAGGTGACATGGTGCACTTATACGGATCCTGAACTCGGCAGGGCCGGTTTGTCAGAAGAGCAAGCACGTGAGAAATACGGAGAAGACATCCGGGTTTATGAACATGATTATGCTGATATCGACCGGGCCAACACGAAAAAAGACAGCATCGGCCACGTGAAGGTTATCCTGGATAAAAAAGGCTACATTCTTGGTGCAAGTATACTGGGAGACCGTGCAGGGGAAATCATCAGCCAGATCCAGACGATTAAATCGCTTCATATCAATATGGGTAAATTATCGGGTGTCATTCATCCTTATCCGACCTATAGTGAAGTACTGGTGAAAATCGGCAAAAAAGTGTATGTCGATAATCTTATGAATCAGCCGGTTGTGAAAACCTTCAACAAAGCGAGAGCCGGCGAATTGCCTGCTGAAAAAATAGCGATTTTCGGCGCTGTAACTGTTGCAGGAATCGCTGTTGCCAATATGGCCATTAAGAACAACATCAAACCCAAGCTGGGAGTGAAAGACGGACAGTTGAAAGAAGTGCCGAAAACACCGAACGCTGTTTCCTCCCAAACGAAAGCTGAGGATAAATATGTGCCGGCCTTTCCCTACTCAGGAAGCCGGGAGGAAGCGGAAAAATGTTTGATCGGTATGCTGAAAGGTTATGAAGGGGTGGATATTGTTCAGGTAGAACAGAATTATGTCTATGCTATTGCCAAATCAAAGGCATTCAAGTTTAAAGACGATCTTGAATTCTACTTTAACGATGATGATGGACAGATCGAATTTCGTTCAGCCTCTCGTGTCGGCTATTCAGATGCAGGAGTCAATCGCGAGCGCTATGAAGAAATGAAAAGAAGATATATGACCATCGCTTCACACAAACGCAGCTAGTGGAAAAGAAGAGATATTATGTACTCTTTACGCGTTGGTTGATAACTTTCTCGGCAAAAGTAAAGAAGGCTTCCGGAATTTGCCGGAAGCCTTCTTTTTTGATGAAAATTGAATTCAGGAAACCATTTTCAAACCGACTGCAGAACCGAGCACCATGGCAATGAAAAGGATGCGTTTCCAGTCTCTTGCTTCATTGTAAAAAAGCATGCCGAGGATCGCGCCACCGGACGCACCGATTCCCGTCCACACTGCGTAGGCCGTTCCCATCGGAAGCGTCTGCATCGCCAGTGACAGGAAGATGAAACTGAGTCCGAATCCTAACAACATCAGCAGGAAGGCCGGCCAATTCCGTTCCAAATGCCATTTGTTGATCATTGCCACGCCGGCCATTTCAAAGACACCAGCGGCTACAAGAAACATCCAGGCCATCACGCTTCAACTCCTTTTTCGGGATGATCATCGGTAACCAATTTCAATCCGATGACTCCAGCAAGCAATACACCAATCAGCAATAGTTTCGCCAATTGCAGCGGTTCACCGAAAAACAGAATTTCTGACAGTACGGTTCCGGCTGTCCCTATGCCGACAAAAACCGCATAAACCGTGCCGACCGGCAGCTTTTTTCCTGCCATGATCATCAGATAGAAACTGATGATGATCGCCAGTATCGTTCCGCTCCATGGCCAGAAGCCGTCCGCATGTTTCAGGCCAATGACCCAGAAAACTTCGAAAAAAGCCGCAATATACACTTTTGTCCATTCAATATTCATGCTGAAACCTCCTGTTTCCAAATAAAAAAGCCTGGGAAGCCACTGTTAAACAGTTTCTCCCAGGCTTTTGTCCTTCCGTGTCACAGCAAGCTGTGCGTTTTCTCTCGGACCAGGCCAAGCAGCAGCTTGCGGAACCCTAGAAAACATTTTTGTTCTATATGATTACCCCAAATTATACACAGGTTTGCGGAGGAGGGGTAGTAAAAGCTTTTGAGTTCGCGGGAGAATTGTTAAAAGAAGTACCAGGGAGGGAAGCAGTCCTGTTGACAGTTAAATTTCAGCATGATATACTTATCTCGAATTAAAGATATATGAATTACAAATAATATGAGGTGAAAAGGATGGAAGTGCTGAACCGCAATTTAAAAGCCGTCACTGTCATTATCCGGGCTGCTGATGCCATTCGTGAAGTGATTAAAAGCGATGCAGCAAGCAATGGCCTTAATCCTACCGAATTTTCCGTACTGGAACTGCTGTATCATCAGGGCAGACAGCCGATTCAAGCTATCGGCAAAAAAGTATTGATTGCCAGCAGCAGCATTACGTATGTAGTCGACAAGCTCGAAGCAAAAGATTATGTCAAACGTTCGGAATGCGCGGAAGACCGCAGAGTCACCTACGCAGAACTGACTGATGAAGGCAATGGTTTGATGAACCGGATCTGGCCGGAACATGAAGCGAAGATCGATGAATTATTTTCGGGCTTGAATGACGATGAAACCGAAGCGATGATCAGCGATCTGAAAAAAGTGGGTTATCAGGCAATGAAAGTCTAAAAAATTTTATGGGAAATTATCCTTACTTCGAGATAATAGCAACGATAACCTTAAAGGAGAGAATCAATAATGAATGAATTAAAAGGTATCCACCACGTAACCGCAATCACCAGCAGTGCAGAAAAGAACTACGAATTTTTCACCTATGTACTGGGCATGCGCCTTGTTAAAAAAACCGTCAACCAGGACGATATCCAGACCTATCATTTATTCTTTGCCGATGATAAGGGGTCAGCAGGAACCGATATGACATTCTTCGATTTTCCTGGAATCCCCAAAGGCAGCCACGGCACGAATGAAATCTATAAGACCTCATTCCGTGTACCGACAGATGCGGCACTGGAATATTGGATCAAACGCTTTGATAAATACGAAGTGAAGCATACCGGCATCAAAGATCTATTCGGCAAGAACACCCTTTCTTTCGCCGATTTCGATGATCAACAGTATATGCTTGTGTCAGATGAACTCAATGAAGGGGTAGAGTCAGGCACGCCATGGCAAAATGGACCCGTTCCGCTCGAGTTCGCAATCACCGGTTTGGGACCGATGCACATCCGCATTGCGCAATTCGATTACCTGAAAGAAGTGCTGGAAAAAGTGATGAACATGCGGGAAATTGAAAAAGAAGGTGCGTTGCATTTATTCGAAATGGGCCAGGGCGGAAACGGTGCACAAGTCATCGTCGAATACAACGCTATCCTGCCAGCCGGCCAGCAAGGGTTCGGCACGGTCCATCACACTGCTTTCCGTGTGCATGACACAGCAGCATTGAACGAATGGATCGATCATATGCAAACGGCAGGCTTCGGCACTTCCGGCTATGTCGACCGCTTTTTCTTTGAATCCCTTTATGCACGAGTGGCACCGGGGATTTTGTTTGAGTGGGCAACCGATGGACCAGGCTTCCTCGGGGATGAGCCATATGAAACGCTTGGCGAAAAGCTGAGTCTTCCGCCATTCCTTGAAGTACAGCGCGATCGCATAGAAAATATGGTGCGCCCGATTGATACTGTCCGGAGTACGCGGACGATTGAAAAAGAGTATTTGTAAGAAATAATTTTATATATGTTGAAATATAGAATTAGGATTTCTATATCGCTCTGGCGCTATGGACAAGGGTAAAGAATATGCTCCTGCGCACTGCTCGTCGCAGAAGGGCCAAAACAAAGATTATGCTCCTGCGCAAGCTCGTCGCAAAGGAGGTGCCATCTTCGTATGGGCACACCTTGGCTCCCGCAATAAGCTGAAATGACCACTCGACTTATTGCTCCGTCGGCATTCGCCTGCTCCTGAGCAGCGCCAGTGCTGAGAGAATTGCTTAGATATGGAGCAAAACAGCGCAGACGCCCAGGGGAGCAGGCGAATGCCGACGAAGTGCAAGATCCACTCGGGCGAAGTGAAACGAGACCGAGTTAGCTCAGCGCGAGCCAAGTGTTGGCCGAAGGTAGTTCGGCCGACGCTTTGCGACGAAGCTAGCGAAGCGATGCAGGAGCAGCCTTAAAATCGTGCTCCTGCAGTGCTGCGCACTTCGTCGCAAAGACAGTTTCCGTGCAGGACACGTCTACTGTCTTCGAAGCTGTTTTGCGGAATATCGGTTATAAAAAATCTTTAGTTCAACTTAAATAGAATAAGTTTGAAGGTGCCTCCGCGGCATCTTTTTTTATTGGCACAATACTTTTGGCTAATGGCATAAATTCTATAATCAAAACGAGTCTTCCTGTATGATTAAGAAAAAGAAGCAAAAGGGGAATCGAGCCATGGAATCTATAGCAGCACCGTTTGTAATTGCAATTGCCAGTGTATCAGGCGGCGGCAAAACGACCGCAGTCGAGAGCTTAACGCAAGTTCTGCCGAATGCCAAAGCGCTTTACTTTGATCAATACGACTTCGCAGGACCCGAGGATATGATGCAATGGCTGGACAAGGGAGCCGATCCCAATGAATGGGACCTGACGCCATTGTTGGCTGAGCTGAAACTATTGCTTGCCGAACCGTTGGATTACATAATTCTGGATTTTCCTTTTGCTTATCAGCAAGCCCAGTCCTGCCGATACATCGATTTCACTGTATTCATTGATACACCGCTCGATCTCGCTTTATCACGCCGGTTGATGAGAGATTTTTCCGGTGCTGCCGGGGATAGGATACTTGAGGATGTCCGCTATTATGCCCGGAGCGGCAGAGAGGCATATCTCCATATGTTATCGACGATAAAACCGGATTCCGATGCAGTAATAGATGGCAATCAAACCGTTTTAGATATCGTTCATTCAATTGCTGAAAAAAGTAAGCTCTTTCGAAATAGGGGGATAACAAATGAAAGCAGTTTTTCTTGACCGTGACGGAACGATGGGCGGAGATGGCCATGGCATTGATCCCGACAAGTTCACGATGTTTGATTTTACGCCTGTTGCCATTAAATTGCTGAATGATGCGGGGGTGAAAGTGTTGCTGTTCACCAATCAGTCCAGGGTGGGAAGAGGTTATTTTACTGAAGAGGAATTGCTCAAGGGCTTTGAGAAGATGGAAAACGAACTGAAAAGACAATCTGCCTTTCTGGACGGCATTTATTATTGTCCGCATCATCCGGAGGACAATTGTGACTGCCTGAAACCCGAAACCGGCATGCTGGAGCGGGCCAGAAAGGAACATTCTCTTGATCTTGGTCAATGCTATGTGGTGGGGGACAATGGAGGCTCGGACATGCTGGCTGCAAGCCGGGCCGGCACCAAAATGGTATTGGTGAAAACCGGCAAGGGAGAAGATTCGCTCACCGAATACAATAGCCATTGGCCAGGTACTGAACCGGACCATATTGCTGAAAATTTATTGGGAGCGGCAGAGTGGATTCTGAACGATCTGAAGGGTAAGAATAACACATAAACATAATCACCATAAAAGCGGGAATGTCCTTTCAGACATTCCCGCTTTTACTAGTTAAAACTCGGTTCTAATGGACAGCGGTTGACTCGGTGAAACGGCGCAAATCGAGAAAACCAGGATGACAGGTTCTTGTAAGTTAAGAAATCACTTTTTCTTGGAGCCGTGTTGGAGCTGTAACACAGTTAGGACATTCAGTATAATCTTTCTCACCTGTCAGCCTTTTGACATAAGCAGAGCAAGTCGTGAATTCCCGGTAATTGACAGGGGTGTTAATAAACCCGCAGGAATCTCCTGCAAATTTTTGGGAATGGATTCTTTTTCTCAGGTGATCGACAAAATACTTCATGTATTTCACTCCTCTAATGCCTAGATAACGGATGTGCAAAAGCAATTCCGCACTTGCGTTGATAAGGTATATTTGTGCTGAAGTCAGAACCTGGTGAAACAATAGAGCAAGTGACGATATCAGGTATCAAGTCGAATGATTTCAATAATATCTTTCTCTTCACAATATCCAGTTTATTCGGGGAAGTAAAGATAAATTAATATATTTTTGATTAAATATTAAATATGAATGATATTGCACTGAACGTTATTTCTTATTTTTTAATCATCCTGTTTAGGGCAGTAAGGGTTTAAAAACAATTTCATAAGGTAAAGGATAGAAAATGAGGTGATGTTCATGTGGAATTTTTCGTTTATTGCCCTCTATGCATTGATAATGGCAATTGTAATTGAAATAGGCGTGATACTTTTTCATATGACTGGCCTGAAAAAGGAAATTGCGCGCTACCAAGTGATATCCATGTTGACGGGCACTGGCTTTACTACGGAGGAATCGGCTCTGATCATTGACCATCCGATCCGGAGACGAATCAGTAGCGGGATCATTCTCTTCGGTTACTTTTCCCTTGCAGTCATCATTTCCTCCATTGCAAACTTGCTCTCCAATGATCTTCGGATAGAATTGCTGTTCATAATCATCTCCATTTTACTGGCAGCGCTACTGATTTTTAGGAATAAAAAGATTTTTGCCACTTTGGAAAACCGCTTCGAGCATGAAATGGATACCGAATACAATTTGGAAGACTGGCCGATGAAGACCGCACTTGCTCTTGATGACGAAGAGATGGTGGCCATTATCGAAATCAAAAACGATTCCAACTATATCGGTGCTAAAGGCAAAACTTTAGTGGAAGAAAATCGTGATGTCGTCCTGCTGATCCTCAGGAGAGGAGATGAAATTCTGCGTTTCGACCTTTTTGAAGAAGAGCTGCAGGTTGGCGACAAAGTGATGGTTATCGGGAAAGAGGATGATATAAAAGAAAAATTTGAAGGAATGCTATCGGAAGATGAGACGTAAACAATTAAAAAGTGAACAATTAAAGTAAACAAGTGTTATACAATGCGAAAAAAGGAGTGATTTGATGTTCGAAAAAAAAGCAGGGGCCTATGTCATTGATCTTTTAAAAGAATGGCAGGTTAACCATATTTACGGTATGCCCGGTGATTCAATCAATGAATTCATGGAAGAGCTGCGGAAGGAAGAAGCAATCCGGTTTATCCAGATTCGCCATGAAGAGACCGGTGCACTTGCTGCGGCTGCTTATGCCAAATTGACAGGGCAAATCGGTGTCTGCATGTCTATCGCCGGTCCCGGAGCGGTTCACCTGCAAAACGGCTTGTATGACGCGAAAAAAGACAAAGTGCCGATGCTGGCGATTGTCGGCCAGGTCAGCAGCGAATTGGTCGGAACAGATAATTTCCAGGAACTGAAACTGGAATCGATGTTTGAGCAGGTTGCGGTCTACAATAGACGTGTGCAGACAGCCGAGCAGCTGCCGGACATGCTGAATCAGGCAATTCGGACAGCGTATGCAGAAAATGGCCCAGCAGTGCTGATTGTTTCGGACGATTTATTCAGCACGAAGATAAAATATGAAAAACCAATGACTTCAGCTTCGTATTCCCAACCGAAAATCAGAGCGGCGGCGGAAGACCTGAAAAAAGCGGCAGAATTGATTGAAACTGCAAAAAAACCAGTCATTTTAGCAGGCAAAGGGGCAAAAGGGGCAGTAGCCGAGTTATTGTTGTTTGCTGAAGAGATCAAAGCGCCGGTTATCGCATCATTTCCTTCAAAAGGCTTGATTCCAGATGAACATCCAAACCATTTGGGCCATCTGGGGCAATTGGGTACTGAACCGGCTAAGGAAGTTATGAAGGAAGCGGATCTTCTGATATTGGCGGGAACCGCTTATCCTTATCGGGATTATTTACCGAGCGACGCAACTGCTATACAGATTGATATTGATCCGGCTGTCATCGGCAAATATTACCCGGTAACTACAGGCATTGCCAGCGAACTCGAACCCGTGATGGCCTGGTTGATTGAGAATATTGAACCAAAACAGGAAGATTTCCTGAAAAAGTACCAGGATAAACGGGACAAGTGGGATCAGCAGTTGCAGCAGGAGATGGAGCGGGAAACAGAACAGCTGCAACCGCAGCAAGTCATAGCAGAAGTGCAGCATATTTTGGAACCTGGAGCGGTCGTATCTCTCGATGTCGGAAGCGTGACGCTTTGGTCAGCACGTTATTTAAAATTGACGGATCAGAAACTGGTCGTTTCCGCGTGGATTGCAACGATGGGGTGTGGGTTGCCCGGAGCAATAGCCGGAAAACTGGCATATCCCGAAAAACAAGTAATCGCTTTAATCGGTGATGGTGGATTTTCAATGGGCATGCAGGATTTTGTGACAGCGATCAAATACGATCTGGCAATCATTATTGTGGTCATGAACAACCAGAAAATTCAATTGATTGAAACTGAACAGGAAGAAATGGGGAATAAACCGACGAATATTGAGCTGGCCAATATTGATTTTGCGGCGTTTGCTGAAGCATGCGGCGGCCGCGGATACACAGCCAGAAACCGGCAGGAGTTAAAAGAAGCGCTGAAAATGGCTAAAGCCGGCAACAAAGCTGCGGTAATTGATGCGTATGTGGAAGATATTGATTTTGAGACGCTGTAAAGTTGAATCAGAGATGATTTGGATTAAATGGAATGATAAAAATTGGAATGCAGCAAACAATTAAAAATTGAAACTGTACAAAAAAGATTAAAGAAACAAAAAACGAGATTGCTGAAAGTTCCACAGGCAATTTCGTTTTTTTGTTTTGTGACAGTATGAACATATTTAATTTTATGTCATCAGCAATTTTAACACCAATAAAACAGAAACTTACACGGATCAACTAAAACGTTATTAAATGAGATAATCTGAAATTCGGTCCATTTTATCGAAAAAACAGCTTTCGTCTCAATATCATGAGTATACTTAGTTTTTGATACTCAACTTCCTATAATTTATATTATGTCTACTTAAATATTTTTTAGCTTTATAGAGGTTTAATTTTCATATACCCTATCTCTTATACCCTTTTCTATTACTTAACGAGAATAACATGGATCTTAAAAGCGTGAAAACCGTTTTCTTACTCGGCTTTCACGCTTTCTTTTATTTCATTACATCCGGTCAATACAAAACTGATAGATCGCAGCCGTCGCCAGACAATCGCCAAGCGCATCGTGCGCATTATGCTCCAGTTCCAGAAATGCTGATAAAGTCGTCAATTTATGGTTCGGCGTCTCCGGTATCACTTTACGCGCCAGTTTCACTGTATCAATAACCGTATACTCCGGTATCGGCGTGATTTCCTCCAGTGCATACAGAAATCCCATATCAAATGGCGCATTATGTGCAATGATCGGCAATCCGCCAATAAAAGCAATTAACTCGTGTGCCACATCTTCAATTATCGGTGCATCGCGGACATCACTGTTCGTGATGCCGGTAATGCGCGTAATTGTGCTGGAAATGGGCTGTTGCGGATTGATCGTTACATACATCGTATCTTTGTGCATATGGCCGATGTATTTTACAGCACCGATCTGTAAGATTTTGTCGCTGCCGGCACGCAAGCCGGTCGTCTCAAAATCCAACACAACATAATCATCGACCCGTTTCATGCTTGATTTGTATTTACGGGGCTTTGCTGGTGCTTTTTTTGTCCAGGACGGGCGGGTTTCGCGCATTTTCTGTTCCAGAATCTCTCTTGGGTTCGGGCGTTCCATATAATCACTCCTTCTTACTCCTGCAGTCTCTCTGAAGAAGTTTTAAACATTCTATAAGCCGCTGGTCCGTTTCATATCCCGGATAGCCTGAATGGACAGTCTCACCAATAGGACTACACTCAGGAACAAACCTGCGTAAGAGGCTATATTTAAATATACCGCATAGGCCGTATCGATAAACTGTGCTATGGCCAATAACGCGGATGACACAAGTCCAAACGTGATTCCTGTCATCAACAGAACGAACCTGGAGAATAATTGCGTGATGAACATCGAGTTATGCTTGTCTGAAAATATATCATGATGGAGGATCACTTTGCCGGATTCAATCCGCCGCACCAGCCGGTCGAGCCTTTTGGGCACTTTTGCAAGCTCCGGCAGCCAGACAGCAAGTTCCTCCTCGAGTCTCTCTTTTGTTGCTGAGGGTTGCATGAATGGTTTGAACAAATAAGACGCCTTGTATTTTTTGGCAAACGTCTTTGATTCCTTGAACATATCAAATTGGGGATCCATTGTATGGATGGTGCTGTCCAGGACGATAAGTGCACGAAGTGCCGTACTGACCGGCGAATAGAATTTCAGGTCAAAATCACGGACAATATCGAACATGGAATGAATTAATTCCCTTGTTGGTATTTTATCAATATAGGTGATGCGCTGTAAAACCTGTCCAATTGCATATTCAAACTTTTTCCGGTCAATGGATTTTGTCTCCTGCACCATAACCAAAATGGAATCAGTAATAACATCAGCATCATTCTGCTGAATGCCGATGACAAAAAGATTCAACGCTTTTTGCTGTTCCTCGGAAAGTCGGCCTACTGCACCAAAATCAAGGATTATCGGTTTCCCGTCCATCTTATCAATAAAGATATTTCCAGGGTGTGGATCAGAGTGGAAAATACCATAGAAAAACATCTGTTCCAAATAGGAAAACAGGATCGTCCGTGCAAACTCACTGCGATCCACCTGGAAGTTTTCAAATAGCTTCTGTCCGTTGGCAATGCTTTGGCCTTCCAGATATTCAAGCACTATCAATTTATCATTGCTGAATTCGGTGTAGACTTTCGGAATCCTGATGTCCTGGTCACTCTGCTCGATAATATTCGCCAACTGGACCGTGTTGCGAATTTCTATTGTAAAATCCACTTCCTCGCGCATGTTTCTGGCAAAACCGATGGCCAGGTCCCGTATGCCGATATTATTGATCCATGCAGACTTTGTTGACAGCCATTCGGTAAAAGCCACCAGCAAATTCAAGTCGTCGCGCATAATCCGCTGAATATCCGGCCTCAATAGCTTTACCACAACATCATCACCATTTTTCAGCAACGCTTTATGCACTTGCCCGATGGAACCGGCTGCAATAGGATCCATATCCACTTCAGCAAAAACATCTTCAATGCGATAAGGCAGTTTCTCATTCAATAAAGCTTCCACCTGCTGGCTCGTCAGCGGTTTAACATTTTGCTGCAGCGACCCGAGTTCCTTGATGAATGCAGGCGGAAATAATTCACTGTGTGTCGACAGCATCTGGCCGAACTTGACGAAGATTCCGCCGCTTTCCTCCAAAGTTTCCCGAAAGGCTCGCGCCAATTCGCGGTCATTTCCGCCGCGATGCCGTGCATATTCCAGCGCCTGTGAAAATCCATTCCGGAATGAAATTTCGAGTAGTCTGCTGAGACGTTTTTGTTCTCTCAGCCGGCTTCTCCACCGGATAAACTTAAGCCCTCCCCCTACCTTCCGTTCACCCAGTTCACCCAATTCAACTGGATCAAACAACTCGAAGAACAGATACAGCAGCATCGAAATCAGCAGCATGCTGCCAATCCACAGGATGGCTGTTTCATCCTGGACGATCTGGATGGTATCGAAATCCGTGAAATCGGTAAACCGGAGATAGGAATACCAATAGAGAAAAGTTGTCAGTGCAACGCCCATAGACACTGACAGGATGCGCTTCTGAAAGTTAATCTTCGGCCCCATCAATCGCCCGCTTAAATAATAAATGATGAAAGCAATGACCAATAATTCCAGAATGAACTTGATATAACCCATTCCAGCCACACCCTCCCGAATTATCAGAATAAATTGAAAAATTCTTATAACTCAGTATATCAAAAATCCGATTTTAAATTCGAATAAAGAAAAAAATCCCCTCGAAAGGAGATTTTAGGTAAACGGTACAAGTGTAACTAAGAATCGATATTCCGCAAAACAGCTTCGAAGACAGTAGGCGTGTCCTGCACGGATACTGTCTTTGCGACGAAGTGCGCAGCACTGCAGGAGCACGATTTTAAGGCTGCTCCTGCATCGCTGCGCTAGCTTCGTCGCAAAGCGTCGGCCGAACTCCCTTCGGCCAACTCTTGGCTCGCGCTGAGCTAACTCGGTCTCGTTTCACTTCGCCCGAGTGGATCTTGCCCTTCGTCGAAACGACGTTGGAAAGCCAACGCCGCTTCTGCTCCCCTGGGCGTCTTCGCTGTTTTGCTCCATATCTAGGCGTCACTTCTTCGCAATGAGCGTAAGCAGGAGCATAATCTTTGCAATGTCCAAAGCAACGAACCGATATACAAAAGATAATTCTTTAATTCAACTTAAATAATATGAAACTTTATCTTGGTGATTCCGCCTGACACTCATCCAGAATCGAGTTGACCAGATGGATTGTATCCCATTCGTTATTGGAGAACTGGATAATGGGGTAGTTACCCGGGAACAACAGCTGTGCTATTGCCCTCGGAGATTCCCCTCTTGCAGCCAGTTCTTTTACTTTAATCGAAACCTCGTCCAGATAACGAAGCTTCTGATTCAAAAGCTCCCTGCCGTTTTCAAGGTATCCGGCATGGCTGCAATAGATGGCTTCAAAATCGAATTCGAGCAGAAGCCGAGTGGATCGCATGATTTGTGGTACCGATTCGGCTTCCATGCTGACCTTCGTCCTTGCTGCGACAAATAAATCACCGGTGAAAAGGATCCTTCTCTCTTTATTGTATAAAGCAATGTGATCGTCAGCGTGTCCCGGCGTATGGATGACTTGCCAGGTAAGATTCCTGGAATGCATTACAGTATTTATAACCTCCGGTGAAAAAGCTTTTCTTCCTCCCCAGGTGTATCTGCGGTAATCGGGGTAATCACCATCGTCCAGGCAGCCGGCAAGTCCCACAGGATGGATTGAAATCGGCTTGGCCAGATGCTCTTGAATCCACGCAGCATTGCCAGTATGGTCTTCGTGGTTATGCGTCAGCACAAGCTGATCAAAGCTATTGTCCCGGAAGAACGGCAGCAATTCGTTCTGCAATTTTTCCGGACCGCTGTCTATCAGCATTCCATCAATGAGATAAACAAACACCTTCTGCCCGATTGTTTCTATCAGTCCTTCAGCGCACAGCACGCCTCCGCGTTCGTAAATGGTAAGCATGAAAAGATCAGACCTTTCTTCTTGAATTAATTGATGTAACACCGTCTTGAGTGGAAATTCTACAAGGTATATGTTTTCTTGCTGCTCTTTTCTACTATTCTACATTTTATTTGAAGAATTTGTAATTAATTTAAATAATGTATGCTGTCTAATGGGTATGAGTGAATCACCAGTTGCCCTCCCCTTTCCCCTATCAGCATAATAAACGAATTGGATGTCCGTTTGCTTATTAAGCTTACAGCACCTGATTATCTTCCAAGGAACTGTTAATTGTGATTGAAACTTGCCAAAATCTCCGGATTATTCACTATCGATTTGCAGTCCGGTGTTTGGTACCGTTGAATTAAGGGATTCTGCTGGTTCTTTCGGCTTCTTGATTGCTTGTTTTTATTTTTTATTCTTTTATCCTTATGTAATTTACTACATATACTTGTTTTTTCATGATAAATCCAACCGTTTCTGCTTATCAAAGACTTGCCTATACTTTTTGGAGCAACTTCTTATAGTACTCTTCGATTTTCACTGCTTCATAAATTATACCCGACCACTCCCCATAATCGGTGCGATAATCAAAAGTGAGCAAAAAAATAACAGGAGCATTGCCTGCCCCCGTCCAACTTTAGATTTTCAGGGCCTCTTCTTCAACCCGTGCCATAAAATCTTCGACAATTTTCATATGGCTCTTTCCGCCGGCCATTTTCAGCATGGTCCTGCCGAGGAAATTGCGTCCCTGGTTGCAGCCGGAGTAAATGAACTTCGTCTGATTGTCATGGAGTTTAATCAAAGTGAAACATAAGTCTATTTCAACAGCATTGCCTATGACAAAATAAATTTGCTTATGCTTTTTGTCAGGCTGATCCTCGTAAGCCAATGTCTCGACTACATAAGTCTCGGTACGCTTACCTTCTTTATAGCTCTGCATATGCTTCGCGCCGGTTTCCCGCTCCGTCTTCTCGATGAGTTCATGTTTTTCAACCTGGGGCATGATCTTCCGGATATTGGCGTCCGCAAACAAACTCCACACTTTGTCAATCTGTTGATTGATGACCTTGTCTTGTTCCCATTCAATCATTACGCCTCTCTCCTTCCTGATTCCAAAATACCCAATAACACTCATATGTTTGTTCATTTAAGCTAGTGGTCTATGTATCTTGCCCTGTTATTTTCTTCAATCAATAAAGTATAGCGTGATTTTTTGTAAAACAAAAGAAAGCCTGGAGAACCAGACTTCCTTAACAATCTTATTCGGCTGTATTTTTTTCAGCTTTCGTTTTTACGCGCTGCATAAAATCGCGGATGGTTTCCTGGCGCCTTTTTTTGCTGCCCGCCAGCAACATGGCTTTGCCGGTGATGGTGGTCCCTTTTTGCGCGCCTTCATAAGTAAAAAGAGTCTGATCATCGGCTTTCTTATCCAGTGTAAAGATATAATTGATTTCGAACATGCTGTTCATGGAAAATCGGGTGTGGCGGACTTTTTTATTGGGTTTATCGTCGTAGCGCATGGTTTCGACTATATAAGTTTGCAGCTGCTTGCCTTCCATATAGCTTTGGGCATGTTTGGCACCTGTTTCATCATTTTCGTTTTCTACGAGCACATGCTCATCCAGTTTCGGGTACAGAGTTTTCGCATTTTCATCCGAAAACAATCGCCAAACCTTGTCTATTGGCTGTTCGATCATCATTTCTTCTTTCCATTTCAACAAATCAATGCCCCCTTGCTTGTTCACGTCAATTTTAGAACGGATTCGTCGCCCACAGGCTCGACTTCGGAATAAAAATCCGCGGGTTGAGTTTTAATTGAGCTACCATATATTCGGCCAGATCTTCTGCCTGCATGAATTTCTCTTCACTTTTTTCCGGCTTATTCCCCCCGCCGAAGAACTCCGTGATGACGAGGCTCGGAGTCAGCGCGAACACACGGATATTGTGCTTGCGTACTTCCTGTGACAATGATTCCGTCATGCCGAGCACGCCGAATTTCGATGCACTGTATGCACTCGAGCCTTCTGTGCCTTTGACGCCGGACATCGAGGAAATATTGATGATATCGCCACCGTTTTTTCCGATCAATTGTGGCAGTACAGCGCGCGTCACATAATACATGCCCATCAGGTTGACATCGATCATTTTCTTCCATTCAGCCGGATCAATTTCGAGGAACGGGCCGAATGTGCCGATGCCTGCATTATTGATCAGAATATCAGCTTCGCCGAGTTCTTCAGTTAGTTTCGCCACTGCCGCTTCGACCTGTTCCATAGAGGAAACATCTGCGGTCGCATAGGAAGCTTTTACACCTTTGCTCTTCAATTCTTCCGCCACCGCCTGCAGATCTGATTCCGTCCGTGCCATCAAGCCGATATTGACACCCTCTTCTGCCAGAGCGATCGCCGTTGCTTTTCCGATCCCCTTGCCCGCTCCGGTAATATAAGCCGTCTTGCCTTTCAATGATTGTGCCATCATGCATTCATTCCTTTCTTTGGATAGATAAACTTTAAACATTCCTTTTAAGGTTTCCCTCTTCTGATAAATCTACACTTCCGGTTCGTCCTCCAATATATCTTTCAGGAACTTTTCCCGGTGGTCCAGAAAATATTTGGTGATCTGGTAATGATCTGTTTGCTCATAGTCAATTTCTTCAATTTTTCCTTCATCAAAACTCAGAATCTTAGCGCCGGGAAAGCCCAGTAAAATGGGTGAATGGGTCGCAATGATAAATTGGCAATTCCCTTGCACCGTCAAATCATGCAGTATCCGCAAAAAAGCCAGTTGGCGCTGAGGGGACAATGCAGCTTCCGGCTCATCCAGAAGATAGATGGCGCGTTCATAAAAGCGATTCTGAAAAAGTGAGAAGAACGATTCCCCGTGTGATTGCTCATGCAAAGAGCGGCCGCCGTAACTCCGATAAGCATCGGGATCTTCTTTCTGCAATTCGTCGATATGACTGGCAAAATGATAAAACGACTCGGCTCTCATGAAAAAGCCATTGGTGATTTTGGGCATCCATGACAAGCGGAGATAATCTCCCAAAACAGAATCGGAAGCATGAACCTCATACGTATTATTCCGTCCCCCGCCCGCTGTGTTGAATTCACATTTCTCGGCAATGGCCTCAAGCAGAGTCGATTTTCCGGAGCCGTTCTCACCAACGAAAAAAGTGATATTGCTGGTCAGCTCCAACTGGCTGAAACTTTTAATAGCCGGAATTGTGAAAGGGTATTCGTTAGCATCGATTTCGGTTTCATTGAGCAAGCTTATTCTTTTAAGGAACATATTTTCACCTGCTGAGTTATAGTATTTGATTTTTCTGCCTGTTCGGCAAAAAACCAGTTTCCTTATTTTAGCATATTGGAGAAGCCATCCCCCACCTAATCTTTCACATAGTAATACCGGCTGAAACAGCCTTTAACAAGATCGACAGCATTATAAAAAAACTACCAGGAACACTGGGTTCATGGTAGTCCTTATTTTTATATTTTAAAATGTCCGTTTATCATTTCGATAGTCTGTATATAGTATAATTCCGTCATTATCGAGAATATCGTGAAATTCATCGATTTCTGATTGGCTTAAATCCAGTTTGGTTAACTCTTCCCGTACCGCGTCTTTTCCGGTGAACATTGATTTGAATTTGTCTGTGATGGTTTCTATTTCGTGTGTGTGAACTCCTTCTTGCGATTCAACAGAGTTAAGAACATCCGCATTATTCGCCAAAACATGAATTTCATTCTTGTTATATCCCCACGATTTCATTTCTTCCACTTTTTCTTCAAGTTCTCGAGCCGTATAAACCACTTCAAATTCACGGTTTGTTGTTTTCATGCTAATCAGCCTCCTGTATATCGTCTTACTTTTGTTTACCCGTACATCCAGGACGCTAAAACATGACTCATTTTTTGTAACCTTATCCAATATCCGGATTATATGGAGAACCATTTATCCCATATATTGACGACACTTGGACGCTGGCTATGGCAGTTTTATATGAAGCCAGAGAGGAATATACCTTACAATAAATTTTATTCAACTTTTATGTAAATCACTCTACCATTAGACGAAACGACTCCGTCTCTTGCAGGAAGTCTTCCCGGGTAAAGCGGCAACCTGAAATCTTTTGCCGATAAGAAGTAATAGTGCCGTCATGCGTGACAATGTGAATTTTCTCGCTTTGAAGGTTCCTGCAATAATCAATGAACTCTTCAGCCAGTAGGTTAAATTTATCTTCAGAGAGGACATTGATGCCTGTTGTCCATAAAGAAGCAGCCAGATTTGGTGGCGGAACAAAGGATGTGAATTCATCTTGCAGTCTGGCTGGATCCAACGATTCATCACATGGCAATGTCGCAGCATCCGATCGCGCTGGGAAAATACGGGGACTTACCAACGGATGCACCACTCTTTTGCATTCCATGTTCTCACTCCAGATGGCAGCCGTTTGGAGGGTTCTTAAAGTCGGGCTGACAATTAAAACGTCTTCAGAGGTTAATGGAAGGGTAGATCTTAAATTTTTCGCCTGGTTCATCCCTTTGATGGTCAATGAGGGATGACTCAAGTGAAGACTTTCCGGTAAATTCAATGTATGTTCGCCTTGCCCGTGGCGAATAAAAATCAATTCTACTTTTCTCCCCCCCTCTTTTCCTCAAATTGACTGGAATCAAAAAAGACTGCAGATAATCTCGATTGGACTGAGTTTGTCTACAGTCTATACTTTACTTTTGTTAATAGGTTTCAATGTCCCATGAATGCTGGATGTCTACCGCCCCTTTGAGGGTTTGCGCCACAGGGCAACCTCTATCAAAGATAGACAAGGCACGTTCTGCCGCTTCTTGTTTACCAGCCGGCACCTTCACATGGTAGTGGGCAGTAATTTTCGTTACTTTTAATACACCATCCGGTGCTTCGATTGTACCTTGAACGTCTGCCCACACTTTATCTGGGGAAGTCGGAATTTTACGCGCTTCCAGCGCGCCTGATAATGTCCCGACCAGTCAACCACCGGCAGATGCCACAATATGGTCCAGCGTTGAAGGGTATTCCGGGTCGGTCTCAACACCGTAAAAAGCACGAACTCCTCCGTGTACACCATACAAAACAGGTTCTTTAAAATCCCCAATATACGCCTCGCGTATTTTATTGGCAGTGTCTTTTTGGATAATGGTTATTTTCGTCAACTCGATCGGTTCACTCACTTAATCATCCTCCTTTTTATTGTTCCACTTCAGGTTTACCCGTATTTTATCATTTTAGACAAAAAGGAAAGAAGCCTATTCCTAAGCTGCGTCTCTTCTGATAGTTCGAGATTTGTAAACCTACTCTCCCAAGCATGCCTTTAAATTAAATAATCACTTGCAACTTCCACATTAAAAAGATTGCTTTCTTTTAAAAATTGCAAGAGTAAATGAAGATGGCCAGCCCCATATAAAACAAAAATCCGTTCTTCATCTGAGTTGATTAAATCAACCAGATTTTTATAAATAAGCATATTCCGGAAATACCAATACTTTGCGGTCCATACTGCACCGGTCGGGTTGTCCTGCTCTTCTGCCAATACCACCTTCATCTAGAGTTCATGGCCTCTTGAAATCTGTTTCGGATCATTCAGCCATACCAGGAACTCCTTAAAGGTATGCTTTTGTAAAGAGGTTTCCATTTGAGACGTCATTTCCTGTCCGATTGTCATGGCCGCATTATAATAAATGTCGTCTGCCGAATCGCTTGGGCTTGGTAATCCTGGAACATCCTTTTGATTCCCATTCCAATCTACTGCATAGACTTGTTCAAAGCGGCATTCCTTCGCTAGACGGTATCCTACCTGATCGGTCTCATTAACATTTAATGTATATTCTCCATTTACATAAGAAACATATTGCTCATTGAGTTTTTTTCATTCTTTTTTACAACTTCTAACGCCACTTTGGTTGGCTGGAATTTTTTCAGACAGTTAATAACATCCTGTATTTCCTCCTGCCTTATTTTCGATAGCATGTTGTCTTTCTCAGGTTTAAACAAATCACCGTTATCTTTTGCAGAAAAATGATGAGTTCCAAGAACCAATATAGTCGGTTTCATACTATCGTCCTCCTCCAAAGTAAGTTAATTATGCTGCATCCCAACTAACTTCAAAAAAATCATTCGTCTTTTTTCTACTGGAAATGAATTGACTGAATTAACTATTCTAAATTACTAATATTATCTTACACAAAATCACTTTGCAGTCCCTCTTTTTAGTATATACATATTTCCCTTTATTTTACATATAATTTTAATGATTCGAAACTTGTATCGACGAAAAAGGACAGAAGATGCTGAACAAATCGCATCTTCTATCCCTTGGTATTTTAATAGCATTTGATAAGCCATCATATATAAACTGATTTGTAAATGAATTAAAATATTTTCAGAGTATTTGTTGCTCGTACCTTTTTATTACCTATGCCCCCTTGAGCTCTTCCATATCACCTCTAGCAACTTTGCTTCTTAAATGAACGTCTAATACAATAACGAAATTTTAAAAACCAGTATGAAGATTAATAAAGCTGAAAGAGATATATCAGAAATTTCCTAGGCATACAATGTTGCGCAGATCTTTAAAGAGGTAAGGTGAAATAAAATGAAGACAAATGAAGAACAATCTATTAAAAGTGGATATATGATACCTGTTATAATGCTATCAATTTTCATGTCCTGGATTATGATCGTATATAAGTTTGGAGCTTTAGTTCCAAGTACATTAATCTTTATTCTCACGGTAGTTTTATTAAAAAATTCGCCATACGATCGATATAAGCTATTTGCTTCGCTAGTCTTTGCCATTTGCTCTATAGCATATTTCGTTTATTTCCTTGGAATCGTAAGCTTAATCCTTGCTATACTTCTCGACAATACAGGACCAGGATTGCATCATTAGCAATTCCTTTACCAGCAATTAAGAGGTGAACTGTATGGTGACAAATGAAGATACCCTTAAAAATTGCAGCCGCTGCTAACTTTTTTGTGTTTTTATATCATCGACTCATTCCAATTACTCAGCGATTCATCATTACTACAAAGAGCTCATTCAACTGATGCTCAAATCGGGGGATTAAAGAGTTTTGTTCTTTTTCCGTTAACCCCGCTGAAGAATCGGTCAGTTTAAAGGCTGTTTCCTGAAGCGCATCAAACTCTGCAGTCAATGCGCTATCTATATTGGTTCTCAAATAGAAGAAATGAGTCCATAGCTTTCTGAACCAAAAGAAATTGCATATTGTTCTCCGGTATCCATTTCACTCCACTCGCTATGAATGGCTATGATAAAGTCCTTCGGTTCACCAAATCGGCTTTTCTCAATTGGCTGGCCATATTCTTTGGGATCTGCAAAAACGGTCTCAGACAGATCAATACTCACCGCATTAGCAGCATTCACTTTCTCTTCTTCTACACTGGCCGAATCGAAGCTGTTCAGGTTAATGAAGATGACGAATATAAATAACGCCACTAATGTCAGCAACGGAACTCCCACTACCACTTTTTTCAGCATCTCTACTACTCTCCTTTTATCAATGTATTCATTTTCTGAAGTTTTTCATAGCTTTCCAGATAATATTTTTTATTCTCTTCCGTTGTTTGGCTGTTTTCGAACTTCTTCAGAATTTCTTCAGTTTCTGCCAGCCACTCTTCCAACGGCGCAAAGTCATTCAGATGCTTTATTTCTTCGAATCTGGAAAGCGGGTGGTACATCTGATCTGATGCATTCGAAATCGTCCTGTTCTCTGGCTCTGGAATGCCAGAAGCATCGGAAAGAAAGCCCATGATGACACCAATCTTCTGACCTTCAGTCGGTTCAGCCGGACCTTCATCCGAATGTTTCCGGCTCATCATGGATTTCGTCTTACTGTCGAACGTATAGCCATTTTCGTATGTCACTCTATTAGTATATCCGCCTTCCACTCTCCCTTCTTCCGGAAGTTCATAGCTGTCGAAATGTTCCTTGATTTCTTTATAGGGATATTCCTGAATCCATTCTTCATCGGTTGCTGCTATTTCATCATCTTTGTTTTCCGACTCTTCATCTATTGGCGTAGGAGTAATTTCACTTCCATTAGATGCCGGTTCCGATTGTGGAGGTGATTCAGCTTGATTGGCAGGACCGGAAATTTCTTCAAACAGAAAGTAACCTCCAATAAGAAGGATTAGGATTCCGAATGCAACACTCATTGTCCGGGGAAACCAGTCACCGCTTTTTTTTCTACTTTTTTTTATTTCAGCAAAAACTTCCCGTTTATGACTCGATGTAAATTTTTTACCTTTAAAAACACTTCTGTCCATAGCATCACGGTAACCCGAAAATCTATCCTTCATTCCATTCACCTCTTTCTATCGTTTCTCCCAGAAGGCCGCGCCCTCTTTTCAAGCGGGTCTTCACGGTATTTTCGTTGGTTTTCAGCAACAATGAGATTTCCTGGACGGACAACTCTTCGTAATAATGTAGATGGATGATTTCCCTGTACTTGACCGGCAGCTCCATGACCTTTTCAGCCAACAGAATGTCCGCGTCTTTTTGCAGCGAAGCGGTTTCAGGCGACGGCTCTTTCGATCGAAGGAACTGGAACAAGCTGTTATTGACCATAACGCGCCTGGCCCATGCACTCCTCAGAACATCTTTGCAGCGGTTGATCGTTATTCGGTATATCCACGCTTTATAGGATTGAACTTCATCATATGTATCGTACTGATGGTAGCAAGTTAAAAAAACATCTTGGACAACTTCCTGTGCTTTCCCCCAGTCCCTAAGGTAACTATAGGCCATTTTCGTCAAACGATCGCCGTATTCATCCATCAGATCGGACAGCCCCTGTTCCTGATTTTTTCTTGAATAGTCGATTTGTTCGGGTTCAGTCACCACGCTTACTCCTTTCTAGGCTTTTTATTTTATCCCCTCCATATTTGAGTACCCCTAAGACGAGGCTAAATGGATATCGGTTTCATATTTTTAAAATATTTAAAGATATTTTATCTTCGAAGACTTTTCTAATAACATGTTATAAAGGCATGCTCTGTTCAGTAATTTTACTATACAGAAAAAAGAAGAGGTGATTTGATCAGCCTCTTCTCTCCCATCGTATATATGCAACCTCCGATAACGTGCTGATATGTAAACTTACATACTTTTGAGATTTATGCTTTAAAACCTGATACTTGTAGCCTTTTGAAATTTAATACAGCTTTCTGAAAAGATCAATGTGGTGAGGAATTTGTATGGAACAAAATTTAGATTAAGTTACATGCAAAATTTAGATAAAGCATCTTTCTCTTATTTCCTCCAAGTGGACGATATAAAAATGAACTACATTTTTATGAATACCTTGCATAACAAGTTATACTATTGTATATATTGTATTACAAGGTAATGAGAGGAGGTATTCGCTTGTCGACGACACAAATGCTAAAGGGGATAATTGATGGATGCTTACTGGCGATTATTAAAGATGGAGAAGTATACGGCTATGAATTGGCGGAAAAACTAGAAAGTTATGGGTTTGATTCATTTAGCGAAGGGACAATATACCCATTGTTGATGCGTATGCAAAAAGAAGAACTTGTTACATCAACTTTAAAAAAATCCACAGCAGGCCCAAAAAGAAAATATTACTCTTTAACTCACAAGGGTGACATAGAATTAGAAGAATTCGTTGCACGTTGGAACATGTTGCAGAAAAATGTGACTGGTGTTTTGAGTATTGGATCAGATAAAAAAGGAGATGACACAGTTGAAAAGTCAAATGGAGCTTTCTAAAAAGAGCCAAAGGTTTTTAGACGATTTACGTACATATTTATTTACCCAAAGAAAAAACTTGAATGACGTTGATGAAATTACAAATGATTTGCAAGAACACTTATTGGAAGCTGAACGAAACGGGAAATCCATTGAAAAAATTATTGGGAAATCACCGAAGGAATACATGAACATAGTTTCTAGTGAATTACCCACGGATAATAAAAATTGGTTCAAATACTTTTTGGTAATTCTTTTTGGTTCTTTAACCTTTGCTATTTTACCGGATTTGATGGACTTAAATCTATCCTTCTCTGTTTTAGAAATCGGTAGCTATATTGTAGTCAGTGCCGTATTTATTTTTCTTGCTTTTATGGGATTCAAATATACTTCAACAATGGAACAATCGGCCTCAAAGCAAGCGTTAGTTCTATTTGCAATAGTAGTGTTGATGTCTATTTTAACTTTTAGTTTGATTTACCTGGATAGAGTTATTGATAGCCCTATTATTCACCTTGGCACTATAGGCAGTTTGATTGTTGCTGTTCCTATAATAATATTTTTAATAGGACTCATCATTTGGGCAACAAAATAAATTTTAACAATCCAATATTGATTGTTAGATAGAGACAAACTATTGAATGTAAGTTACATTCACTTTTAAAGAGAGCGTAAAATTTCACGGTTTTTAATCTTCAATTCTTCAAAGTAAATATGGACAGTTTGAATATTAATCCCCTATAAAATATAACATTTGACCAGCAATAGCATAAAAAAGTGGGTCTTGTATTGTCGCTTCTTCCTCTATTAAAATATGAGCTTTTAAATTTTTTTGAAGGGAAATCTTCCAACGACCTATCTCCTTGCCATTCTCATAAAACTTTGTCCAGTCAAGTATTTCTTTCTTGGTTGTTATGTTTATATCACCTCCATTTATTTCGTAGATAGGACTAATAATATCGATTCCTTTTTGTCTTGCAACTAGATCTAACCCCTTATATTGACCACCTAGAAATGAATATTGGTATTCTGAACGCTTCATTGTATAGTTTTTCTTATGTGCTTCTATAATTTTCTCTCCATTTTCATTAAAAGCTCGATGATCGGAAAGGAATTTATTTTCGCCAACCCACATATCGAATAGCCTGTGAAATATAGTTTTAAAATATCTTTCTGTATAACCAGAATTAATCCCTTCTGAATCAGAAATATTAATCCGAGCAGTACTAGATTTCACATATGGTGCTTGATAAGTATAAGACCTCATTTTGAATCCCCCAATGTTGAAATTACTGGTTTTATAATTTTTTGAAATTGGAATCTTGAAGGTTTTTCCGATTACATGATAACTTGCTTCATCGAACTCCTCGATTCTTCTCACATAGTTCATGTTTACAACCCTTCAAGGTTATGATTATTTTGCAGCTATGCTCAAGTAAGGTAGTATTGGCATAAAATCCACACGACTCAACTGATGAAGGAATTATTACCTTCTACAGCTACTATATTGATGTTAACATTAATTTCCACTATTTCAAAAATGACTTGAGCAATTTTTCTTAAAGTAAAACCGTTCGTAAAAGTACACCTTTACGAACGCATTAAAAACAAGTAAATAGGATAGGAAAAACGTTCGTAAACGTGGACAACCCTATTACGAACGTCCTCATCTTTCTATATACCTTTACGAACGTTACTTCCATTCAACATGGTTCAGTGCGTTTTTCAAAAATAAAAGGCCGTTTCCGGGACTGAGTTCAGTCCCGGAAACGGCCTTACTTTTATTATATTATGCAGTAGCAACTGTATTCTTTTTCAGAAGACCTACAGTTATAGCAGCGACAACCGCTCCGACGATGATGGCCAAAGCGTAAAGCAGAATATTAAATGCACTGCCTTCGACGAATCCCATGACGAACACGCCGCCGTGAGGAGCGCGAAGACCGATGTCAAAGAGCATGACAAGCGCCCCTGTTGTTGCGGCACCTGCGACAGATGCCGGAATGACGCGTGCCGGGTCAGCCGCAGCAAACGGGATGACGCCTTCTGTGATAAAGCATGCCCCGAGCACGTAGGCTGTTTTGCCTGCTTCACGTTCCGGTTTGGTGAATTTCTTTTTAAAGAAAGTTGTTGCAATGGCCATGCCAAGCGGCGGAACCATACCCGCAGCCATGACTGTCGCCATGAAATTGAAATTACCTGCATCAAGCATGGCAATGCCGAATGTGTAAGCGGCTTTATTGACCGGTCCGCCCATATCGACTGCCATCATGCCTCCGAGAAGCAAGCCGACGAGAATCAGGTTCGTTCCGCCAAGACTTTCCAAGAATGCAGAGATTGTTGTGTAAACGCTGGTCAATTGTGGATTGACGAGCATTATGATAATGCCGGTAATCGCAATGCTGAACACAGGATAGAACAGGACAGGTTTCAAACCTTCAAGCGAATTCGGCAAACCGGAAAACACTTTTTTGACCAATAGGGTCACATAACCAGCCAGGAAACCGGCGATCAAACCGCCAAGGAAACCGGAGCCGCCGTCGATATCCTCAACTCCCGATACCGTGATCGCAATCAAACCGCCGATCATACCCGGCGCAAATCCGGGACGGTCCGCGATACTCATCGCAATAAAGCCGGCAAGTACAGGAACCATCAGGAAGAATGCATTTTCGGCGCCAATGGCATTCAGCAGGGCCGCAAATTCATTATAATCCGGACTGGTTGGATCTGTTGCTTCTATTCCCCAGAAGAATGACATTGCGATCAGAATTCCGCCACCAACAACGAATGGCAGCATATTCGAAACACCGTTCATCAAATGCTTATAAAATCCGCTTTTGCCACCTGAGTCAGAAGCCTCGTCTTTAGACTTATCGTGTCTATAAACCGGTGCGTCATTTGCCACCGCGCGGTTCAGCAGGTTATCCGTTTCGTAGATCGCTTTACCGACTGCAGTCTGAATCACTGGTTTCCCGTCAAAACGGCCCATTTCAACTTTGGTATCGGCAGCCACAATGATGGCATCCGCTTCTGCAATATCCGCATCAGTCAATCTGTTTTTTACACCGCTCGAACCGTTTGTTTCGACTTTCAGGGAAATCCCGAGTTCTTTCGCCCGTTCATTCAGCTTTTCAGCGGCCATATAGGTGTGCGCAATTCCGGTTGGACACGCAGTAACTGCCAGGATTTTTTTACCCGTTGATCCTGTTTCAGCCGATGCTGCTGGTGTTTCTTCAGGTCCTTCCACTTCGGTTTCCTTATCCGACACTGCGAGCAAGACTTCCTCTTTAGTGGCAGCAGCAAGAATTCTCTCCCGGAACTTTTCATCCATTAAAAATGTCGCCAGGCGGGACAAAGCTTCCAAATGCGCATCATTCGCGCCTTCACTTGCCGCAATCATGAAGAATAAGTTTGCCGGCTGTCCGTCCATCGATTCAAAATCAATGCCTTCCAGGGAACGGCCGAATGCAATTGCAGGGGAACTCACTGCTGCGGATTTTGCATGGGGAATGGCAATACCTTTTCCGATACCAGTCGTGCTTTGTGCTTCTCTCGTTAAAATATTTTGTTTGAATGTTTCCGGGTCAGCCAGTTTCCCCGCTGCATCCAGCTGGGCAATCAATTCATCGATGACCTCCGCCTTGGAGCCTGCATGCAAATCCATGGCAATGGTGTCTTTTGTCAATAAGTCTGTAATTCTCATTTTTTCACATCCAGTCTATTCATTGGGTGAACGCTAACTTGTTCCAGCAATTTTTCCGTATCTTCTTTATCACACAGGTCTGAACGGAATGCGGTGGCACTTCCACTTGAGACACTGTAACGGAATGCTTCCACTTTGGTCATGCCTTGCGACAGAGCTGCGATGAAACCGGAAACCATAGAGTCGCCGGCTCCGACAGTGTTGATCATTTTCCCTTTCGGAGCTTCTGCCCAGTAAGCTCGTTCCTTATCTACAAGAATCGCCCCTTCTGCACCCATCGAGACGATGACATTTTCCACTCCCTGCGCCGTCAGTTCGAAAGCATACTCCGCAGCAAGTTGCTTATCGGAAATCTTCGCGTGGAATAAATCCCCAAGCTCTTCCTTATTCGGTTTGATCAGAAACGGCTGGCTTTTGATGAGGGCCGGGAGCGCGTTGCCGGAAGTATCGAGGACAAAACGTCCACCTGCAGCCCGGCAGTTTTCAACCAGTTCCTGGAAAAAGGCTATAGGCAATTCTTGCGGTATGCTACCGGACAAAACAAACCAGTCACCTGATTTGATGTTTTTCACTTTATCTTTCAGTTTTTCTAAATGACCATCAGTCAGTTCAGGCCCTGGACCATTTAATTCGGTCTCGTCATCCGATTTAATCTTAATGTTGATACGGGAAATCTGGCCTGAATCAATAAAATCCGTTTTCACATTTTCTTCAGCCAAAAAATCTTCGATAAATTGACCAGTGAAACCGCCTACAAAACCGAGGGCTACGCTGTCCACTCCCAGGCGTTTAAGTACACGGGAGACATTGATGCCTTTGCCGCCCGGATAATAATGAACCCTTTCACTTCTGTTTAGTTTGCCGACTTTGAAATCCGGCAAATAATTCGTGCAATCGATCGACGGTGCCACCGTGCATGTGTATATCATCTTTCCACCACCTTCACTGATGTTAATTTTTCAAATTCCGGTAAAGCTTCTGCTGTCATTTGATCAACAATCAGTGAAGCTTCCTGCAATTCCATGATTTTCGCGAAACTGACTTTATTTTGCTTGCTGTGGTCTGCCAGCATATAAGTGGTTCTTGAATGGGAACTGGCTTTCCGCTTGATGGCTGCTTCTTCGGGATCAGGTGTCGTGTAGCCATATTCAGTATGGAAGCCATTCACACCGAGAAAGCAGACATCAAAATGATAATTGTCAAGCGCCATTAAAGTACCCGAGCCGACAAAAGCACCCGTTCTCAGTTTTAATAATCCTCCCGTCAGATAAGTGGTGATGCCGGCAACATTCAAAGCTTCCGCCAAAGGCAAACCGTTTGTGACGACCACTGGATTCTTTTCCTTCAGGAAAGGAATCATTTGCAAAGTGGTTGTGCCTGCATCGAGGAACACACTGTCCCCTTCCTGCACGAATGTCGCGGCATACTCGGCAATTGATTTTTTCTCTTCCAAATTCCGCGTCGATTTGTCCTCGACGCTCGGTTCCTGCAAGTTGCCCGTGGGTAAAACTGCACCGCCAAAGACCCGCTCCAGTTTACCCATGCTTTCGAGCTCTGTCAGATCGCGGCGCAACGTCGATTCCGAAGCATCCGTCCTGTCGACTAATTCCTGCAATTTTACGGTCCGCTTTTTTTCGATTAACTTTAAAATGAAGTCATGCCGTTCGTTGGTTAGCAAATAATCACCCGCTTTAGTAATTTTAAGTAGATATTACTTGAAATCGCTTCCAAAATCAATCATAATCATTCATAAGCAATCAAAAACGTTCACTTCATTGGCAGAAAACCTTTAACCAAAAGAGTTTGCGCCTAACAGAAAAGGAACGTATACAAACACTGAGGAGGAAATATTATGACAGAAAAACAATTCACAATTACAGATGAAGCCGGAATGCACGCAAGACCTGCCTCTGCACTGGTCGGTACAGTCAGTAAATTCAAATCAGATATTCAATTGGAATTCAACGGCAAAAAAGTCAACTTGAAATCAATTTTAGGTGTCATGTCGCTTGGAATTTCTTCAGGCTCCATCGTCACCATTTCAGCAGACGGTGAAGACGAAACGGAAGCTATGGCCGCAATTGAACAAGCGATGAAAGCAGAAGGGATTTCAGACCAATGACCATGGAACTTCATGGCATTGCGGCTTCTGACGGAATTGCCATAGCGAAGACCTACCGTTTGGAAAGTCCTTCCCTTCTATTTGATAAGAAAACGATAGACGACCCGGAATTGGAAATCGAACGTCTTCATGCCGCTCTCGCAGTATCCACCGAGGAACTGGAACTGATCAAAGAACAAGCGGAAAAACAGATTGGCCCGAAAGAAGCGGCTATTTTTGGCGCACACCTGATGGTTTTGAGCGATCCTGAACTCATCGGGCCCATCTCAGAGAAAATCAATACAGAAAAGGTCAACGCTGAATTCGCGCTGCAGGAAGTTTCCAATATGTTTATGGAGATGTTCGCTGCTATGGACAATGAGTATATGCAGGAACGTGCGGCTGACATTAAAGACGTAAGAAATCGTGTTCTGGCCCATCTGTTGGGGGTTAAATTTCCAAACCCCGGACTGATTTCCGAAAAAGTGATCTTGTTGGCAGAAGATCTCACCCCTTCTGATACAGTCCAGTTCAACCCGAAATTCATCCAGGGCTTCGTAACGGAAATAGGCGGACGGACTTCACATTCCGCCATTCTCGCCAGAACGCTTGAAATTCCTGCAGTAGTTGGAGTTAAGAAGCTGATGGAAACATTGGCAGACGGAACTTTAGTGATCATTGATGGGATAGAAGGTAAAATCATTGCTGATCCATCGCCTGAAGAAATCGAAAAGTATAAAAAACGGCAAGCTGAATTTGCCGCCCAAAAGAAGGAGCTTGTTTCACTGAAAGATGCTCCGACTGTGTCATCAGACGGTTTTGAAGTTGAACTTGGAGCCAACATCGGTTCGCCGAAAGACGCAGTTTCCGCTCTCGAAAACGGAGCAGAAGCAATCGGCCTGTTCCGCACAGAATTTTTATATATGGGCAGAGACAGCTTCCCTACTGAAGAGCAGCAATTCGAGATTTACTCGGAAGTCCTGAAACGGATGGGCAGCAAGCCGACAGTGGTCCGCACCCTGGATATCGGCGGGGACAAGGAATTATCCTATTTGGATCTGCCGAAAGAACTTAATCCCTTCCTCGGACTGCGCGCCATCAGATTGTGCCTCGAAATGCCTGACCTGTTCCGGACACAGTTACGGGCTTTGATCCGTTCAAGCGTCCATGGTAATCTGAAAATCATGTTTCCAATGATCGCAACACTGGAAGAATTCAGACAGGCCAAGCAGCTGTTCTTGGAAGAGCAGGAAAAAATGGCAACAGAAGGCATTCCTTTCAGTGAAAAAATTGAAGTCGGCATCATGGTCGAAATTCCATCCACTGCCGTCATGGCGGATGTATTTGCAAAAGAAGTCGATTTTTTCTCGATTGGAACAAATGATCTGATTCAATACACCCTTGCAGCCGACCGCATGAACGAAAATGTCGCACACCTCTATCAGCCTTTCAACCCGGCAATCCTGCGGATGGTGAAGATGGTAATCGATGCTGCCCATAAAGAAGGCAAATGGGCTGGCATGTGTGGTGAGATGGCTGGTGAAGAATTGGCTGTTCCTGTTTTGCTCGGCCTCGGACTGGATGAGTTTTCAATGAGCGCTTCTTCGATTTTAAAAACCCGCTCAATGATCAGCGGCTTGTCCAAAACCGAAATGGAAAAACATACCGACCACATTTTATCTTTGTCCACTGCTGAAGATGTGAAGAACTACATTACCCAAATGCTGAAGAAGTAAAATTCTTGTATGATACCCAATTCAAAAAGCCATCGAAAAAGGTTCTTTTTCGATGGCTTTTATTGTTCATTGAATACGTCTATTATTTTTGAAGACGAGCCTGAAAGCAGCAGTGTACTCTGGACATTCATCAATAACTGTTCGTGTGCTTTTCTTTTTGCAGCTCAATGACAAACGTCGTAATGCTTTTAACTTTCTCCGGCAGTTCCCTGTCCAAAGTATAGACGTCACAATAGCAAAAATTGCGGACATTGCCGTCTTCATCTGTCCGCTTGTTAACTCCTTTCACCGCCGCTTCACCATTGCCGCAGATAACCGACTCGATCTCATATTGCATATCGCTGAAATCCATAATGCCAAAAGCCGCATTAAATCTTCGAAAGAATTCCGTTCTGTCCAGCTCGTCCATTATATGACCCTCCGAATCTATGATGGGACGGATCGACATTTGTGCATCCGAAGCATTATGGTTTACCGCAGGTATCATCACTTCCTCTTAATTCTGTTTTTTCTGGTAACTTAATATGATTTCATTTTACAGTAAAATTACCAAGAAATAAATCCGTAAAGCCTCATCTTAAACGGAATTTTATTAGACCGATGTACCTGCTTTAACAGTAAAAACCATCATCCCGTAAAATGATGGTTCCCTTTAGTTTTCCTTGTCTTTATCCGAATCCTTTTCTTCTGCAATCTTTTTTGGATCATGAGTGTCTTCCGCTTCAAGATCAGGGAATTGCTCCTCGGGGGAACCGGTGAAGCTGTCTTCCTTTTCTTCCTCTTCCCTATTCGGTTCTTTTTTATCGGTCATCTTCAACACTCCCTTATAATAAACTTATAGTTCTTTACCCGCTCCTGCTTGCTTCAATCAAACAAGGAAAATATTCCCGACCAATATGACTCCGTTCTATTTTCAAGAATAATTGAGTAAAAACTTCTCATCTGTTTAGCAAACCTTCTTCCAGGCTATTCCATAAGTATAGGAAGGACGGGAAAGCGATGAAGGAAATTCCTCGGTGGTCAGAAAAAGACGTTACCAGAACTTTGCCCCACAGAAATCAGGAAGGCCATAAAGGGAGCTTTGGCACTGCACTGCTCATTGCAGGCAGTGCGGGTATGCCAGGGGCCGCTGTACTGGCGACATACGCCGCAATGAGAAGCGGTCTCGGAAAATTGACGGTTGCCACTTCCAGCGAATCAATTGTGGCCATCAGCTCTTTTGTGCCTGAAGCTACTTTCGAAACGGATTTATTGGACCGGATAAATGATTCGCAGCTGGATTTCAACCAATATAGCGCGGTTGCAGTCGGACCAGGCCTGCTGCCGGATTACAAAACGGAAGCTGCAATCGATCGGCTGCTGCCGGAAGGCAAGCCAATGGTGCTTGATGCCGGTGCCCTGTCACCCAGAAGCTATGATTCCGCTGCAGCTCCCGTCATTTTGACACCTCATATGGGAGAATTTTCAAGAATTACTGGCGTTTCAGTAGAAGAACTCCAGAAAGGCCAGGCCGCATACGCCGCCGATTGGGCCAACAGATTGGGCGTCACCATCGTCTTGAAAGGCCCGGGCACAGTCATTGCTTTTCCGGACGGCGAGACATTCATCAATCCTACAGGCAATAGTTCCTTGGCAAAAGGAGGAACAGGTGATACCTTGACCGGCATGATCCTCGGCATGCTTTGCTGCCACGACAATTGGCGTCATGCTGTCTTGAATGCAGTCCATATTCACGGAGCGTGCGCCGATGAATGGATCCGGACCCGCTCTCCCCACTCACTGCTCGCACATGACCTGACGGAATTGCTGCCGGTGGTAATGAATAGCTTTGAAAAATGAAAAAGAGCAGCTGTCCAGGAAGAAACCCTGAGCAGCTGCTCTTTTGATTATTGAATTTCTGCTGTTTCCTGATTTACATCGACAACCACGGCATCTGGCTGTTCCATCACAAAATAGCGTCTATGCCAAACAAGGAACATAAAAATGGTCCAAATTTTACGGCCGTTATTTGCTTTATTCGTGTAATGTTCATCAAGGAGAACGAGCAATTCGTCCTGATTGAAAAATTCAGCTGCTTCATCGCTGATGAAATACGATTTGATCTGCTGATGGAATTTCTCTTCGCGGATCCAATGGCGTATTGGAACCGGGAAGCCAATTTTTTTGCGATTTGCCGATGCTTCCGGAAGATTCCGGCGGGCGGCCAGTCGCATTGCATATTTCGTGTCTTTCAACCCGATACGGTATTTCGCCGGCAATTCTGAAGCAGTTGCCATCACCTTCTTATCGAGGAACGGAACCCGCAGCTCCAATGAATGCGCCATGCTCATTTTGTCCGCTTTCAATAAGATATCTCCAACAAGCCAGAGGTTCATATCGAGATATTGCATTTTCGTCAAATTATCTTTGTCTTTGACCTTGTCGTAAATCGGGCGGACGATGTCAGCAACCGACGGACCGCTTTGATAATCCGCTTTCAGTATACTTTCAGCTTGCTTTTCAGGAAAAACATTGGCCTGGCCGATAAACCAGTTTTCAACTGGCAGCCCGCCTTGTATAAGGAATTGCCTGCCTCGCATTTCGGGAAGTTTGGCTGCCGCCCCTCCGACTGCTGAACGAAGAACGGCTGGAAGTTTCCTGTATTTCTTCAGGTTTGGACGATGGTCATATCCTTCGTATCCGCCGAACAATTCATCCGCTCCTTCTCCCGACAACACCACAGTGACATCTTTCTTTGCCAGTTTGGAAAGGAAATACAATGGCACGATCGAAGGATTTGAATGCGGTTCATCCATCAGATACTGAATTTGTTCCAGTTCATTAAAACATTCATCTGAATCCAAAACTTCATGGATATTCTGGATATCCAATTCATCCGATAACAACTTGGCGTTGTCGATTTCCGAGAAATTTTTGTCGCTAAAACCAACTGTAAATGTCTTGTCAGGTTTCAGAACGGCTGCAACATAACTCGAATCAACACCGCTGGACAGGAACGAACCGACTTTTACATCACTGATCCTGTGAGCCAGAATGGACTCCTGGATAACTTCATCTATTTGATCGATTGTTTCTTCCAGGGGCTTTTCATTCACATCAAATGTCGGGTCCAGATACCTTTCCAGGGAAATCTCGCCACCTTTATAAACCATGAAATGCGCTGCGGGCAATTTAAATACCCCTTTGAAGAAAGTTTCGTCCAAAACGGAATACTGGAATGTCAGATAAGGCTTCAGTGCATCGCGGTTCATTTCTTTCTTGAACGCCGGATGCGGCAAAAAGCTTTTGATTTCAGAGCCGAACAGCAGAACGCCATTCATATTGGCGTAATACATGGGTTTTATGCCGAACATATCTCTCGCGACAACCAGTTTATTGTCATTGCAATCCCAAATGGCAGTTGCAAACATACCGCGGAGCCGGCTGAAAATCGCCGTGCCGTATTCTTCATAGCCATGGATGATGACTTCACAATCGGAATGCGTTGAAAAAGTATGGCCTTTGCCCATCAATTCCTCCCGAAGCTCCTGGAAATTATAGATTTCCCCGTTAACCACCGAAACAAGCGTTTCATCTTCGTTGTAGAAAGGCTGACTGCCGTTTTCAAGGTCGATTATACTCAATCTCCGAAACCCTAGAGCCGCTTCTTCGTCGAGGAATTGCCCGGAAGAATCCGGTCCTCTATGTATGATGCGATCCATCATCTTTTCCAGCGTTGAGCCAGCATTTTCAGTCTTACCGATAAATCCTGTAAATCCGCACATGTCTCCCAACCCTTTCATAGTTAAATTTACGCAAGTCTTTACTCACTCATTGTAGTACATGAAAGGTTTATTTGGTATATTTTTTTGATAAAATATGGAACAAATAATATATTTATTTTATTATACAGTTAATTGTTATATCGATATATTTTACTAGTTACACTTTTTTCAATTTCTTTCTGAGTTTAAAGTCTTTTTTGAACTTTCTTAATTATAAGAAAATAACACAACAAAAAAATCCAGCGAAAATTTTTTTCGCTGGATGGTTGTTTTCTACTGCTGGAATTCCGGAAACAGAACAAACAACCGACTGTGTTCTAGAATAATTTTCATGATTGTTTGCCCAGATAGTCTAACAATCCCATAGAGCTTACCATCAGGTCGAGTTCGACGAGCATATGAACTTCGTGCTGTTCGGATATTCCCTTTGCGGCTAAATAGGGATTGACCTGACCTTTCAATCGCTTGGCCAACTGGCTGTGGTTTTCATTTGCTTTTGCTGCCGACTTTGCTTCCTCCATGAAAATATTAAGCCACTTGAGCGACTGTTCAAAAGCCGCATCCGGATTTTCTGTCATACCGAAATGGCCATAAAAAGCGCGCGCAAATCCTTCATTCTTCATCCGGATAATGGAATCCCGCATAATTTCCGGATCAAATTGATTCGGAGAGGTGGAAGGAAGATGAAATTCAATCCCTTCCTTTGCCAATTGTTCGTAATGGATACCGGCCGTATCACCGGTAAAAATTCCATTGCTCACCGGATCAATTATGGCCAGATGATGATTGGCGTGGCCAGGCGAGTTCCAGAACACTAAATTACATTCAGTGCTGATTGCCAAGCGGTCGCCTTCCCTTTTGATGAGAATCCGCTCTTCAGGCACGGGTACGATAGGGTCAAACAGGGTGGAAAAACGTTCACCGTAAACCATTTTCGCTCCTGCAATGAGCCGTGAAGGGTCGCTCAGATGCCTTGCGCCTTTTTCATGCACTATCAGTTTCGCGTTCGGGCATTCCTGAAGCAATAAGCCGGCACCGCCAGCGTGGTCGAGATGGATATGGGTCACAATCACATATTTAACATCATTAAGGTTATGCCCCAATTTGGACAGGCCTTCTCTGATATAGGGCACCGAAGGGCTGGGGCCGGTCTCGATAAGCGTCAAATACTCTTCGTTGATGACATATGTACCGGTTCTTTCAGCAATGCCCATATCATAACCATCAATCAATGAAATTCGTTCGGTCAATTGGACCGGGTAAACTCTATCCATTCAAAACTCCTCCTTCTAATTACAAGAATTATAACAAAGATTCCAGTAGCTTTGGATAGTTAAAAAAACAGTGATGTATACGTATTCATTAAACTTAATCAGATAGCAACCGCACTTTTTCTTTCAAAAAGCTCCGGCATTAACCCGCCTTTCGGCACTGGCACTATGGAGTCGCCATTAATCCGGGCAATTAACTGGTCCACACCCGCTTTAAAAATATCCGTTTCACCAGGAAGTCCCACACTGGTGAGTCCCAGATAATTCATTGCAGCTTGTTTTGAATTACCTATTCCCACTATGCTGATATCTTCCGGAATTGAATAACCGTAGGCAATCAGGAAATCGATGGCATATGCGCCGATGGCATCAGTAGCAGCCACGATTGCAGTCGGGCGATCCTTTCTCGCCATCATTGCTGAAAGGATCGGATCCCAATCAGAAATAGCATCCGTGGCGCTTAATATCTCAATTTCCTGTTGCTTCATTCTTTCCAGAAAGCCGGTATAACGATCATGGAGACGCGGTTCATCACTATTCCCCCCCAACCATCCCACTACCCGGTGATTGAGGCTGTAGATATAATCCGCTGCCATACTTCCTGCAGCACGATTGTCCATGGAAATAAAACTGCCGTTCCCTTGATATTCCATACCGCAAAAAGCATAGGGGATGCCGGATTTTTCAAGCAACTCCACACCTGCCCCGACCAGCATGATGGGACCGGCGAGGATTCCTTCCGCTTGGGATCTGCCAATCGACTCAAACACTGCAGCAGGCTCATTCGGATCCTGGATATGAAGTTCCGTGATAAAACCTTTTTCTCGAGCGTAAGCAATCGTTTTTCCGGAAAACTCTGCATTTTCCGGGTCATCCAACGGACCACACATTAAAGCGATGATGCCGCTCTTGCGGCTGATCAAAGAACGTGCCGCAGCATTCGGACGGTAATTCAATTCCTGAATCGCATCATTCACTTTTTTAGTTGTGGCCGCATTCACTTTTTCTGAATTATTCAGAACTCTGGAAACCGTCGCCTGTGAGACCCCGGCAAGTTTTGCCACATCATTGGAAGAAACCATATTAGCGCCTCTTTTCAGTTTTTTGTTTTATGTATACGTATACATTAACAGCTTTTATGCAAATAAAAAAGCCCGTCCTGTATTTTAGGAGGGCTCTGATTTCTTGCTTTAATACTGGTACCGGTTCATATCACCGGGAGCCGGCAAACGTTCGAGTTTGCGGTCAATTGCATTGTTCTCAAGTTTGGCTGAAATCAGGCCAAGAAGTACACCGAACATTGCGCCAGCAAATACTTCAACTGGCTGGTGCCCGAGCAACTCCTTTAATTCCTGTTCCCGCTTGATCAATTCCAGACTCGGAAAATCTCCCTTCATTGAAATGAGGCTGTCTTCAAGGTCATTCACTAATTGAGCGATTTCACCTGTATGACGCCTGATTCCCTGTGCGTCATACATGACGATCGTTCCGAATACGATTGCCAATGCGGTTTCTGTATGGCGCGTCCCTTTGTGGGCGGCCACATATGTAGCGAGAGCTGATACTCCTGCCGAATGGGAGCTAGGCATCCCTCCTGTTGTAAACGCATGTTTCCAGTGCCATTTACCTGTCAGTTTTTTATTTGTTACAATTTTCAAAGCCTGTGCGATTCCAATCGCCGATAAGGATGTTATCACGCCGTAGTTCATGCAAGTCGCCTCCTGCTTACGATTCTTCAGCAAATCTGCTGTATAAATTGCAATACCCTAATTCAGCGGCTCATAACCGGAAAATTTATCTCAAAAAAAAGAAGCTCAAGGCGCTTCTTTTTTCCAAGCTGACTAGAAACCAATAACTTTTCCAATCATTGCGCTCTATGTGCATGCCTACATATCTATAACCAAGCCTCTTTTATCATAGCTTATCAAAAAAAGTGAAGTAAATTTGGGAACAGTTGCTTTCTGTTCCGGTGCGCGCTTTCCGCGGGAGTCGCACACCTGCACGCCAAGCAACTTGGACATTGGCTGAAGCTAGCGAAGCGATGCAGAGATAGGAGCACATCTTTGCTCTTCGCCGCCTGCCACTTCATTCTGTTCTGTGCGCAGAATGGTGGTGTCCACTTTCTCACGTGCAATACACTTAAATGCCTATTCCTTTATTAAAAAAGATCTGAGATATGGAGCAAAACAGCGCAGACGCCCAGGGGACCAAGCGAAGTGCTGAGATCCACTCGGACGAAGTGAAACGAGTCCGAGTTAGCTCAGTGCGAGCCCCCAGGCAAGCAAGCTGTTTTGCGGAATATCGGTTCACCTTTTTTTCTACAGTTATTTTTCATTGGAATGCTGCGGGAGGGCGATGCCGGTTGTCCGCAAGGTATTGATCAATAATTCATGCATCAACTTATAGCCTTCATCATTCGGATGGACGCCGTCGAGCCAGATAGCCGGATTTTTACCCATCTTATTCGTTTTGGAAATAATAACACCCTGTTCCCCGATTGCCCGGTTCCACCGGCGATACAGAAGCTTCGTCAGTCCCATGTATTGATGCTCTTTTTTCATTGAATTATAAAGATCATTTTGCACGATCAATGTGTCCGGGTTCACTTCCCGGACCTTGCTGTAAATAGTGAGCAAATTTCTTCTATAGTTGCCACGGATCGTTTTAAAACTGCGTATTAAACCGGTTGTGCCCAGTTTCCGGAAACTTTGAAGCAGGTCATTGCCCCCTATATTAATCAGCACCAGATCTGCTGCCTTAATGTGGTTATCCCATTTCCCGGTATGGATCCGCTCAGCCAGTCCGTCGCTCGTCAGTCCATTGATCCCCAGATTAATAACCCTGCTTTCAGGAAAGCTTTCCCGCAGATATTTTGCAATGCCTTCTTTTGTGCCATAGCCGTAGGCAACAGAATCACCAAGGATCAGTATGGTATGGATGTTTATTTCATTCCGATGTTTTTTTAATTTCCGTAATGGCGTCTTATTAATAAGGACGCCCGAAAGAAGTCTTTTATTCAATCAAAGCACATCCTTTTTCTGTTTAATTTATCACAATTATATCATCATAGTATTTTTACATCAAAAAGACAGCTTCAGGAAATACATAATATTTTGCAGTCTGCCCTTTTTCAATTATTATTTGCATAAGAGCTTTGACAATATCAAATAAAGGAGGCAAACGATGACAGAAATCTATGCAATTTTAGGTATTTTACTCCTGTTGCTTGGAATTATTGATTTTGCCTGGACAACTCTGTGGCCCGATGGCGGCGCCGGTCCGGTTACTAAAAGATTATCCCTCATGATCTGGATCGGAATCAGGTGGGTCAGCAGAGGCAACAGTTTCATCATAAGCATGGGTGGTCCGATTATTTTAATTTTCACCCTCCTTACTTGGATTCTATTGTTCTGGACAGGCTGGACGCTGCTTTTCGCGGCAGATCCGAGTTCGCTCATCGATACCAATGACAGTATCCCCATCAGCTGGTGGGAAAGATGGTATGTAACTGGCTATCTGCTATTTACGCTCGGTGTCGGAGATTACATCATGAAAGAAGGAATCTGGCAGATTCTCGCCATATTGACTACGGGGAGCGGACTCGTTTTCATCACTTTGGGTGTAACTTATATTTTATCGGTCCTGGATGCCGTTACCCAAAAACGCGCTTTTGCAGAAAGCGTCCGTGGCATTGGCGACAGTGTCACAGAATTTATACGCAACTCCTGGAATGGCAAGGATTTTCATGATATCGACCTTTTGCTCAATACATTCTCATCCCAATTAAGCACATTAACATCACAGCATAACGCTTATCCGATCCTTCATTTTTATCATTCCAGTAAGCGGGATGAAGAATTATCAGTTTCAGTGGCCACACTGGATGAAGCCTTAACCGTTTTTAAATATGGAATACAGGATGGCCATGGCCCGAATCAATTGCTTGTCCAGGAAGCCCGTTCATCCATCGAAAGCTATATCGAAACTCTCCGCAAAGGCTATGTCACTTCAGCGGAATTCCCTCCCCCCGTTCCCGATTTGGATACAATGAGAGAACAGGGATTACCGGTTGTCCCGACCGAAGAATTTTTGGATTCCCTGGAGAAATTATCCGAACGCCGTCGAGCTCTGCTCGGCAGCCTTCGTGACAATAGACAGAAATGGCCTGGATGAATTGAAACAGAGTATCATCAATAGAAAGAGCGGCCCAGCAAGGCTTAATTCAAGCCTTGCCGGGCCGCTCTTTTTCATTCATTTATTAACGTTTTTTAGCCTGTCCTTTATTCGTGACAACTGTGTAGTTGCCGAACTCGTTGACGCTTAAAGTAAATGTCGCACCATTCAGTTCGCCCTGGATAATTTTCCATTTGCCTTTTTTATCTTCGCGTGCGCCAAACTGGATTTTCACTTTGCTGTCTGTCGCAAAAGCTAAAGTGAAATCTGAACTGAAATCGATTTCGAGTTCGTTTCCTTCCAGATCAGTAACTGCGATGTCTAGCTGCTGCGTCAATGTTGGACGTTTGTCCACAAGTTCCGCGTCATCGACAGCCAGTTCAAGATTGAAGCCTTGGCCTGCAGCCTGTGCCAATTGCTGAAGATTTTGAACTGTTAAGGTAAGATCCACTTCCGGCATATCGATCAGCAGGTCTTTGCCGCTGCCAATCAGTTCATCGATTGTTCCTTCAGTGAATGTCAGCGTCAATTCACCTTCATCATTGAAGTCACCTGCAGTAACGACCGCTGTGTCGCCTGTGTAATCGGGATCTGCTTCCTGTTCACCAGGTATTGCCGGAACTTCCGGTTCAGTGAAGCTGATTTGCGCGAGCAATGGATCGTGATCGGATGCACGTCCATGCTCTTCCATGAACATTGCATTGATATGGACCATATCGAGTTCCGTACGGTCCGCCAGATTGTTCGTCACCAACAGATGATCAAGAACCTGTGAATTGCCCTGGTAATAATAAGAGAAGCGATCTTCCAAAGGTACATCTCCGACTTTGTTCGTCAGGATATCGCCTTTCAGTGCTTCAATAGAAGGAGTGAATTCAAAGTCATTCATATCTCCCGCAACAATTACATTCAGATCCGGGTCTTGCTCCAGTCCTTCTGCAATAAATTCATTGATCGCTGTAGCCAATTCGATGCGTTCTTCAACTGAACCAAAGAATGGCGGCTGGTGTTGGCCAAATAATCCCTGGTCTCCTCCTTTTGAGTTCAAATGAGCGCCGACGACTACAACCTGCTCACCCTGAAACTCGAATTGTGCTGCAATCGGCTTGCGTGTATTCGGCATCGGGATCGGCTGGATGCGGCCGGGATTCAATGACAATTCGCCGTCGACCCATTCTGTATCCTGCGTTGCCGTTCCTTTTGTGCCTTCAGAAAGTGTTACGCGATCCGGATTATACAGATAGCCGACTCGGATATTTCCGCCAGGCTGTCCGCCGTCCTGATTGTATTCAGGGGCGATATCGGTCCATGCATAAGTCGGACCGCCTGCTTCTTCGATATCTTCAATTAAACGCTCATAGCTTGCCGTTGCATCACTGTTGCCGGATGCAATCGGGCCATCGCTGTCCTGTACTTCCACCATAACGATGATGTCCGGCGAGTTCAGGTCTTCCACAAACGATTCAGCGATACGCTGAGCTTTTGCATCTGACGTGTGGTTTGGATCTGCTGAATAATTTTCAACATTATAAGTTGAAACGGTTAATTTGTCATCAGCATTTTCAATCCAGGTTTCTTCCGGTTCGATGCCGCCATCCACAATTGCCGGAACTTCATCTTCAGCTGTCCAAATCTGGTAGTTGCCGAAGCCGTATCCGAGGACACCCACCGGATTTTCACCAAATGTATCTCCTGCTTTGGCGATGACATCTTCACCCGTTGTCACAGTAATGCGCTCCGGGTTGAAATCATCTTCAGCCAACAGAATGCCATCCTGTTTATGGAAGTCATTGTTTGTGGCATTTTTTGATACAACAAATACTTCCCCATAATTTTGTGGACCGACGATTTGTGCATCTGCTACCTCAACGCGCATCAATTCAAGCGCTTCAAAGAAGTCAATTCCGTCTTCTTCCGGGTCGAATGATGTTAATCCGTCATTATCAATATTTTGAGTCGGCGGGAAAACATCTTCACCGATAACAATTGGATCCGGCAGTTCCGCTGTACCATCTTTTACAACGTCCGTCGAACGGATGCGAGTAAGCGGCAAGTCGTTGGCTCTCATATCGGAATAACCTTTATAGAACCATTCTTCTACTGTGCCCGCTACTGTTACCAAGTCACCGACCTGGAAAGAGCTGTTTGCACTTGTTCTGTTGACAATAATTGCTTCAGAAGTCGTCCAGTCGCCATCGTCATTAGGGTCCTGGATGACGAAGTTGGCACCGTTGTAAAAATGTGTGATGACGCCGGTTACTTCATTCACGCTTGCATCTTCATACAACGAATAGTGTTCTCCGCTTTGGATGTCACGGATTTTAAGGTCTGTCACTTTTAAAACGGTGTATTCAAAAGTAAAAATTTCAGATGTTTCTTCCCCTATTGCAATCGCTTTGATTACAGTGTCTTCTGTCAATGTAACAGGAGATGTGTATAGAGTACTTGACGCAGTCGGTTCTGAACCGTCCAGCGTGTAATAGATTTCTGCGTTCTCCCAGCCGGACTGAAGAGCGATTTCCATTCCTTCAGAAACAACACCCGGGAAAACATCCGTATAAACTGCTGGTTTGTTGACTAAATCGAAACTTTCAAGACCGAGTGTTTTCACTTGATAGTCATCGTAGAATTTGGAAGCGATTCCAGAAACATGGATCAAATCGCCTTCTTTATATTGTTGAAGAAAACGCTCATACGTCAACCCATTGCGGTTATCGTTGCGGACTATGGCCGTTTCGCCGTTTTCAGAAACTGCCGAAAATTGGAATGTGCCGTACTCGTTCACTGACTCAAGGTCTGTGATTGTCACGTTCTGCAATTCGATTCGCTCACCCTGCGTTTCGTCATTCACTCCTGCAGGTGTAATCGTCTGCAATTCAGGAAGTTCATTGCCTGAAGTCACGACTTCGACCGTATCCGGCTGCAATTGCAATTCACCGCTGTATTCAGAAACAGAACCCGTTAAACGGACATTGTCTCCTGGTGACACAGTTGCACTGGAAGTATAGACGTAAATTCCTGCAGTGTCATCCTGGACGTAAAATGCATTGCCGCCCCAGAAACCTGTTGCTGTTGTAACTGTCGCCTCGACCTGGATCAATTCACCAGGCATCGTGCGTGCTTCAGCCAATGAATCAACGGTCGCAGGTTCCGGTGGCACTTCGCCTTCAGAAAGGATTTCGAAAGAAGTTGGTGATTTCAAGCCAGGAACACTGAAATACGCTTCCAATGATCCGGTAATGTTAACTTCTGCTTTAAAATTGGCAGGATTATCAACCAGGTTCAAAGCCGAACGGACCGAACCGGTAGGCAATTGCACCGGCAATATTTTTGCCGGATCAGTTTCATCCGGTGAATCCGCCAATCCTAAATTAGTGGCTTTGGTAAAAGGTGCAGCCTGGTCGTAACTGGTTCCACTGTTGGCCGTACCAACGATATAACCATTCACCGTGGCTGTTCCCGAGTTATTGGCGATTGCTTCCGTCACCGTAATCGGTTCGGCTGCATCGGCAGTTGCCATATAAGGCAAAGCTGCAGACAGCACCAGGATAAGGCTGAGGAAAATCTTGCTAATTGAGCTTTTTGTCAAACTAGTCACTCCCTCTTTTTAATTTGCGTAAAGCACAATTATACAAGAAGAAAATTAATGTTTTGTTAAATTATTGTAAGTTTTCAATAAAAATACCCGATGGTCCTGATTTAATAAAGATGTATACAGAGGTATTGATTTAATTTCCCTAGTTATCTGTTAATCATTTAATATATTTAGCTCCATCTGTAATTATATATTGTCAGATACCGTAAAAATTTTTAATGGTCACGCCAATGAATAGTTGAGCAGCCGTTTTCCGTCTTTCCTGCCTGCGCTGTGCTTATTGAAATTTATAACCGGGAATGAAGTTTTCATTAAATACCAAACGGGAATAACTAAGCCAGTACGCTTTTGCCTGAAAGGAATGAAATAATATATGGACCCTATAAAATATTTGCAGCGTTTCGATGCTTACCCCATCGAAGAAAATTATTTACAGGATCTGGCAAGGCTGCAATCACTCCATATGCAGCATATCCCGTTTGAAAACCTGGATGTTATCCGGAAAGTTCCCATCTACCTGAATCTCGAAAGCATCTATGACAAAGTGGTCAATCAGGGACGCGGCGGCTATTGTTACGAGTTGAACGGCTTATTTTGCTGGCTGTTGCAGCAGCTTGGTTTCGACGCCAAAATGATTTCTGCGACTGTCCTAAAACCGGATGGCAGCTTTACTAAACCGGGCACCCATGCGGCCATAGCAGTGCACTTGGACACCCCCTATCTGGTCGATGCCGGTTTCGGGGATTCAACGATCAGCCCGATTCCGCTTGGCGGAGAACGTCACACTGATAATAGCGGCACCTATCGTATCGAAGAAATCGAAGAAGGTGTTTTTCAATTGTCGAGGGAAAATAACGGCGAGGAAAAAATTCTTTACCGCTTCACGCTCGAGGAAAAGCGTCTGGAGGATTTTCATGAAGGCTGTGTTTTCAATCAAGTCTCGGAAGAGTCGCCCTTTACACATCAGGACATTGTCACCAGAGCGACCCCCGATGGACGCATCACACTTACCGACACCACGTTGACCCGGACAATTAACGGCAAAAAAGAAAAACAGCACTTGACGCAAGCGGAAAAAGTGAAATTGCTGAAGGACGAATTTGGTATTGTGCTCGATGAAGAAAAGCCTCTTCAAAAATGAAGAGGCTTTTCTGTATATGGATTATTTAGCTTCAGGCGAACAATTATCATGAGATTAACCAGTGATGGAATGGTGACTGGTTTTACGCCACTTTCTTCTTTCTGCGTCTCCAGATGGAATAACAGATGCAAAGGATGGCCAGCACCACACCGGTTCCATAGAACTCAAATCTGTAGTCATTGAACAGCGCCACAAAGCGATCGTAATTGCCATTGAGATAATCACCGAGATACAAAACCGCAAAACACCACGGTAAAATACCGAAAAAAGTCAGGACAAGGTATTTTATCAGCCCAACTTCGCTGATACCCGCGAGATAGGAAATGTAATTCCCGATACCGAATGGCCGCGATAACGCGATGCTCCAAATCCCGTAACGACTGAACAGCCGGCTTGCTTTACCGAGGCCCTTTCGGATTCTGTCCCATAATAGATGTTCCATTTTATTGCCGATAAAATAAGGAATCAGGCTGGCCAGGCTATAGGCAATTGCCATCAATGCCGCGAAGCCAGCTAAACCGGCAATTGACAGATTCAATATTCCCCCGTAAGCCAACACGACGATAATGCCGGGAAACGGCAGAGAAGATCCCTCCAGAAATATCGCTGTGAACAAACCGAAAAGACCTAAATCCTCTAAAAACCCCAAAAACTGTTGGATGACCTCCTGGATATCCATCCAGTCAACCCCGTTTCAGCATGGATTCAATTGCCTTATACTGTTCGTTCGAACCCTTTAATTCAAGATCATCCTGATATTGTTCAACTGTTTTTTTGTATTGATGACTCTTTTCTTTATCGTCCAGCGTCCTGCAGGTGAATTCAATTGCATCGGTCCCCTCAGGCACAATAAAGACAAGCCCCATTTCCTCCAAAAGTCCAAGGTTGATCTGTTCCTGACCAGGCAAGGCAGATGAAATGAAAATAGGCAGCCCTTTCCGGAGCGCTTCTGAAATCGTGACACCGCCCGGTTTTGTGATGATTGCATCCGAAGTGTTGTATAATCGGTTCATCTCATCTTTGGAAGAAATATAAGGATAGGCATCGGCAAATTGTCCATCCAGTCCTTTTACTTGATCGTAAAGTTTCTTATTGGATCCACAAAGAATGCTGACTTTGCAAGCCAAATCCTTATGCCTGTTTTCAAGCACTTCTGATATGTTGCCGAGGCCAACGCTTCCCCCCGACATCAAAATGTGATGAAGTGGCTTTGCCGTTGATTTGATTTCATCATTTATGGATTCAAATTTGCGACTGACCGGTATACCTGAAAGATAGATCCTGGTTTTATCGATGTTGTATTTGGACGACAAATCATTCTTGATTTGGCGGCTTGGCACAAAATGATATTCGATATGGCTGCAGCCCCATACATCGTTTATGAAAAAGTCGGTGTAAATATTTAGGGCCGGCACATCACAATGGCCGGTTTCTTTTAAGCGATTGATGAAAAAGGATGGAAATCCATGGGTGCAGATGATGAGATCCGGCTCCTCTTTAGCAAGGATTTCTTTGACTTTTTTCAGGAACAGTATTTCATATGCCTTATGGGGACGTTCACTTTTGCTGCGGTAAGCAAGTTTCCGATAAGTCCACGAATAGCTTTCAGGAAAATGCCGAATCCATTGCAGATATCCTTTTGTTAAACCTCCTTCAACGAGGGAATTCCATTCACTGAGGATGTCCATTTTCTTGCATTCGATTTCCCCTGAATTTGCGGAAATACTTTCGCAGATCGCATCAGCCACCTGGTGATGACCTGAAGGCATACTTTTCAGGAGAGGGAAAATCAATACTTTCTTCATTGCACCGCCTCCAGAAAAGCATCGGCTGTGACGAATTCAATTGAGGGATTGAGATATGGATATTCCCTCATAACTCCGCGGTAAATCAAAGTCAAATCGTTTGCAGAAAATAAATCGCGTGGAGTGATGAGTGCATGGGGTTTTTCCACCGGCCGAATCCCGCCTGCCGCTAATGCCTCGGCAACGAATTGTGAACAGAAATAGGCGTTTTTCCGGTTGAAGTTATAATTAAGAGCAATTGCAAATAAACCGGTGAAATTGTATTTGAACAAATCCTGTTCCCGCTCCATCCTTTGCACATATTCCCAAATGCGGCGGTAACTTTCCTCATTCAATTCCAATTTGCAGACAGCGCAGTCCGCGCGCTGAAAAAGATGATCCCGGACATCTTCTTTTACGAACCCCCCGATAAACGCATTATCGGCCTCTTTTCGGCCAAAGCTGTACATATGGCTTAAATCTTTCGTAAACGACAACGATACGTGGCTGAAAGGATAGCCAGTACAATTCTTAATCATTTTTGCCAAGTTTGTTTTGGTGTCTGTGAACACAATATACAGTTCCATTTAAGCATCCCCTTGCTTACAGTCCGAATTTATCAAGTTATTTCCTTAACCAAAGTTTATATTTCTGTTTAAACACACACATCAGGCGCCAGGCCTTTTTTATATGCGACCAGAGGCTTAGGACATTTCAGGACTCTTTCTCTTTTATTAATTTAACGTATGAAACCGCGTAAAGTTTCATAAAGATATGTAATTTTCTGTTAGAATTACTTATTATTATAGTCCTAATCCGCTAAAAAAGGGTCAATAATTTTATTAAGATTTTATTAATATGAAAACAAAAAATCCGGAAGTCAGCAGCGCTGTCCCCGGATGTTTGGTTCTACTTTATGCCATGCTTCCGATTCGCACGATTTTCATAAGCCGCATGCTTGCGTTATATAGAAGCTTTTCACTGTGCAGCATGGCTTCAGAAAGGCTTGTGGGTCCTTCGGACATCGGCATCACAACGTTCACACCTTCATATTCGAGGTGCTCGGTTCCCGGACCAATGGAACCTGCAAAAGCGATCACTGGAACACCCGCTCCTTTCGCCAGACGGCCAATGCCGACCGGTACTTTTCCGAATAAGGACTGGCCATCGATCCGCCCTTCCCCCGTCAAAACAAGATCTGCATCTTCCAACTGTTTTGCAAGGCCGGCCATTTCAGCGATCATTTCCAGGCCGCTCCGAAATTCGACAACCAAAAGAGTCCGCATCAAAAAACCGATGCCTCCAGCAGCACCGCTTCCCGGTTCATTGACCATCGATTTCCCTGTTTGGCGCGCAACCAATTCTGCAAAACTGCGCATGCCTTTCTCAAAAATTTCCAACTGGCTTGCTGACAGACCTTTTTGGGGTCCGAATACCGTGACTGCCCCGTCGCTTCCCAGAAGCGGATTGGTGACATCACTTGCAATTGTTATCTTGACTGAGGGCAGCCGCGGATCCAGTCCGGTGGGGTCCATTGCAGAAATACGATCGAGCCTTCCTCCAAGCCACGAAAGTTCATTCAGGTTTTCATCAAAAAACTTTACGCCGAGCGCCTGAAATAAACCGGTTCCACCATCGATGGTGGCACTCCCACCAAGGCCCAGAATGATCTTTTCCGCCCCTTTATCAAGTGCTTCTTTTATCAGTTCCCCCGTGCCAAAGCTCGATGCCCGCTCCGGATCCAATTCTGCTTTGTCCAACAAGGGAAGTCCCGAGGCAGCAGCTGTTTCGATAATGGCTGTCTTTTTTTCTTCCAGCCAGCCATATTGCGCAACTATAATTCTTCCAAAAGGATCGCAAACACGGCAGCTGACCATATCTCCGCCCCGGTTCCACAGCACAGCATCGACGGTCCCCTCTCCTCCGTCAGCCATGGGAATTTGAACAGTTTCAATATGCGGGTCGAAATCCTTAAGTGCCTTATCAATTATTTTTGAGGCTTCCACACTGGTGAGAGATCCTTTGAACGAATCAGGTGCAATTACAATTTTCATAGTGAACCTCCCTCAGCTTTAAATTACTAAAATCGTAGCAGTCATAGAGCCCTGCTGCAAATTATTTTTTTGTCCGGCTTTCAAGCAACGATGATTCCATTACAGCTAAAAATTTCTTTATATCTTCTATAGTTGTATCTCTGTAAAACGAAATCCGGATGAATTTTCTCGCAGCATCGCTTGCCACACCCATGGCCAGCATGGCGGACATCGCTTCACCCGCGCCGATTTTGCAGGCGGTGCCAGTTGAAATTGCGATTTCATGGCGGTTGCACTGGAGCATCATCCACTGCCCTTCAACATGCGGCAACAGGAGTCCCTGGATAAAGGGAGACTTCGTGGCTGATTTACCGGCTGATACGATGCCAAACGGCAAATTCTGCAGCAGAAAACTTTGAAGTTGCTCTGCGTTCCTATGGTTTTCAGGTTGTTCACCTACCGCATATTTGGCCGTAATCGTTGCCGAGACGATACCCGGAACATCGACGGTCCCTGCACGAAAGCCATTTTGATGTACAGTCCCTTCATAAACCGGCTGCCAATGAATGCCGGGGTCCAGATAAACGATACCAACACTTTTCGGACCTGCGATTTTATGAGCCGAAAAAACAGCTGAGGCGACGCCGCTCCCTGACAGATCGATAGGCACTTTCCCGAGCCCCTGCACCATATCGGTATGCAGCGGCACACCGAAACGATGTGCGTATTGCGCGCATCGGGCGATGTCTTGTATGGCACCCATTTCTGAATTGACGAGCTGCATGACGACCAGCGCCGTTTCTTCAGTCACTGTTTCTTCATACATCCCCATATCCAATATTCCCGATTCATCTACAGGCAAATAGATAATTTCATAGCCTTCCTTTTCGAGTTCCGCCAAAACTGCCAGCACGGAGGCATGTTCCAATTGTGTTGTAACAATCGTTTTGCAATGAACCGGCCTGCCGTTCAATAACGAACGTATCGCCAATTGATTAGCTTCTGACGCACTGCCGGTGAAATAGAATCCATCCTTTCTTCCATACAATAATTGCCCCCAGACCCTGCGGCACGAATCCACCCAATTCGCTGCTTCCGTTCCGGCATCATGAAGGCTTTGTGTATTGCCGAATGTGCTTTTGGCTGTTTCCAAATATGCCTGCAATGCTTCTTCCCTCATCGGCAAAGTTGCCGCTGCGTCCAAATAAATTTTCATGAGTCCACCAATATCCCTTCAAAATACATTTTAACCTTGTAATCACTGTATCTTTATGTCATTAATAGTGTCAAGACACTTGTAAAGAAGGTGTAAAGTTTGTTTGATGTTCTTATTATTGGCGGAGGTGCTGCCGGCCTGATGCTGGCCCATTCGCTGCCCCGTGATTGGAAGATTGCCGTATTGACGAAAGACACACCGGTCAACACAAATACAATGCTGGCACAGGGAGGAATCGCGGCGAGCCTTCATTCCACTGATTCCCCTGAAGCTCACGCCGAAGATACGTTACAGGCGACCGCCGGTCATTCAGCACCAGAACGCGTGGCAATTCTGACAGATGAAGGTGAATCCATCATCCGCCAATTAATGGCAGACGGGCTGCCTTACGATAAAGATGTTTCCGGCAGCCCCATTCTCGGAATGGAAGGCGCCCACAACACCCGCCGCATCCTTCATGCCGGAGGTGATCAGACGGGCAGAGGATTGATGAGTTATTTAATGAAGAAAACAGAGAACCGGATCCAACGTTTCCCCCATCATCAGGCCCTTGAGCTCGTTGTCGCCGATACAGGTTGCCTGGGAGTCATAGCGAGTGATAAAGACGGATTCAGAAAATCCATCTACGCCCGCCATACTGTTCTCGCAACAGGCGGTATCGGTGCCCTATACAGCCATACTTCCAATCCAAATGTTGCAGAAGGCGATGGCTTATCGCTCGCCTATCGCGCTGGAGCGATTTTGGAAGACCTTGAATTCGTCCAGTTCCACCCCACCATTTTGACAATAGACGGAAAATCCGAAGGCTTAATTTCCGAAGCTGTTCGTGGAGAAGGAGCATTGTTGGTCAATCAACATGGACACAATATTATGGAAGGAATTCATCCATTAAAAGAACTTGCCTCCCGGGACATCGTTGCACGCGCAATCGAATGTCATTGGCAGGAGCAGGGCCCCGTCTTTTTGGACGCGCGCCATATAACCGATTTCGGTGATAAGTTCCCTTCGATCCTGAAAAATTGCCAGTATCACGGAATTGATCCCTTAACCGATCTATTGCCGGTACGACCTGGCGCACATTTTCATATGGGAGGCGTAAAAACGGACGACAGAGGCAGAACAAACATCGCCCGCCTATATGCCATTGGAGAAATTGCTTGCACCGGAGTTCACGGCGCCAATCGGCTGGCCAGCAATTCGCTCCTTGAAGCGATTGTTTTTGCGAAACGCTTGGCAGAAACTCTTTCAAAATCAGTCCAGGATGAATTTGAAAACTCCCATTTCCTTGAACAAAGCTGGAATTTTACAGCCTTTAAACAAATTGGGGCGTATCCCCTTCACGAGTCATTGCGGACAGACATGACCCATTCAGTCGGCATTCTCCGGGAAAATCAACGGTTGAAAGATTTTATTGATGAATATAAATTGCCGCCAGTTGAAGATTTACTCAATCTGAGCAATGAAGATATCAGCCTTTTCCACCGATTAACATCCAGCACATTAATCGCGACTGCGGCTTATTTGCGGGAAGAGAGCCGCGGTGCGCATTTCCGAATCGACTTCCCTGCCCTATCAGTTGATTGGCAAGGGAAAGTCATTGAATTATCCAAAAGTGGAATTAGTATCAATGAACGTAAAATACAAAGCAAGGAGACTGTATGATGAACAAATTGAAAGCACAAGATGCGTTAAAAAACTTTTTAATAGAAGATATGGGAGATCGGGATGCCTCCTCCGTCATCTTTGAAGACAGCAATCAGGGCGAGGCAATCGTGCGGATGAAAGCGGATGGCATCATTGCCGGTTTGCCGATTTTCGAATGGGGCTATCAGTTGCTGGACCCTACTATAACCGTGCATAAGTTCAAAAACGAGGGCGACGCCGCATTTACCGGTGAGGCGATTGTGAAAATCAGCGGCAATGTGGCAGGAATTTTGGCCGGTGAACGCGTCTTCCTCAATCTTGTCCAGCGGATGAGTGCGATTGCCACTTTGACCCATCATTGTGTGGCGGCGCTAGGGTCCTCCCACACCCGTATCGTTGACACAAGAAAAACTACGCCGGGTCTGCGCATGTTTGAAAAATATGCAGTACGGACAGGAGGAGGCTTCAATCACCGGAACGGACTTTATGACGCGGTCATGCTGAAAGACAATCACATCGCCGCTGCCGGTTCGATCACGGCAGCCGTCAGAAAAGTCCGGGCAGCACACGGCCACATGATGATGGTCGAAGTGGAAGTGGAAACAGAACAGCAATTGCTGGAAGCGATCGCCGCAGCACCGGACGTCATCATGTTCGACAACCAGTCGCCGGATCAAGTCAGCCGCTGGGTGAAACGCGTGCCCGGCAACATCCGGACAGAAGCTTCCGGCGGCATCGATTTGGCTCACCTTGCGGATTACCGGGATACCGGCGTCGACGTCATTTCCATCGGCGCATTGACACACAGCGTCAGCAACCTCGATATGACCATGAACTTAAGCGTTTCACATAAGGAGGCAATTACCCAATGACTTCATTACTCGAAGAACTTCAACCGGCGGATGCAATGCCCGCCCATTATTTGTCTGCATCAACCGAGGAATTGCATGCACGTGCGGCATTGGCACGGAAATTATTAGGCAATCGCCTTTATATACTGGGCCATCATTATCAGAAAGATGAAGTGATCCGCTATGCGGATGTAACAGGAGACTCATTGCAGCTGTCGCAAATAGCCGGTGACCAAACCGCTGATTTCATCATTTTCTGCGGTGTCCATTTTATGGCTGAGACGGCAGACATACTGACGACTCCCGAGCAGGCCGTTCTGCTTCCCGATATGCGTGCGGGCTGCTCAATGGCGGATATGGCGAATATCGATCAGACAGAACGCGCATGGCTCAAGCTGCAGGGGCTATTCGGAGACTCCATCACCCCGCTGACTTATGTCAATTCTACAGCTGCCATCAAAGCTTTTGTCGGCAGAAACGGCGGCGCAACTGTGACTTCCTCTAATGCGGTGGAAATGGTGCAGTGGGCACTCGGGCAAAAAGAGCGCATGCTATTCCTGCCAGATCAGCATCTTGGCAGGAATACCGCAGTAAAACTCGGGATCCCGCTTGAACAGATGGCTGTTTGGGATCCCATCAGGCAGAAGCTGGAACTGCAATGTGAACTGGACGATGTCAAAGTCATCCTTTGGAAAGGCCATTGTTCGGTACATATGAATTTCCTGCCGAAGCATGTTGAAATTCTGCGTGAGAAAGAACTCGACCGCAATATCCTGGTCCATCCGGAATGCACATATGAAGTGGTGAGCATTTCAGATTATGCCGGTTCGACCAAATACATCATCGACATGATTGAAGCATCTGAACCGGGATCAAAATGGGCAATCGGCACAGAAATGAATCTTGTAAACCGTCTGATCAGCGATTATCCTGACCGTGATATCGTGTCGCTTAATCCTTATATGTGTCCATGTCTGACCATGAACCGAATTGATCTTCCCCATTTAACCTGGTCTTTGGAAGAATTGGTGGAAGGACGAGTGATCAACCGGATTACGGTTGATCAAAAGACAGCGGATGAAGCTGTAATGGCGCTCAAGAAGATGATGTGAGTATGTATAAATGAAAAATCCCGGATCTCAATTTTAATGAGATCCGGGATTTTTTATGTTTTTAAACTCCTAATGCTTTCTGATACAGCCAGGTTTTCAAATTTCCGATGGAAGGAAAATGAATGGATTCTCCAGTTGTTTTATTTTCCGCTTTGACAATGACATCAAATTCATTTGGAGTGAATAACCAGCCTTCATTCATTAGAGTACGCGTCATTTTGACAACCATGCTTGAACCTTTGATCGTTTCTAAACTCATCGGTCTCAACTCCTCTTTTGGGATGAATTGCTTTTATAGTTTATTTCAAATTCAAAGTAATTAAAAGTTTATTGTTTTATACCTTCTTTTTTCATTTTCTAAACCTCTATTTTTTAAACAAATATTTATATTATGTAAACTTACTTCATTCTCTATTCTCTATATAAACTTTGTATAACTATTTTACTTTTAAATTAAAATGCGTCAAATTTAAAGCAGGAGTAAAAATTAACCCCCACTCCCCTCTTTGCATAGGGATTTGATATGTGTTTCCAATATGTTCCGGGCTTTATCCGGTTTAATGTCGCTCCCCCGAAGCATCAGATCCATTGCCAGACCATCCATTAAAGAATAAAGCCTGTCAGTTTCAAGGCTCAGATCCACGTCCTTCTTCAGCAGATTGAGCATCACGAGGTTCGACATGATGGATTTTACTGCCTGATAAATGCTGTCGCGGCTTGAATCATATGATTTATTCGCGTATTTTGTCTGCAATTTGAATATTAACCTGGCTTCCGTCGCTGCTTCCTCCCTTCCAGCTGCAGGCAACAAACCATTCAATACATTGAGGATTTTTTCCTGAGGCGGCAGATCCATCATGAGAAGTTCGGAAGTCCGCTCAGCCAGCTCTGCATGAACAAGGTCTTCCGTAAATGCCAGAAGCTCTTCCTGCGATGCGAAATAATAACGCAATGCTCCAAGAGTAATACTTGCCTCCTTTGCTATATTCCGTACAGATGCCCCTCCCACGCCCTCCTTTAAAATTATTTTCCACGCGGCATGTGCTATATCCAATTTTTTGGTTTGGTGATCGATAAGTTTTGGCATATATCCATTTTATCAGAATACTTTTATAATTCAATAAATACAATACGGTTGTATCAAATAAATATCGCTGCCAACTTCAATTTAATACACTTGTACTATCAAATAGTTAATAACTTTGCTGCTCTGTGGATAACCATGTTTTCCTGTGGGTTACTGGCTGACTGCTTTCCACAGGCTTTTTCTGCTCTTCACATGCGGAGCATTCTTATTAGAAATATGATCATGCTGCCGAAAATCACGAACAGGAATACGGGCATGAAAAAATAGCCCAATCCTTCTGCCGCTCCGTTCGCCACACGAATGTCCTGGAATATCAGGAAGCTGAACAATAAGACAGATTCGTTTTTCAAGACATTAATCATGAGCTTTGCATTGCGGTATTGTGCTTCTAGATTGTCCTGTCTGAGATTTATGTAGTTGAAGGTATGCGGGTATTTTTCCACTATTGTCATCAGCACCCAAAGACCGGCACCGACCAGCGGCAAGATCCACATCTCAATTTTGCTTCCCCATCGATCAACCATCCCTGATGAGTCATAATGTCCCGGCACTTGATCCGGCAATGATGGATATTGTACGACCAGGTAAATGATGACCGCTAAAAAGAGCAGCAAAGTCACCCAGTCCAAAAATATTGCAAACAAGGATTTAGGTACATTAATTGCAGGCTGTTTTATCATCGGGTTCTCCTCCCCTCCCTCTATAAATACGGAAAAATGGTGAGTAAGTTTCAATAACGGGCAGAAAACACCTGAAGGATTTCCACATAAATAAAAGCCGTACCGGAAATTCCGGAACGGCTTCGCTATTATTTGAATCACAAACAGAGTCGTTTATAATCCGCGTTTGCGGTCGTCATCATCGAACAAATCATTGTCTTTGTTTCTGCTTTTGTTTGTGCCTTCATCAACATCTGCTTCTTCACGGCGAACGGTTTCACTGACATGCTCCGTGTCTTTGACTTTGCGTTTGCCCACGACGATTTCCTCACCGACGACTTCATCTTTCGATACATTTAAACGCTCTTCATTGACATCCACATGAATCGAATCTTTTTCGCCAAGGCCATCGCGGTCTGTAGTGCCGGTTCCTGTTTCATCATTGACAGGCCGCCGTTCCACATATACTTCTTCACGCTGTACCGGCACGTCGACTGACTGTTCTTCTTCCACAACATGCTTGCCGACATTCACTTCACCAGTTTGTACCCGCTCTTTATCGACGTTCAATCGTTCTTCATGGAGTTTCATGCTTTCTTCATTGCCTCTGTCCAAGTCAGAAGTATTGTCTCTGCCCAAGTCGGATGTATTGCTGCGGCTTAGGTCTCCGCCTGCACCTGTCGTGCTTCCGGTTCCAAAAGTTCCTGATCTGCTGCCAAAATCCCGGTCCACATATAATAGGATGCGGCCATTTTCCACATGGCTGTTGTAATCGGAACTTTGGTTTCTGTCATCACTTACATTGCGATAAGAACTGCGTTCCGTATCGTCGCTGGAGAACAGATTTGTGAATTTATCTTTCCAATCACTGTCTTGGTCTGAAGACGTAATGTTTGTTCTGGTTTTGTCCTGCAATGTATCGATGTCGGCTCCATTTTTGGCAACTACGTACATATCTTCTTCGCGGTATCCCTGCTCTTTCAATTCTTCAATTTTATTATAAACCTGAGCCTGCAATTCAAAAGTACCTACTAATTTGTCATTGTTATTGTTGTTCTTCATCATAAAACCTCCAATAAATTGTGATTTTTTTGTAGATGAAACTATAAATTGTCTACCCTGCACGGCCTATATTAAACATTGCCGAATTTAATGGAAAATCCCGACGATGAATTTTGCCGCTTATTTCTTTCGATCATTCGCAGGTAAATTGTTTTCATCGATATCCACTTCTTCACGGCGAAGAGTTTCTGAAATATGTTCCGTATCGCTGATTTTCCTTTTGGTGACTACAATCTCTTCTGTGACCACTTCTTTTTTCGTCACCACGAGCCTTTCTTCGACAACAGGTATGTGAAGTTCATCACCCACCTGGTACGGCTCTTTTTTAATTTCTGCATCTCCGTTGCCATTGTCCATCATCGGCCTTCTTTCAACCACCACGTCATCCCGTTCTACCGGCACATCCATCTGTTCCTGCTCTTCAACAATTCGTTTGCTGACGTTCACTTCACCGGTCTGGACACGCTCTTTGTTGACTGCCAGCTGTTCTTCGTGCAGTAACAGGCTTTCCTCTTCAGTTCCGGAAAGTTTCTTTCGCCGCTCTTTCCTGCTCATTTTGGCCGGTTCCTGAAAGTCGTTGTCCCGGTTAAATGAACTGCCCACTCCTGCAGAGTCAGAAACATTATGGGTATCTGTGTATTTTTCGTCTTCTCTGTATGTCTCATCAGTCGATAAAGCCGTTCCTTTCCTATCGGACTCCGTATAGACTTCATCATCCGCAAAAAGGAAAATTTCTCCGTTTTCAATACGCCGATTATAATCTTCCGCTTCCTCCCGGCTGAACCCCATTTCTTCAAACACATTCTTTAACGTGTGGTTACCGGAAAACATCTCTTTGAATTTTTCGATCCATTCCCCATCCTGTTCCGTACTGAAATGCACATCCGAATAAGAACGCAAGGCATTGATCTGCTCATTATCCTTGGCAATAACGTACATATTATCAGTTGGGTAGCCGTCGCTTTTCAATTGCTCAATATTTTCCTGCACTTCCATTTGCCCGCCGAAAAAACCGAATCGTTTATTACCCTTTTGATCCATTGTTTACATACCTCCAACAATCGATTTGAAATAAATTTCTCCGTATAGATTCACTACCCTTTGCCTTTTCAATCAAAACTACAGGATATTAAGGCAATCAAAAAAGCCTTCTCACTGAGGAGAGGCTTTATAAGTTCTGAATTATTTTTTCGGACGGGATTTAAAATCTTTTTCAATTTCCTTTTTCCAGTTGCGGTCGATTGATTGGCCGGTACGGAACGAGGTCACCGCTTCGCTCAGGACTTTATAATTCAGCTGGGTGCCTTCAGCGTCTGCGTGGTACTCGACAGCAAAGTCCTCTGCCACACCGAATTGCTTCGCTGTAGCGACAGCATCGATGTTCGCCCCGAGAAAGATGAATTCCCAATTGCCTTCCTGTTTCTGCGTTGCAATCATTTCATGGATTTTCCGGTAATTATACTCGCAGCTCGAATTTTCCATGCCATCCGTCGTGATGACGAACATCACCTTGTCCGCTCGTTCCCGTTCCATCGTTCGCTGTTGGGCATTGTTTATTTTTTGGATTGCCGAGCCGATGGCGTCCAATAGAGCGGTAGTGCCGCCAACTTCGTAATCCTTTTCTGTAAGAGGTGAAATTCCTGTCAGCGCAATCCGGTCATGCAGCAGTTCATAGGACTGGTTGAAAAGAACAGTGGTAACCCGCACTTCGCCGGGCAGGTTCCGCTGCTTTTCGACCAGCGCATTAAAACCGCCGATCGTGTCCTTCTCCAATCCGGCCATTGAACCGCTCTTGTCGAGTATGAATACCAATTCTGTCAATTCATTTTTCATTTTGCGTTCCTCCTCAAGTTTTCTTTACAACTTAAGGATACGATTTTCAGCTGGGGATTTGGTCGCTTCGGAAGCGACATTTGGAGCACCCTTAATAGCTCTAATCCCCGTTTGTCTGTTTTGCTATTCGGCGAAAAGCATCCGGTGCAATAAATTGCCTGAAATATTTCAGAAAAAGTTCGTCACTCCAGGCAAGGCGGTGCTTAAGTTCCTGAAGATAGGCGTATGCCTGAATTCCGTTCCCCTCCGCGAGGGTGAGTTCCAGGTTGGCGTCCTTTAACAGAAGTTGAACTGGCAGTAATGTTTCATCCTGTGCCGACGCAAATTCAGATGCCGCATTCTGCAATTCTGCTATGAAATCGTCCAATCCTGATTCCATCAATTCTTCCCGCTCTTTATCAATGTGTGAATGGAAGGTATTAAACAGGAGTTGAATATCATGCAGTTTCAGCCGCTTTTTACCGATGAAAAGCTCCATCGCTTCTTCTTCCAACTTTCTGAGCAGCGGGATTTCTTTTTTCCTATTTTTTAACGCTCCGATGATACCCATGTAATACCAGCATTGATCACGTTTTCCTCTATTGAACCTTTGCCATATTCTTTCTCCTTGTTTTTGTACATCTGCATGAATAGAGCGCAGGTTATGCAATTTATCCGCCAGGATTAAGTGCAATTCTTCAATGGAATGAAGCGGCAATCCCTCGATGGTATGCTGTTTCCGCAATTCCCAGGATAGAGACTTATCCGGTTCAGAAGCGGCTTTTACCAGCATCAGAATGTCCTCCCCGAAATTTTTGAAAAGCTCCTCCTCTGTTGCATCCGTATCTTCAAGCGTATCATGCAACAGTGCCGCAACTACAATCTCTTCTGTCTGCGCTTCTTCCACCAGAATCATTGCAACAGCAAATGGATGAGTAAAATAAGGGGTATTCGTCCCTTTCCGATATTGGCCATGATGTTTCACCGCTGCAAAACAGATTGCATTATCGATTAGCTGACTCATTGGATTCCTCCGTTCCCGATCAGATATCGAAATTTTCTTTTTATTTATCTTATCATATGCAGACAGCGATCAATGCCCTGTTTTTCTCTGCCGGATGGATGAACCCACACGCAATGTCTGCTGCCCTAATGCAATTGAATGGAAAAGAACTGAATATTCAGTTAAACTAAAGATAATTCATTTCAGAAACGAAGAAATTTTTGAGCTGCAGCGCTCATCCGAAATTGAAATCCTTGACTGGCAAAGGGGTAATTGTTATGAATTAACCTTTCTTGCTTTAAGTTTCCATCGACTGCCTGCCTTCACTGGTAAAATTTGAAAAGGGGTGTTGAAAATGGAAAAGCGGTTGTTACTTTTCATTGTCATATTCATGGTTGCAGTATTGACGGCCTGCGGCAACGGCGAGGGAGATACTACTGGTGGATATTCAGGTCCAGATGATAAACCTGATGAACCCATAGTTTCCGAAGAAGGTGAACAATCCGCCCAGACGCTGCAATTGATGGAAAACGAAGATACTGGTCCCTATCTGGCCGATTCAGATGGGATGACGCTGTATTATTTCACCAATGACGAAATGGATACAAGCAATTGCACCGGCGACTGCCTGGTCAATTGGCCGGCATTCACTGCGTCTGAAGTAGAAGTTCCGGAGGGTTATGCAGAAAGTGATTTCAGCACGATTACGCGGGAAGACAATGGGGAAATGCAAGTAACTTATAAAGGTTATCCCCTCTATTACTTCATCAACGATATGGCAGAAGGTGATGTGACCGGCCAGGGAGTGAATGATGCCTGGTATGTTGTAAACGATGAAACCGAGTTTCCCGAATAAATCGAATACTCATCTCCAAAAGGCCGCCGCTAAAAATTAGCAGTGGCCTTTCTTATGCATTTGCAGATCCACAACTAAATGATCATTGGAGATTTTTCAGCACTTTGGACAATGGATAGATGCCAACGCTTTGGATCACCAGCGACAATAGAATAACGGCAAATGCCAAAGATACCAATATCTGATCTTTTCCTGAAGCTGTTTCTTCCAACCATAGCAGCAAAGCCACCGACATGGCCCCTTTTATGCCCGACCACGTAGTCAAAGTGATGGTGGAAAAATCGTTTTTGAATTCATGCCTCCACCGGGGTACGCCGTAGATGAAGCCCCCGATGACCAAATATCGCACAATGAGCGACAGGATGAAAATAACGACCGCAAAGCCCCATCCAGAAAATACCAGGTAATCAGCACCTCGTATGCCGATCAACAGGAACAATACCGCCAGTAAAACAGGTGTAACAATGTCCCAAAACCCATCGAGTGACTTTTGTAAATTATCTTCTTTGATTTCCTTGCTCAACTCATAAGCGATAAATATACCGGCAGCTACTGTTGCCAGCACGCCGGATACACCAATCGCTTCGCCGATATAAAAAGCCCCGTATGCACCGACGACACTTAATATGACCTGATACTTTTTATCTTTCGTAAAACGGATTGTGCTGCTCATCAGCCAGCCTGCCAGCATGCCCAGCAGGATTCCACCGATGGATACCAGCAGAAGTTCCAAAATGAATTTTCCGACGGAAAAGCCATTACCCGTCTGTAACATTGTCAGGAAGATGGTGAAAAAGACGATGCTGGTGCCGTCATTGATCATCGACTCCCCTTCCACCACATCGGCTATCTGCTCGGCGCCGCTGCTTTCTTTCAAAATTGTCGTCACTGAAACCGGATCAGTCGGTGCCAGAATGGCAGCGAGCAGAAAAGCTGCTGTAAAAGTTACACCGGTGAACAACGCCCCGGCAAAATAAATCGACAGACCCAGCAATCCGACTGTTGCAATTAATCCCAGTGTACTCAAAGTTGTGATGATCCCTATATTTTTCCTTAATTGCTCCAAAGGAAACTGATAAGCGGAAGTGAACAGGATTGCCGGCAGAAATACATGAAAGATAATATCTTTAGATATATTAAAACCATCAAAATAAGGTACGAAGGACAAGCCCAAGCCTATGATGACCAGTACGACAGGTACCGGGAAATAGTTCTTTTTGATATCGATTGTGTAGATGATGTAGCCGATAAATAAAAGTATCAGTAATTGATGGGTAATCAAGACAATGTCCCCCTCTCGTTTTTAATGTACTATTTCTCTAATTACCTAAAAACCAGCAATCAAACTTACCGGTAAAATAAAACCGGATCACCGCGGTGTACATTGATGATCCGGTCCTGTTGTTATGAAATTATAATTTGGTCAATCAGAACATACAGGATATAATGATTCTGCTCGCTAAAATAAAGAGGTGAAATTTTTGAGAAGCGGAAATCCAAGTTTGAAAAAAGAAGCATTTGAAAAATTCGACCATGTGGATACTAACCAGACAATGACCATCCGGGGAACGGTGAATAAGACATTGATCCTTCTGCTCCTTGTATTGGCTACATTTGTCTATTCCTGGAACCAATTTGTCACCAACCCCGGAAGCGTCCTGCCGCTTATACTTATCGGTGCAATCGGAGGCTTGATCGTTGCCATCATAACTATTTTCGTCCCGAAAATCGCACCTTTTACCGCACCGCTTTACGCGCTGCTGGAAGGATTATTTCTAGGGGCCATATCTGCACAATACGAAGCTCAATACGGAGGAATCGTATTCCAGGCTGTTCTTCTGACAATGGGTGTGCTGTTCAGTCTGTTATTTGCCTATAAATCCGGTTTCATCAAAGTGACACAGAACTTCAGACTTGGTGTGATCGCTGCCACAGGCGCCATTTTCCTCGTCTATATCGTATCGTTCGTCGGGGGATTTTTCGGATTCAACGTCCCTTATTTGCATGACTCATCTCCGATCGGCATTGCCATCAGTGTTGTCATCGTCATCGTCGCCGCATTGAATCTCGTGCTTGATTTTGATTATATCGAAAATGCCGCCAATAACCGTGTTCCGAAATATTTTGAATGGTACGGGGCTTTCGGATTGCTCGTCACGTTAGTATGGCTCTATCTAGAAATTCTTCGCCTGCTGTCCAAGATACGGAGCCGGTAACAAAACTACTCCAACAGGCAGGATCGCATGCTTAAGCTACTGCCATCTGTGTTCAAGCAAATTATGTAAAAATTTCAAATGCCCGTCATTTCCTCGCTGCCAGGCGGAGAAGTGGCGGGCATATTTCATGTTTAATGGTGTACATCTATGAGGGTATCTTTGGCTCCTGCCTCGCTTTTGGTTATGATGGACAGTTTCCCATTCCCTTCCAAAACTATAACTTCGATTTTTTCCATTGAACCAATGCCCTGCTGTCGAACAGCATTTCTGATTTCGCTCTTCAGAACCCGTTCTTTGTCCATAACTTCTTCACAATATTCACCGTTAACGTACAGGAACGTTGGAGTGGGATTTATGATTGCTCCAAACTTTTTTGATTTCATTTCCATTACAGCTATGAACAACTGGATGAGTGTGAGCATGCCTAGAACAACTGCGCCATCGGCAAAAGAAATCTTATCGGTAACCAGAATGGTCGCAATAGTCGAACCATAAGCAACAGAAATAATTACATCGAACATGTTGTACTGTAACATGGTCCTCTTTCCGGAGAGTCTCATTATGAGAATGAGGTATCCGTATATGAGTATCGCCATTATGACAATCCGGACAAGACTTTTCCATCCATCAAACAGTAAAGTTTCAAGCAAAGTTTCCCCTCCTCTGTATTAATGCATCTTATCAAGTATGATTCGGATTTAAAATGAAGTGGGTTAATTTCGGGCTTCGTTTACATAAAATTTTTCATATCCCTCTGTTTTGAACTACAAACCCACTCATAAAGCGATTACCCCACATAGAACTTTTGAAAACTTCTTACCCCCAAGAAATAGTTGAACTATTTCACGTAATTTTTAACAGCATAAAAATAGCAGCCCGCTTTTCATACGAACTGCCTTCAAACCTAAAAAGCTGATCCCGAAACCGTTGTGGTTTTCGGGATCAGCTTTTATTTTATTTATATGTCAGTTGAATTGAAGAATTAATAATTGTATATTGCTTCGGCGCTATGGACAAGGGCAAAGATTATGCTCCTGCGCACAGCTCGTCGCAGAAGGACCAATGCAAAGATTATGCTCCTGCGCAAGCTTGTCGAAAATGAAGGCGCACCTTCGCTAGGAAAGTAACTTTGATTGAGAGAGTATCTTAGATATGGAGCAAAACAGCGCAGACGCCCAGGGGACCAAGCGAAGTGCTGAGATCCACTCGGGCGAAGTGAAACGAGACCGAGTTAGCTCAGCGCGAGCCCCCAGGCAAGCGAAGCTGTTTTGCGGAATATCGGATCCAATACATTACTAGTTCAATTTATGGAGATTAATGTTTCTGCTGCTGCCTATTCAAAGTTTAGCTGTTCCCCTCTTGCGGACGGAGTTCTTCTGAAGCGGCTGTCACTTTTTCCGCTTGCCCTTTTCCTTCAATCCGCTTGATGTCCCAACGGATCAACAGGGAAATCAGGAATGCGATGGAAACCAGGACAATGAATACGTAAAACACCGGAACATAACTGTCAGTCCGGTCTCTGATCTGTGAAACGATTGCCGGGCCGATGATGCCGCCGAGCGACCAGGTCGTCAATAGATAACCGTGGATTGCACCCAATTGTTTGGTACCGAAAAGATCTCCGATAAATGCCGGAAGATTCGAAAACCCGCCGCCATAGCAGCTGACAATAACCAGTATCAATGCCTGAAATACCAGTACATTGGTAATGTTCGGAAGCATTATGAACGCAACGATCTGCAGCCCGAAGAAAATCGTAAAGACGGTTGGACGTCCGATGTAATCAGAAATCGCAGCCCAGCCGAGTCTGCCTCCGCCATTGAAAATTCCCATGATACCGACTAAGGTAGCTGCGCCTGCTGCTGACAAGCCAATCAGCTCCTGTGACATTGGTGACGCAACAGAAATAATCATGATGCCGGCACTGACATTGACCAGCATCATTGACCAGACCATCCAGAAGCGCCGTGTTTTCACCGCTTCTTTGGCAGTCAATTGTTCCAGATCCTTTTTCATTACTTTCTTTCCGGAATCGATGGCCGCCTGCATTCCTTGCGGCATCCAGCCGGATGGCGGCGGCGCAATATAAGACGCTCCCAATACGATCAGGATAAAATAACTGATTCCGAGTATATAGAAAGTCGTGCTGACACCGAATGTGCCGATCAGATTAGCTGCAACAGGTGCAGTAATCAGCGCACCAGCTCCAAAGCCCATAACCGCCATTCCGGTGGCCAATCCTCTGCGGTCCGGGAACCATTTGACAAGAGTTGAAATAGGCGCGATATAGCCGACTCCCAATCCAAGTCCACTCAACAAACCGTATGTAAGAAGGAATAGTCCAAGCGATTCGATCTGAATAGCTAAGCCTGCACCCGCTTGTCCCAGACCGAATAAGAATGCTGCCAGTATAGCAGACTTTCGTGGTCCTCTTTTCTCGACAAATCCGCCGAAGAATGCTGCCGAGATTCCCCCAAGAGCCATCATGATCGTGAAGGCATAGGTAACTTCTTTTGCTTCCCAGCCCATCTCACTGCTGATTGGTGTTGTATAAACACTATAGGCATAAGCTGCCCCGATTGATAGCTGTATCGCAATTGCCGCTAACGCGATCAACCATCTGTTTTTTGTTTTTCCCATCGAACAACCTCCAGTTTTGTAGAATCCGCCTCATTACTTTAGAAGCAATGATTCTGACAATACAGGCTTATTCAAGATAAAACAATAACTATTTTAAAATTAATAGTTTCAAGAGACCAAAATGAGCAGTCAAAACCAGTGAACACTTGGGAAAACCTCTCCTAATAATTTTAATTGAACGAAATAAGTTATAAGGAAATAATGTTTTTTTCTTCTCACGGCTATTTTTTATGTGTATATCCTTGTTAAAAATCCATAATTTCCTGCTTCAGTACTTGATTACGCTGCTTCAATCGCCATTTAGGCAATCACAATCATTCTGTCCGGAATTTTCTTTAAATTAAGTTACAGTGAATAAACAGCACAAATTAGCCACATTTACTAAAACTGCCATATTGACAATTTGGACAGAAGGAAATCACCGGAATGTAAACGCTTACCGGTCGCCTGCACAAATCATTAATGCTGAGTACTTTCGCACAACTAAGGACTTAAACAAATTTAAAGGAGAGATTCAAATGACAACTACAAAAGGTTTAGAAGGTGTAGTAGCTACACAATCCGCCATCAGCTCAATTATCGATGACACACTTACATACGTGGGTTATGATATCGACGATTTGGCCGACAACGCCAGCTTTGAAGAAGTGATTTATCTTTTATGGCATCAACGCCTGCCTAAAAAGGAGGAATTGGCTGAACTTGAGCAGCAATTAGCTGACAATATGTCCCTGCCCCAAGCAGTATTGGATCATTATAAAACCTACGATATCAAAACTGTTCATCCCATGGCTGCACTGCGTTCAGCTGTTTCGATGCTTGGCTTGTTCGATGATGAAGCTGAAGAGATGAACCCGGAAGCGAATTATCGTAAAGCGATCCGCATCCAGGCGAAAATTGCAGCTTTGGTGACTGCATTTGCCCGCGTCCGCAGCGGCCAGGAACCGATTGCACCAAAAAGCGATTTGAGTTTTGCAGCTAACTTCCTTTATATGCTTTCCGGAAACTTACCCGCAGCTATCGAGGAAGAAGCATTCAATAAAGCGCTGGTTCTTCACGCCGACCACGAATTGAACGCTTCGACATTCACTGCACGGGTTGCAGTCGCGACTCTATCAGACGTCTATTCCGGCGTAACGGCCGCAATCGGCGCATTGAAAGGCCCCCTTCACGGCGGCGCGAACGAACAAGTCATGAAAATGCTGACTGAAATCGGCTCGGTCGATAATGTGGAATCTGTCATCAACAAAAAACTGGCAAACAAAGAAAAAATTATGGGCTTCGGCCATCGCGTCTACCGCAAAGGCGATCCGCGAGCAAAACATTTGCGCGATATGTCCCAAAAGTTGACGAAGATCCGCGGCGAAGAGAAATGGTATGACATGTCGGTAAAAATCGATGAAATCGTCACTGGCCAGAAAGTTCTTCCTCCAAACGTTGATTTCTATTCCGCTTCTGTCTACCATTCATTGAACATCGAACATGACCTGTTCACACCGATTTTCGCAGTATCACGCACATCCGGCTGGCTGGCTCACATTCTTGAGCAGTATTCAAACAACCGCCTGATCCGCCCTCGTGCAGAATATATCGGACCAGGAATGCAGACATACGTTCCTGTTGAAGAGAGATAAAGATAAAACAAAAAAGGCGGTTCCTGTAAACACAGGANGGAGAAGCATGGCATCAAAAATAAATCACAGATTGAGACGTGGATGAGATGGTACCGGGCAAATGAAATCCACCGGTTCGACCAACCGGCCGGCAAGCAATATTCGTTTGGGCATGGGCCGGAATTCGCGAGTGAAGACGAGAAGAAAGATCGCCAAAATGCGCATTTGAAAATGGAGAATGAGATCTTAAAAAAGTATTTGGAACTGCAAGAGGAGTTGAAAAAGAAGTAATTCTTCAATTGGTCGAAAACTACCGAAAAAAGTATACGGTGACGGCCATTTTGTCTGCGTTGAGTGTCCCGCGTTCTACTTATTACCGGTGGCTCGCCGATGGCGTCACAAGCGTGTTGAACAAAGTGGAAGAAGCAATTATCACGTTGTGCAGGAAAACGAAGTATCGTTTTGGGCATCGGAAAATCAAGAAATTATTGAAGGACGATTACAAGCTGGATCGGCATCGCAATACGGTTCAA
>NZ_JBHTKI010000006.1:0-267627 GCF_042675885.1 Metaplanococcus flavidus | reverse complement strand
TTGTTGTGGTGACTACCATTATACAGGATTTGGGGAGGTGCTCTATTTTCATGCCGTTACACACCTAGAGCCGCAAGGTCTCGGAATTATGAAATTTACTCAATTTATTAGGAACAATTAAACAAGTCGATCAATTTGAAATTCAAATTGCTTGGCAAGAAGATGGTGAAGAAATTACAGAATCGCTGTTTTTTGAACACAATGACGAATAGTAAATTTTAATTTTTATAAAACTTAAAGCACCTGAATTCGCAAAGGTTTTCAAAAAACCTAAATTCGCGAATTGGCGGTGCTATTTTTTTCTTCTCATTTTCTCGCCTTTTCATTCTTTTTCATTATGCTTATCAAAATTGAAAGACTTTTTTGAATATGGATGGTGAGGAATGAATAAGAGTGACATCACTAAAATCAAAGACAGTTTCAACGCTAAAGTTTATGTTGATTACGATAATTTATCTATGCGTTTAGCTAGTTATGGGGAGACCATAGAAAGTTTAGATTTCTTTAGAAAAATAAGTAACAAATTTACCGAAAACGGATTATACATCAGCGAGATTGTATCGTTTGGGAATTTTGAGACTGATAATCCAATGATTCATTACACACAATCATACTTAAATACACAAGGTATTTCTTCTAGACATTGTTCAAACGCAACTAAAAATGCTGGTGATTTAGAAATGACAGTAGAAGGTGTAAAAGACCTTTACACTAATAAAACAATTGATGTTTTCGTTATCATTTCTAACGATAGAGATTTTATTCCTCTCATAAAAAGCATAAAATCTCAAAATAAAGTTGCGATAGTGATTTGTACAAAACGCGGGATAAATAAAATGTTGGCTGAATATGCAAATTTGGTTTATTACATCGAGGATCTGTTTACCCTTGAGGAAAAACCTCTCCTTGTAACTAAACACGATAAGAGAAGTTTTGACATTTTGGAATTATCTAAAACTATTTCTTTGGAAACTATTACAGAGGCGGAAACATATATGGCAAAAAATTTTGCTGATTACTTGCAAGTTTCTCCTTTAACTGAAAGGTACCTTAACTCGAATAGGTCAGTAGATGCGGTTTCAGCAATAGGATTCTTGAATATCTTTATTAAAAACAAAGATTTTGATAGAAAAGAAGCTGAAAGAATAATGGCTATAGCTCATAAATTAGAATTTATAAAAATTTATTTTGAAGAAGAAATAGAGAAATTCTGTATTAAATAAAAGAAATAGTTGACTTTTAGATAAAAGAGATTACTATATAAAAAAAGCTAAAGGAGTTCTAGGGAATTTTAGTGAGAGAGAAAGTAATTCTTTTTACATCTACGGCTTTATCTACGCTACGCTACATCTACGGCTTTATCTACGCTACGTTTATTTTAAAAAACTGTTTTTGATTTTTAAAAACAGTTTTTTAATATCTATATTTATTAAAAAGATAAAGTGAAAAGTAGAAATTTAAATAGTCTCATTAAATTTATTAAATAGAATATAATTATTTGGGTATACACTAAACAAAAGGAGGTATCTAAAATGATCGAACGACAAAAAGATATCGAAAAATTCATCAACGTTGTTAAAGAAGATTTAATGGAAATCTACAAAGTATCGGGCGAGGAAGCAATATCACTACTCAATAACTTTAAGATCCGCGAATTAATTGAAGAATACGGTGAATTGGTAGCACACTATCCGAGCCAGGAGTTAGCTAAAATGGCGTTCGACAAAAAAATAGAAAAGAGACCGATTCGTAAACTAGATCCAAATAATAAACCTGAACAAAAAGATGCCGAAGAATATATTGGAATGTTGATGTCAGAAATAAAAGCCAAGTATAACCTTAACGATGAAGAAACTGTAAACCTAATGATTGATTCAAGATTCGTAGAATCTTTTCAAGAAGATCCATATTTCTATTTTCACTATCATCCCGAAATAATTGCAAAACAAATCTATAATAGTAAAAGATGATTCATTTCCGATAGACAGGAAGTGATTTTTTAATGCAAAAAAATAACACCGCTAAAAGCGATGTTATTCGTTAGAATTTAATATTACTATTTCTGATTTTCCATCCCATATAATTTCTAATTCCAGTTCCTCATCTTCTTGTATTGGAACACAATTTCCACAAGAACCTTGTGCGAAACTTAAAGTTTCATCATTCATCATTATCCCAGATCCTTCAGAACTATTCGCTCCACTTTCGGTTTCAAGCTTATAATCTACCGTTTTTGGAGGTTCGCCTTCACCGATAAATTTGGCTGTTCCATTTTCTTCTACTTGATTTTCATTTTCACCTTTTTCAATAATATCTACTTCGTACTGCACTTCCCAACTTTCACTACTACCAGTAAAGTTATAATTACCTTCAGTAATAATAATTTCTGAAGAAAGTTCTGAAGAAGCATTTCCATTTTCGCTTGTACAACCGCTTAAAATAAATGCCAACATACACAATGAAATTATTTTTTTCACGTTCATTATCCTCCTTTCGGTATTCTCAGGTTCCCCCTCTATTTCCTCTTCCTTACTATTCTACCTTATTATTCAGATAATTATAGCGAGTTCCTTAAATTATAGAAAAAGCTCAACCAAAGATTTGGTCAAGCATTCGATGTTTTAACGTTTGTAGATGATGTCTTCCCAGGCATACACCTTGTCGGCAATACCAATTCTCTGAGCAGGAGTTTTTTTTTTTTTGATTTTCTTTCCGTCAGAATCTATTTTAACGGTTTGATAAGTCTTGCAGAAATTGTAGTAAGTCCGTAAAATCGTAAGATTCATTTGTGCGTATCTCGGATTGAAATTTGAATAGATATAACTCTTCCCATCGCCACGACTGGTGACAAGTGGTCGTTCCAATGTGGAAACAGACCTTCTAATTTGTTGGAGAAAGCTGTTAACCGAATTGTCGCTTACCTGAACAATGAATTTTGCAAGGACATTTCGTGGCAGATGGGTCATATCCGTTAAACAATCAACTTGCCGAATTCCTCGATCCATCATTCCGATTGGATGCTCAATTGGATTTTTTGCGTGAGTGTGATAAATCTCTCCATCGGCTGTTGTCTTCACTTGATGGAATCTGTGAGTCATTAACTTTTCATCTAAATAAAAGATAGCCAACTCACGAAGTGTATGATCGACATAACCGTTCTTTTTACCCCAGTCTTTCAAAAACTTAATGGAGTCCTTGAATTCAACGAACGCGTCTTTCCTTGATAGCTTTTTATTCACCTTAGACACAAACGTATAGGCTTTCTTCGCTTTAATTTCTTCGGCAAAGGTTCGGTTTATCGCTGTAATTAAGGAAACATCATCATCTGTAATCAATCGCCACTTTTTTGAGTTTACCATTTGCTTGATTAACCAAAAATGAGCAATCGCTGTATAGGTATGATTCACGTGTAGCCCATCCACATATAAAAAGCGTTTGTTGTAATGAGCAAGAGCACTGGAATAATCCATAGATGTTTGCGTGTCGGTTTTGCTTGGCATCATTGGGTGAGTGCCGTATTTCGTAAATTTACCGTTTTTACTTAGGAAATCATTCAGGTGATCGTCTTTGTAAATATCGGTATCAAAGTAAATTTGGTCTTTTGTGATATCCCAATCAAAACATACATCTGCACGAAATACATAACGCGAATAATGTTCGCTGCTAACGACAACTTGTGTAGGCAATTGCTTTTCAACGACCAAATGTTTCTCGGGATTTCGTTCGCCTTTTTTGCGAATGTTATTTAGGACATACATCATTTTATCGGTTTGTACCCAAAGTTCACGGAAATCTTTCTTTTGAAAAGCTTTTGTTTCCCTGGATTCTAAAAACTCTAAACAACATCGGTACAGCCATTCCAGTTTTGAATAATACGTGCTACGGCCAATGCCTAATATTTCGCAGGTTCGTGATACAGGTACGCGATTCACTAAATGCTTGGCAAATGTCGGCAGGATATCATTTCGTTGTTGGTGATAGCCTGTGCTTCTTGTTTTATCGGGTAAAACATTCGTGAATTTCTTACACGTTTTACATTGATAACGTTGTGAATTGGATGTACTTGTTCCACGCTTGTAAAAATCTTTCGGTTCTGTAAGTGGAGTTGATTCTGAGGTGCAGGTGTCTTTGTGGAATTGATATTCGGGTTCTATCGTCAATGTGGAGTTGATTCTGTGAAGTCGTTCAATTTCCGTGGCAATCGACCAATTGGACATTGTTCGCGTGTTGCAGTTGAGTGTTGGGATTCCGTCTGGATCGCGGTTGTCTTTCGAACAGACGATTACTTTTTTGTCATCTGAATTACCGAAAGAATATCTCAAACCTTTTCCCTTGTAAGGGATTTGTTCAAGACCATAATTCTTACAAAATGGATTGGCGCAATGGCTCACTTGAATTACGTGTTTCTTTCCGTTAAGTGTAAATTCGGTTGGTCGAAATATCTGATATCGAAAGTGTTCTTTGAAATCTTTCGGGTTGAGAACATCATATAAATCGTTTCGTTCGTCCAAATCAGTTTGTGTGACAGGTGGATCAACTCTAAGCAGGGTATCTGTTGAGTCGGCTAATCGGCGCATCTTACTCATCGAAGATACCCAATTCGCGCTTGATACGAACATTGTTCCGCAACTTTTGAACATACTCGATAAAATCATTGTCTTCAAGAAGTCCGCCAAGTGCTTCTTCTAATACCTGACTTTCGGTAAGTCCTGTGTAATCGGCGTAATGACAAACGAGTTTGCGCGTTCTCTCCGATAACTTGTATTCCGTTGGCTCGACATTCAGGTACTTTGGTTTGATGAATTTCATTTTAACATCTCCTTTTATTGGTAAATTTTCGTATAGCAAATGGTATGCAATTCGTGTACCAATTCGCTGCTATACAATACCTATTGTAAGCCAACTGAATAGTCTGTCAATTGAACTACCAAAAAAGTCGATTATTGAATGAAAACCTTGATATAACGGCAAAAAGAAAGAGACCAATTCAATTACGAATTTGGTCTCCGATTATATTGCGAATCTAAGTTTTGTACTTCAAAACGGAACCCGTTACCATAAATGGTGGTTTTGAAATTGCTGTTATACTTTTCTGGCACAGAAGAAAATTCGTTCGCTTTCAGCTGATGGTTCAGCATCGGAAAAATCTGCCGTAATTGATTCGATTACAAATCCGGCTGCTTTCAACCAGGTGCTGTAGGTCGAAGCCGAAAATGTCCGCTGCTCATGGGTTTCTTCAAACCGCTGATATAAATCTTCCTGCTGCCGAACAAAAAAGGAAATATCGTGTACAACGCTGTGTTCTTCAGCTCCCGGCTCGGTATGCCAGAGGAAAGAAACTTCCTCATCATCCAGAACAAACGGGCTGTCCATATAAACTTCATCCACTTTATGGATCGAATGAACATCAAAAAACAGCCTGCCGCCGTCGTTCAAAGCTTTATGCACTTCATTGAAAGTCTGTTGCACCTGTTCACCGGTCTTCAGATAATTCAACGAATCAATAGCGATGGTGACAACATCGAAACCTTGGAGACCTTCAAGATTGTCCATCGACAACTGATAGGTCGGAACACGCAGTCCCGCCTCCTGGAATCGCTGGTTCGCCATCGCCAGCATATCTTCTGACAAATCACTGGCTGTAACTTCATATCCGAGTTCAGCAAAAAGCTGGGACAATGTCCCGGTGCCACACGCCAGATCCAATAATTTTCCGGAAGTCTGCCTTGATGCCACCCACTCGACATATTGTTCATATGGTACGTCCTGCATCAGACTATCGTAGATTGATGCAAATTTTCCGTAGCTCATATTTCCATTTCAGGCGCTTCTCTCCATAGGCGCTCCAGATTGTAATAAGAACGTTCGTCCTTGTGGAAAACATGTGCAACCACATCGCCAAGGTCGACAAGAATCCAACGGGCAGAGTCGAATCCTTCGACACTTTTAACTTCATTTCCCGCTTCATTGGATTTCTCGATCAGTTCACGCGCAATCGCTTGAACTTGACGGTCTGAGTTCCCACTGCAGATAACGAAATAATCTGCGAGCAAAGAAATTCCCTCCATATTAAGGACAACGATGTCCTCGGCTTTTTTATCTTCGGCTGCTTGATAAGCCATTTGCAATAATGTATGTTCAGTCATTCTTTCACTATCCCTTTCTGTTGCACGAAGTATTCATAACACTTCAGTGAATCCGGATAAACCGGCTGATTTTTTGATACAAGAAAATCGATGCTGTGTTTGACGCAGGCTTCCATCATAACATCTAATCCCTGTTCTTTTAATTGACGCAATTCTTCGACGCCTCCAAACTTTCTGTTCGGTTCCACGAGATCGGCAATATAGACCACTTTTTCCAAATCTGACATACCTGCGCGACCCGTCGTATGATACCGGATGGCATTTAAAACATCTTCATCCGTTACGCCAAACTCGTAAGACGCGACATAAGCACCCACCGGAGCATGCCATAATTCTGAATGATATTCCAATAGCAATGGATCCATATTTTCTTTTTCGATAATGGATTTCATCCATTCACGATCGGAAAACTTTGCAACGTCATGAAGAATGGCAGCTACCTGTGCTTTTTCCTGCGGCACGCCAAAACGGATGGCGAGTGCAGTTGCGGTGTTCAACACTCCGACAACATGGCCGTAGCGATTATCGGGGAGCCTTTTTTTAACTATCTGAAGCATCCTGCTCTGATTCATACAACCTCTCCTTTCGGATATAGGCTTCGACTTTCTCCGGCACGAAAAATGTTAATGGCCGGGCAGCTGCAACTCTTTCCCGCAGCATTGTCGAAGAAAGATGCATTTCTGGTGAATCGATCATCATGATTGGAAAATCGGTGGAAGTGTCATAGCCCGGCCGGCCGATTCCGACAAACTGAACTATATTTGCCAATTCGTGGATCCGGTGCCAGGAATTCAAATCTGCGATTGAATCTCCTCCGATGATGAAATAAAATTCCGTTTCCGGTTCCCTCGCCATCAATGCGCTGACCGTGTTGTAGGTGTAGGAAACGCCGCCTTCCGTAATTTCAAAATCTTCGATGCGGAATTGCGGAAAGCCTTCAATCGCCAATTGCGTCATTTTCAGACGCTGGGCAGCATCCACACCCTGGACCTCCTTATGCGGAGCAATCGCGTTCGGCATGAATCTGACTTCGTCCAAACCCAGGCTGTGAAAAGCTTCATTGGCCATGATCAGATGTCCGAAATGCGGCGGATTAAAGGTGCCTCCCAAAATTCCGGCCTTTTTCATCTTTTCACCGGCAGCTCGATCCGCTTATTGTTCACTGACTGTTTATAAAGAACAACTGTATGGCCAATCAATTGCACCAATTCAGCTTTCGTTCCTTTGGCCAATTTTTCAGCCACTTCGTTCTTATCATCTTCATTGTTCTGCAGAATGCTGATTTTCACCAATTCGCGTTTTTCCAGTGCTTCTGAAATTTGAACGAGCATTGCTTCGTTGACTCCGCCTTTGCCGACCTGAAAAATCGGATCGACGTGATGTGCTTCACTTCTTAAAAAACGTTTTTGCTTACCTGTTAACATAAGTGCCTCCTAGTTTTTCCGTTATCATTTGAATCATATTATCAGTATCCGGTTTTAGGCCGGTCCATTTTTCAAAAGCGATAGCGCCCTGATAAACGAACATGCCAACACCATTCAGCGTTTTGCAGCCTTTCTCTTCGGCGACTTTCAGGAATGGTGTCTTTATCGGATTATAGACGATATCAGCAGCCAGTGTGCCAGCCCTGATATTTTGGAGTGAGATCGGTAAAGCTTCATTCTCTGCCAAACCGACTGATGTAGTTTGGATGATGATATCGAAGTCGCCCAGTTTTTTCTCGGCTTCCGCTTTCACCATTGACTTGCTGCCGCTTTCATCAGCCAGTTCCTCAGCGCGTCGATGAGTTCGGTTAGTGATTGTGACATCTCCGAATCCCCTGCGTTTCAGAGCAAAACTGATGCCTCTTGCTGCCCCGCCCGCGCCAATCAGCAGAACTTTGGAATCGGGACTGGACTCAGTGGTCAAAAGAGATTCCACAAAACCATCACCGTCCGTATTGCTCCCTTTATAAAGCTTGCCTCCGCGCACAACTGTGTTGACAGCATCCATCATCGACGCAGTGTCATCCACTCCGTCGAGCAGGGGAATGATGGCCTGTTTATGCGGCAATGTCACATTGAAACCGCTCACCCCCAAAGTTTGGAGTGATTCGAATGCCTGCTTCAGGTTTGAAGGTTCAACATGAATCGGTATAAATGTTGCGTCTATACCGTTTTCTTTGAACCAGGTATCGTGCATCAATGGGGACAACGAATGGGAAATCGGGTCGCCGATCACCGCATACCACTTCTTCATCCAATTCCTCCTAGATAAGAGATGGCCGCAGCATTACTTCTACACCTTTTGGAGCGTGCACTGCGACAATTACATCCGGATGCTGAACCGTAACCCAGCCAAGCCCGGAAAAAACAATATCGGTTTTTGCGTCTTTGATACGAAATTCGTGGCGCACCAATTTCGGATAATCTTCCTTGAATTCTTCAGACGGCGGTGCCAGCATGCCGCCAAAATGCTGCTCGTATAAAGCATCGGCATTGTCCAACTTCGTCCGGTGAATCGGCAGGTCATTGGCAATATGGAACGTGAATGAAGATCGATCCCCTTTTATGAAATCCAATCTCGCAAGCCCGCCGATAAACAGGGTTTGTTCCGGATTGAGCTGGAAAACCCTTGGTTTGATCTCTTTTTTCGGCATGATTTTTTTCAAATCGGCCGGATTGAGGTAATGGGCAAGCTGATGGTGATTGATGATTCCCGGCGTATCGTATAACGATTGTTTATCGTCGAGTGGAATCTCGATCATATCGAGCGTTGTGCCCGGGAAATGGGACGTGGTGATGATGTTATCCTGCCCCGTGGCCTGTTTGATGATGCGGTTGATGAATGTGGATTTTCCGACATTCGTCGAACCGACCACGAATACATCGTTGCCTTTGCGGTAATGTTCGATCGCTTCCATCGCTTCCGGCACGCCTTTGCCACTGGCGGCGCTGACAGTCAAAATATCAACCGGTTTCAGGCCAAGCTTGTTCGCTTCGCGCTTCATCCATTGCAGCAGTTTTTGCTGCTTGACCGATTTGGGCAATAAATCCGCTTTATTGGCAATCAAGAGGATTTCGTTGTTGCCGACAAACCGGTGAAGGCCAGGCAGCCAACTGCCGTTAAAATCAAAAATATCCACGATTTTAACAATCAGGCCTTTGCGTTCGCCAAGGCCATTCAAAATTTTTAGAAAATCATCGTCCGTCAGGGAAACCGGCTGCAATTCATTGTAATTCTTTAACCGGAAACACCTTTGGCAAATAATTTCTTCTTTTTCCAATGACGATGCTGGCGCATAGCCCAGCTCACCGGGATGTTCTGTTTGTATCTGTGCACCGCAGCCGATGCAATTTGGCATTTCAGTCAATTTTTTCTTCCTCCCAAGTCATATAACCTTTGTCTTTCAACCTCTTCATGATACGGCGCTCGACCAGTCTGTTGAAACGCGTAAAGAACCCGTCGGATTTTGCGACCGGCAGGACGAGGATGGTATGCAGTTTATTGCGGTTGCCGCCAAAAATATCGGTCAGCATTTGATCACCGATAACGACGACGTTTTCCCGCTTGACGCTCATAATTTTCAACGCTTTCCGAAAAGCTTTGCCCATCGGTTTTCGCGCCTGGTAAATGAATGGAATGCCCAGTGGATCCGCAAATGACTTGACGCGCAATTCATTATTATTGGAAACAATGACAACCTGGATTTCCGCATCTTTCATCGTTTTCAGCCAATCTATCAGCATTGGCGTCGCTTCGGGACGGTCCCATTCGACCAGTGTATTATCGAGATCAGTGATGATGCCGCGGATATTTTTCTCCAGCAGGCTTTCCGGTGTGATATCAAACACTGTTCTGACGTATTGGCTCGGTATAAATTTCTGGTACACTTTTAACAACTCCTGTATCTTCCAACTTAATGTTAATGATTATAGCATATTTGCCAGTGCTTCTCCCACTTTGATCGGTTCACAATCCACAATATTCTCCGTAAAACGGAAACAGTCCGCTTCGAAAAACAAAACGACGGTTGAGCCGAAACTGAAATAGCCGACCTCTTCCCCTTTTTTCCATTCATCACTAGTGTTTGTGAGTTCGATCGAGTTGACGAACATGGCTCCGACTTTGACCATCAGCACATTGCCTCTTCCAGTCTCAATTTCAGATATGAGCCGATAGTTGCCGCTGATGGGAGCTTTGCCATAAAGCAGCCCGGATTGATTGACCGGATATGATTTTTTGCCGAGCACAAATTGTTTCGAAATTTTTCCGTCTGCCGGACTGTGGATCCGGTGGTAATTTGCGGGCGAAAGATAAAGAACCGCGTAATTGCCATTCGAATACCGTTTCGCCATTTCCTCGCTGCCCAACAGTTCTGCGAGTGAATATTTCTGGCCTTTAACAATAAAGCGGCTGTCTTCCTGCAATTTTCCTGCTATTTCAACTTTGCCGTCAACCGGGGAAATGATATCCGTATCCGCTTGCGGCCGGCTTCCAGGCTTCAATTTCCGTATAAAAAAATCGTGCAGAGTAGGAAATCCCTCCACTTCTCCGACAATTTCATCCGTATTAATTTTATATGCTTTTACATAATTTTTGATGGCCATCCTGCTTCCTGAAAAATTTGCAAAACGCTGCAGCAAGTTGGAAGTCACAGGGCCGTTCGTTAATTCAATTGTATATTGATATAATCTTTTCTTCATAGAAACACCTCCAGCATGATAAAAGTCTACCATTTTTTCCAAACGAACAGTATAATGAAAAGAAGATCATTTTGTGCTTAAGGAGGATTCTCCATTGATTATTATAGAACGGATGGACCATACAATAAAAAAATTGAAATCGCACACGGCCAATATGCTTACCATCGGAAATCTCGCATTTGGCGGCGCGGCATTGATGGCCGCCCTTAACGGTTCTTACAGTTTCAGCGTATTATTTATCTTCATAGCCGCTTTTCTGGATCGTTTTGACGGCATCGTTGCACGCAAGCTTAACCAGGAATCAGACCTCGGCAAACAATTGGATTCCATGAGCGATATCATTTCTTTCGGTGTAGCCCCCGCGATTCTCATTTACCAATTGGCGTTGAGCGATTTCGGCATAGCTGGCATGGTATTCACTGTGATTTATATTTCAAGCGGGGCATTCCGCCTGGCACGATTCAATATCAGTGAATCGAACGGCTATTTTACAGGTCTGCCGATCACTGCAGCAGGAACCATCCTTACGCTTTCATACTTCGGACTGGAAGCATTCCCTTCAGTCGTTTATATGTTCCTGATTCTAATTTGCTCACTGCTGATGATCAGCACGTTTACCTTAAAAAAAGTATAAGCAAAAGCTGCCGGATATTTTCCGGCAGCTTTTTTGATAGTTGAGAAAGAGAAACTGTAAATCGATATTACGCAAAACAGCTTGCTAAGACTTTGACCGAAGCTTGCGAGGTCAAGTCTTTGCGACGAAGCAGCGAAGCGATGCAACGCCCTTTCATGTCTCGAAGCTAGCATAGCGATGCAGAGACAGGAGCATGCTTATTTAACCCTATGCCCTGGGCGTCTTCGCTGTTTTGCTCCATATCTTATGAAACTTTTCTACAAATTAGGTAAATGGTTTGGAGAAGCGTCCGCTCGACTCCTTCGGATCAGCGAGTCGGCCGAGACCCCGCAGGGAATGGGATGGGCAAAAGACTTTTGCCCATCCCATTTGCGACGAAGCTAGCGAAGCGATACAGGAGCACCGGGTTTTAGAGTGAGCGAGGAGGCTTGGACATGAGCCCGAGGAAAGCGAGCGGTAAGCTTCGGAAAACCGTGATTGTTAAAGTTTTTACTATATTATTTGTATTACAACCTTGACGCGAGGCGTTCCACTACACGCAGGACGATTTTTGTCGAATGTTCGGCTGCCACAGGCAGGAATTCATCGAACGACACCGATGATTCTTTTCCGGCAATATCCGATAGGGCACGGATGACAACAAATGCTGTATCAAACTGGTAACAAACTTGTGCCACTGCTGCAGCTTCCATTTCAGCCGCTTTCATGTCTGGAAAATGACTGCGCACCAGTTCAACACGTTGCGGATCACTCATGAATGAATCTGCGGTAGCGATCAGCCCTATCGCATATGGCAGTTCCTCTAATTCACTGACTGCTTTTTCTGCCAGCTCAATCAGTTCGGGGTTGGAATGGAAAGCTGCAGGCATTTGTGGCACCTGGCCCATTTCATAACCGAATGCAGTAACATCCACATCATGATGGCGCACTTCGTCAGAAATGACAATTGAACCCACTTCCAGATTTTCATCAAAACCTCCGGCGGATCCGGTGTTGATCACCAGCTCTGGTTTGAAATGCTGGAGCAGTATTGTGGTGGACATGGCCGCATTGACTTTGCCGATGCCGCTTTTCAATAATATGATTTCCTGTCCCTGGTATGTGCCGGATGTGAACTCACAATTCGCTATCACTTCCGTTTGCGTATCCTCCATGCTCCCGCGCAGCAATTCAACTTCTTCTTCCATTGCACCGATGATTCCAATTCTCATTTTTTACCGTCTCCTTTAAAATTTATACCTGTTATACAGACAATCGATTAAGTTCAAAATTAATGTAGGGCCTGCTGTTCAGATTCACATTGGAGCTGTTCCAGCTCAGAAAAAAAGACGCTGTTTTAATAAGCGCCTTCTACAGTATTCAGTATATCCATTTTAACAGGTTTCCAACCTTCTGTTTCCACCCATTCCAAATGTACACGATATTTTTTTGATTTATCTTTCGATTGAACAGTACCGACCGATTTCTGCGGGCCACCGCCGTTGCCGATATGCATAATGTACATCTCGTCTTCAGCAAGACCGGTTGCATAAGTTATTGCCTTGACTTTCTCCTGCCAGTCCACTGAATTAGTGTCGTAAACAGAAACATGGTCACCGCTTTGGCTAGTGCCTACAGGCTCCCAGCTCGTGTTGATGATGCTTTCTTTGACTACAGGGTCATTCGATTCCTGACGGGTAATTGTGCCACCGGTTACAGAGCCCTGTTCTTCATCATTTTCTTCTGCAGTTTCTGTATCTTTATCTTCTTCATTTTCTTCGTCTTCAGTTGCCGGCTCAGATTCTTCCTCCGCTGGCTCATCCGATTGTTCATCTTCTGAAGCCTGGTCTTCTTGTTCCGGGCTTTCAGTCTGGTCTTCGGTGTTATCTGTCTGTTCTTCCTCATCGCTTATCCCGTCGCTCGCTTCATCATCTGTATCTGTGGAAATCTGAACTGATTCAGGTTCCTGGGCATTGTCGGTATCATCCATCTGCCCGAGGAATATAAAAGCTCCCACGATAAGAATTAATGCAAATACCAGTCCAATCATTACATTCAACATTGAATTAGTGGAGGATTGGTTCTTCTTATTCACTCGCGAGGGATAAGGTTTTTTTTCATTTGCCATAGTTGTAGCCTCCCCTTCTTTGGTATTCTATCATAATTTTATGTAACAAATTTAACTATCATGATAAATTTCTGTGTCATTTATGGTCTGCTTCGTTGTTTCAAGGCATTAAAGTCTTTTTGAATAATTTTCTGTATATGTTGTATTAATAAAGTAGGCGATATTCCGCAAAACAGGTTGCTAAGACCTTGGCCGAAGCTTGCGAGGTCAAGTCTTTGCGACGAAGCGACGAAGCAGCGAAGCGATGCAGGAGCATGCTTATTTCCCCTTCTCCAAGGAGGCGTCTTCGCTGTTTTGCTCCATATCTAAGCTGCTCTCTCAGCGCCGGCGCGGCTCAGGACTGGGCGGAGCAATAAGACGAGTGGTCTTCTCGGCTTATTGCGGGAGCCTTGTCCATAGCGCCGAAGCGGGAGGAAAATGGTGAATCTTAAATTTAAAATTAATAGATTGAATTGGTTTAAGAAGCGTTTCATTTAAAAACAGCCATCCTTTGAAAGAATGGCTGGTGAGTTTACGTAATGGAAACGATTTCGATTTCCATTTCCCCGCCGGGAGTCAATACTTTCACACGATCACCGGTAGTGCGGCCAATCATGCTTTTAGCAATTGGTGAATCATTCGAAATGCGGCCTTCCAGTGGATCCGCTTCTGCAGAACCTACAATTGTATAGGATTCTTTGTCGCCATCCGGAACTTCCACAAATGTCACGGTAGTGCCCAGTCGGACTGTGTCATTGCTCATATCATTTGCATTTATGATCACCGCATTGCGGATCATTGATTCCAGAGTTGAAATACGTCCTTCAACAAACGCCTGATCTTCTTTGGCTGAATCGTACTCAGCGTTCTCAGACAAATCACCGAAATCACGGGCGATTTTAATCCGTTCAACCACTTCTTTGCGTTTAATCGTTTTCAGGAAGTCCAGTTCGTCCTCTAACTTCTGCTTTCCTGCAGCTGTCATCGGAAATTGTTTTTCGTTAGCCATTGTTCCCCACTCCTTCAACTGCTGACTATAGATTTTTGAAAAATCTGTCAGTCTCGTCTCATCATAGTCTAATTTCCAGTTCTATTCAAGAATTGTTTTAATTTTTGTAACCATCAAATCGATGGCGACTTCATTTTGGCCGCCTTCAGGAATGATGACATCCGCGTAGCGCTTTGTCGGTTCGATGAATTGGTTATGCATCGGCCGCACGACATTGAGGTATTGATCGATAACCGAGTCGATCGTCCGTCCGCGTTCATTGATATCCCGCAGGAGCCGGCGGATGATCCGAAGGTCTCCGTCCGTATCGACGAACAGTTTGATATCCATCAAATCCCTTAAGCGTTTGTCTTCCAGCACCAAAATCCCTTCCAGTATGATAACATCTTTCGGGTCAATTGGAATAGTTTCTTCTGCACGGGTATGAACCGCATAATTATAGACAGGTTTTTCAATTGGCCTGCGTTCCAATAATTCATTGATATGATTTATCAAAAGGTCTGTATCGAAGGCCAAAGGGTGATCGTAGTTCGTAGCCAATCGTTCTTCAAACTCAAGATGGCTTTGGTCCTTATAATAATAATCCTGCTCGATGACAACAACGGAATGTTCTTTGAACACTTCGTAGATGGAATTCGTGACACTTGTCTTGCCGGAACCTGAACCTCCGGCGATGCCGATAACTACCGGTCTGTTTTTTGACATTTAAGACTGCTCCTTGCATATTATCATTATTTTTTGCGTTTTTTGCAAACCATGATGCCGTCCCCGATTTGGAGCAGTTTCGTATCATAATCGGCATGCGCCATCATCCGTTCACGAAATTTACTCAGATTACGTATCATGGTGCGCTTTCTTCGTGGAATTTCCTGCAGCGGGACAGTGGACATGCCGTGCATATGCATATTATCACAGTATATTATGCCACCATCATTAAGCAATACTTCGTATTTTTCAAAAAAACGTTCATATTGTCCTTTTGCCGCATCGATAAAAATAGCATCGTAACCATCCCCGAGTAAAGCAATATCCATATCGAGCGCGTCCTGCCGGTAGATGCTGATCCGTTTCTGCAAGCCCGTTTCAGCGATAAATTCCACCGCTTTTTGATACCGTTCTTCATCCCGCTCAATCGTATCAATGAATGCATCAGGCAATGCCTGGGCCATTTTCAGAGCGGAAAAACCGATGGCAGAACCGATTTCAAGAATGCTGGCGGGATTTTGATCCGTCAATAAAGCCGTCAAATGGCTGATGCCTTCATCTTCCATAATTGGCACATGCTGTTCCAGGGCGAAATTTTTTATTGCCAGAATTGTATTATCGAATTGCTCTTTGTCCATCTAGAAAACCCCTTTTTGAAACAGCCAAAATTCCTTCAAATGATAACATAAAACAAGAAGGAATGCGAGTTCGCTTCCTTCTTGTTTCCTTAATTGCCTATATATTTATCTCTATTTTCGAGGTGTTCCTCATATGTTACAGCGAAATGATTGGTTCCTTCCGAATCAGCAAGGAAGTAAACAAAGTCCGTAGTTGCCGGGTCAAGCACCGCTTGGATGGATGAAGCACCTGCAGAGGCAATCGGGCCTGGTGGCAGGCCTTTATTGATATACGTGCTGTAAGGATGATCGAATTGATAATCCTCATTAAACAGCCGGTCGCGATGCTCGCCCATTGCATAAATGACAGTCGGGTCAGTCTGCAGAGGCATATCCTGTTCCAAGCGATTGTAGAACACTGAAGCGATGATTTCACGATCAGACTTTGCTGTAGCTTCTTCTTCAAGCAAGGAAGCAAAAGTCAGAAGCCAGTGCGGCGTCTCCCCGAGATCTTCAAGGACCACCGAATACGGTGCAATATTAGCCTGTGTTGCATCCAGCATCTGCTCAATAATCAATTCCAATGATGGATCTTCTTCATAGAAAGGATACGTCGCAGGGAATAAATAGCCTTCAAGTGCATACCGGATATCTTCACCTTTGATTTCTTCTGTTAGAAGACCTGGATAATTCGACATCAGGTTATCGATATAAGCTTCATCCGTCACTTTCTCCATAAACTCTTCTGCCGTATAATCAGTCTTCTCTGCTATTACATTTTCGGCAATCTGATCAAGCGTCAAACCTTCCGGAAAATTGATAGTGAACAAAGGTTCACGATAAACTTTACCGGTTTTTAAACTTTGAGTTATCTCATCCAAAGTCATCGAGGGCAGTAAACCGTATGTTCCCGCCTGAAACTCAGCTTCGTTGTTAAACTTTACATAATATTTATAGATGCGGGCATCTTCGATGATGCCGTTCTCTTCCAGCAAAGCTGCAATGCTGTCAAGATTCGATCCGATCGGAACTTCCACTTCAACGACTTCCTCTGAATCCGGATCCACCGGCGCCAAAGCCGACGTTACGTAATTATAGCCCTGGTATCCGGCAATCGCTGCTGTTATTAAAAGTATAAGCGAAATTACAAAAACGATCCGGCGTACCACTTTCACTTCTTTTTTCTTCTCTCTCATGCGGTCAAACATGATATCAATCTTTGACTTGTTTTCCACGGGTTCCCCCCCTTACCTATTCTTTTCCATTATACAAGAAATCTGAACAAAAGAAAAAGGCGGAATTTGATTGCAATTCCGCCTTCCTGAAATTAAAGCTCTTCGTTTTCTTCTTCTTCAGCAAGAAAAGTGTTAAGCATTTCTTCGATCATATCCCACTCTTCATCCGTTTCAACCGGCAATAATGCTCCGCCGTCCACTTTTCCGTCAGCGTCTGTGCTTTCAGTAAATGAAGATGCCTGGATTTCAATTTCGCCGTCATCATCTTCTTCAGCGCCTACCGGGAAATACAATACATAGGATTTACCGAAATCTTCTGAGTCAAATGTAAACAAAACTTCAAATAATTGCTCGTTGCCGTTTTCATCAACGACTGTGATGTGTTCTTGTCCGTGTTCCATTGTCGTCACCTCATCATTTTTTAAAATCAAGATAGCCTTGCAGAATCATGACTGCAGCCATCTTGTCGATCACTTTTTTGCGGTTCTTCCGACTGACATCCGCGGAGATCAGCATCTTCTCAGCTGCCGCAGTTGTCAGCCGTTCATCCCATAATACCACTGGTATAGCATACGCTTCTTTGAGCAAAGCTGCAAATCTTTCGGATGCTTCAGCCCGTGGTCCAATGGAATTGTTCATGTTTTTCGGATAGCCGACCACTACTTCAGTTACTTCATATTGGCTGATCAGTTCGCCAAGGCGGTCCATGCCGAATTCATCGATCGCTTCATTGATCTTCACAGTCTCAACACCCTGAGCCGTCCAGCCGAATGCATCGCTGATCGCCACGCCGACTGTTTTAGAACCAACATCCAGCCCCATAATTCTCATAGTTTATTCCTCATTATTCTTTTTGATATAAAACTTCACAAGCTCTTCCAGCATTTCATCGCGTTCGAGTTTGCGAATCTTATTTCTTGCATCCTGATGGCGAGGAATATAAGCCGGGTCACCGGATAATAGATAGCCGACTATCTGGTTAATCGGGTTATAGCCTTTTTCTTCCAAGGATGCATGTACTTCCAGCATCACTCGTTTTACATCCTGCTCCATCGATTCATCAGACGAATCAAATTTCATTGTGCGATCGAATGAACTCACGATAAGCACCTCGCTTTCGGATTTAAATAGGTCGAATCTTTTCCGCTGCCTGATTACCATTATATACGATAGCCAACATTTATTAAACCTATTTGACTAAGCTATAGACCGACTCGAGTGCGCCGTCCAACTTGCTCGGTTCTTTAGCTCCTGCCATTGCCATATCCGGACGGCCGCCGCCTTTTCCTCCGCATTGTTCAGCTACATGTTTGACGATTTGTCCGGCATGATAGTTCCCGCCTGCCAATTCTTTTGTAACTCCGGCTGCCAGCATGACTTTATCTCCGTCGACAGCTCCCAGCACGATTACGGCATTGTCGAGTTTCCCTTTCAGGTCATCCATCATCTGGCGCAATTGATTGTTGTCTTTTGCTTCAACGCGAGCCGATAACACTTGAATGTCACCGACAGTTTTAACAGAATCAAGGATGCCGGCAGACTGTGCATTTGAGATTTTTGCCATCAGCGATTCATTTTCGCGCTGCAATGCTTTTCCTTCTGCAAGGATCGTGTGTGCTTTCTGAACAAGATCTTTTGGATTCGATTTCAATAATGAAGCCGTTTCTTCCAAAATTTCTTCACTGTTCTTCATGCTTTCGTAGGCATCTTTGCCAGTCAGTGCTTCGATGCGGCGGATGCCGGCACCGATGCCGCTTTCGGAAACGAGTTTGAACAAACCGATTTCAGCTGTATTGCCCACATGGACACCGCCGCAAAGTTCGAGCGAATAGCCACCGATTTCCACCACACGGACAACATCTCCGTATTTTTCACCGAACAGGGCCATGGCCCCCATATCTTTCGCTTCCTGCAAATTATGATAGCCGGAAACAACTGCGATGCTGTCCCAGATTTTATTGTTAACAATTTCTTCGATCTGTCTGAGTTCTTCAGCTGTCACCTGGCCGAAATGCGAGAAGTCAAAACGCAGACGGTCAGGCCCGACATAAGATCCTGCCTGGTTGACATGGCTCCCGAGAACATCTTTCAACGCCTGATGCAAAAGGTGCGTCGCTGTGTGATTTTTCACCGTGTGGCTGCGTTCAGCGGAATCCACTTGGGCTTCAACAGCTGTTTTCGTCAACTCCCCGGAATCGATCCGGATTGAATGGAGATTTTGGCCATTCGGTGCTTTTTTGACATCCAGCACGAATGCCTGCACCAGGTCATTGCGTAAAATACCATGGTCGGCAATTTGTCCGCCGCTTTCCGCATAGAATGGTGTCTGGTCGAGAATCACCTGAACTTCCTCGCCTTCCTGAGCAGAGTCAACGAGTTCTCCATCTTTGATGATGAACAATACATTCGCTTCAGCGACTGTATCGCTGTAGCCGATAAATTCACTCGGCTCTGTAATTTTGCCGAGAACTTCTGACTGGGTCTGCATCGAATTGACATTCTGGCGGGCGCTGCGGGCACGGTCGCGCTGTGCTTTCATCGCGCTTTCAAAGCCTGAATGATCGATTGTCATCCCCGCTTCCTGTGCGTATTCTTCCGTCAGCTCGATTGGGAATCCGTAGGTGTCGTAGAGACGGAACGCATCCTCACCTGGAATTTCATTGCTGCCGGCAGCCTTTTGTTTATCAGAAACACTGGACAGAATAGCGAGCCCCTCATTCAAAGTTTCGTGGAAACGTTCTTCTTCGAGTTTCATGACGCGTACAATAAAGTCTTCTTTGTCGCTCACTTCAGGGTAGAACGTCTTCATGATATCGCCGACAACCGGAACCAATTCGAACATGAACGGTTTCTCAATACCCAATTTCTTCGCGTAACGCACTGCCCGGCGCAGGAGTCTGCGCAACACATAACCGCGGCCTTCATTGGATGGCAAAGCACCATCACCGATTGCAAAAGCGACTGTCCGGACGTGGTCGGCAATCACTTTGAATGCCAGATCGCTGTCACTGTCTTCGCCATATTTTTTGCCGGAAACTTCTTCTGTTTTCCTGATGATCGGCATAAACAGATCGGTGTCGAAATTCGTTGGAACATCCTGGACGACACAAGCCATCCGCTCCAGCCCCATTCCTGTATCGATGTTCTGTTTTGGCAGCGGCGTGTATGTGTGATCCGCATTGTGGTTGAACTGAGAAAATACAAGGTTCCAAATTTCCAGGTAACGGTCATTTTCTCCGCCAGGGTATAATTCCGGATCGCTCAGATCATTGCCGTAGCTTTCCCCGCGGTCATAGAAAATCTCAGAGTTCGGACCACTCGGGCCTTCGCCGATATCCCAGAAATTCCCTTCCAGACGGATAATGCGTTCAGCCGGCACCCCTACTTCGTTGAGCCAGATATCGTAAGCTTCTTCGTCTTCCGGGTGTACTGTAACCGACAGGAGCTCAGGATCGAATCCAATCCATTTTTCGTCTGTAAGAAATTCCCACGCCCAATGGATTGCTTCTTTTTTGAAGTATTCACCGATCGAAAAATTCCCGAGCATTTCAAAGAAGGTATGGTGGCGGGCCGTTACGCCGACATTTTCAATGTCGTTCGTGCGAATGGATTTTTGCGCATTGACAATACGCGGGTTTTTCGGGATGACGCGGCCGTCGAAATATTTCTTCAAGGTTGCGACACCGCTGTTGATCCACAATAACGATGGATCCTCAAATGGTACAAGCGGAGCACTCGGCTCCTGATCGTGTCCTTTTTCTTTGAAAAAGTCTAAATAAAGCTGTCTGATTTCTTCTGCTTTTAAATTCTTCATGTTTTTTCCTCCTATTTAAGCTACGATTTGTATCCGATATTCCGCAAAACAGCTTTGAAGACATTAGCCGACGCAAGCGAGGCTAAGTCTTTGCGACGAAGCAGCGCAGCGATGCAGGAGCACTGGGAGAGATTCGCACTTCGTCGAAACGACGTTGGAAAACCAACGCCGTTTCTGCTCCCCTAGGCGTCTTCGCTGTTTTGCTCCATATCTAAGCGAAACACTTTAAGATGAATGAGCGGAAGGTGGCGACTCCTGCGGGAAAAAGAGCGTGTCCTGAGACCCCGCAGAGAGCGAAGCGAACGAGGAGGCTCAGGCCGCTCCCCGCGGAAAGCGTCCGCCTGGAGCGATTTCATCTGGCTATAACACCAATTAAATAGAACGGGATGAAATAAAAATAGCCTCCATCCCTTGCGTAAACGCAAGGGACGAAGGCTATCTGTTCGCGGTACCACCCTAATTACACGGAAAAATCTCCGTGTCTCTCATTGGCGCCTTAACGCGGCTTTACGGCAGGGATTGGCTGCACTCAGGAGTAGCTTTCTAAAATATCATCGCGAAGGCCCTTTCAGCCGGGGGACCTATTTCTGGACGCATGCTATCTTATACTTTCTCCATCTACGTTTTAACTATCTGTATAAGTTGAATTATAGGAAAATAATTGTCCCCTGTCAACAACAGGGGTTGTCCGGGTTTCAGATGGCGCTTTTAAGATTCGATAAAATCGCGCGGGGTAATACCCTTCATGCCGATAAGCGGATGGATGGCATGGACATTATCGTTCGTCAGAGCTGCCGGGCCATTGGTTTCAGCAGGAACCGATTGTTCCTTGAGGATCTGAGGTTCAACGGGTTTTTGTGCCCCGCCCACCTGTTCGCCTGACTCATTTGCTTGTACAGATTCAGTTGCATCTGCCGTTTCTTTCGGTTCATTGTCATCCGTTGTCGGTTTGGACAGCGACAGCCGGTCTTTCAGCGTCGTCATCCGTTTGGTGTCATCGGTGCGCTCGACTCCGTAACGGAAGACGCCCGGGTCCCCGCAAAGGATCAGGAAATCTTTGCTGCGGGTGATGCCGGTGTAGAGAAGGTTACGGCGCAGCATTTTCATATAGCCGCGCACGACGGGCATGATGACGGTCGGGAATTCAGAGCCCTGTGATTTATGAATCGAGCAGCAATAGGCGAGCGTAAGCTGATTCAAGTCGCTGCGCTGATAAGTCACTTCGATGCCGTCGAATGACACCACCAGTATATCCTGCTTTTCGACTGTCTCCTTCGCTTTCATGATGGCGACCACTTCGCCCATATCGCCGTTGAACACATTGCTCTCCGGCTGATTGACTAGCTGCAGCACCTTGTCTTTTATACGATAGGTGATATCGCCGAAAACGAGTTCTTTCCGTTGGCCGTCGTCGTTCGGATTGACCATCTGCTGGATCAGCTTGTTCAATGCGTCAATTCCCGCCGGCCCTTTGTACATCGGCGCAAGCACTTGGATGTCTTTGATGTGGTGCCCTTTGGCAAGTGCACTTTTCACCACTTTTTCAACCACTTCCGGTATTTGCTCGGCTCCCGCTTTGATAAATGAGCGGTCTGCCGTTTTGGCGGTGATATCCGCCGGCAATTGCCCATTCTTCATTTGATGCGCCAGTTCGATAATCGATGAACCAGAAGTCTGGCGGTATATATCTGTCAGCTCCACTGTCGGGATGCGCTCAGATTCGAGAAGATCCCGCAACACCTGCCCCGGTCCGACCGGCGGCAGCTGATCCTGATCACCGACGAAAATAATCTGGGCGTCATCCGGCACAGCCTTCAGCAATTGATGCGCAAGCCACGTGTCGACCATCGACATCTCATCGATGATGATCAGTTTGCCTTCAATTTCTTTTTCGGTTTCCTCATCTTTTTCCTGTCCGTTAAAGCCGAGCAGCCGGTGAATGGTCATCGCCGGAAGTTCCGTCGATTCGCTCAGGCGTTTCGCCGCGCGTCCCGTCGGAGCAGCAAGGATGATCGGGAACGGTTCTTTTTTCTTGGCGTAATCTTTAGGATCCAGCGACAGGCCGTGAAGTTCGCCATAGACTTCTACCAGCCCGCGGACGACGGTCGTCTTGCCGGTTCCGGGCCCGCCCGTCAGGATCATGACAGATGAATTGATGCTGGATTCGATGGCCTGCACCTGTGTTTCCGCGTAATTGACGCCGAGCCGCTCTTCCGCTTCACCTAGTGCTTTACGCACTTCTGATGACGGAAAACCGTCTCGCGTTTCCTGGGAAGCAAGCAGTGTTTCCAGTTTCGTCGCAATGCCGACTTCGGAATAATACAATGACGGCAAATAAAGGCGCGTTTCTTCCCCCGCGACTTTCGACTCTTCATTTAATTCGATTGCGGCTTTTGAAATGGCATCTATCGAAATTTCTTCCTGCTGCCTCGCTTCGAGCATTTCCTTCACTTGCGGAATCAGCGTTTTCGCATCGATGTACACGTGCCCTTCCGACAAGGAGGCCTGATTCAATAAATGCAGGATCGAGGCTTTGATGCGGTCGGGGTGGCTGCCGGTCAATCCCAGTTTCGCGCCGAGCTCATCCGCGCGCTGAAATCCGATGCCTTCGATTTCCTCGATGAGGCGGAAAGGATTTTTCGTGAGGATATCGATTGTCTCTTCACGGTACGCCTGGAAAATGCGCATGCCCACCTGCGGGCCGAATCCCCAATCATTAAGCTGGATCATTACTCGTTCAAGACCGAGGTTCATTTGCAGCGTTGAGCGGATCGTATCTTTCTTCTCGTCGGACAGACGGGGTACCACATCAAGCGCTTCCGGATCTTCCAGAATTTTCTTGATGGCATTCATGCCCAGTTTTTTGACGATGGTTTCTGCTGTTTTCCGTCCGATGCCGTTGAACATATCGCTCGACAGGTAATGGACGATGCCTTGTTCTGTTTCCGGTACTTCTTTGGAGAAAGTCTCCACCTGGAATTGGATGCCGTAACGCGGGTGATTTTTTACCGCTCCCGTAAAACGGTATTCCTCTTCCATGGAAAGTTCGGGAAAATAGCCGGAAACGATGATTTCTTTGTCTGTATACGAGGTGTTTGTCTGTTGGATTTTCACTTTGGCGATAGTGAAAAGATTTTGGGGATTATGAAAAATTGAAACGACCGGCCGACCAAGCACAAATTGCGTTTCTTCCTGGAATAAATCAATTTGTCCTGTCATGCCGATCGTTCCCCTTTCCTGTTTTATTGCAGATTTGTTTTTATCATATCATATGCGTAACGTGCCATTTCATTTTCTTCATCAAGTATAAATGCCTGCTCAAGATGATGCATGGCATCTGCCGTACGATTTGTAGACACGGCATACAACACACCCAGATTATAATGCGCATCCGAATGGTCAGGTTCCAGTTGGAGCACTTTCAGAAATTGCGGCTCCGCCAACTCGAATAATTCCATTGATGCGAGGCTGACACCGTAGCTCATGCGGGCAGGAACGTCACTTTCATCCAATTCCACTGCACGTTGCAGATAAGGCAGCGCCAGTTTGGCCTGGCCCAGCCGCTCCAAGCATTTGCCCATCATGAAATGGGCATCTGCGCCTTCCAAATTATAGTGCACCGCTTTTTCGTACAGCTTTAAAGCTTCTTCAAAGCGCTCTTCGTTGAAATAAAGATTGGCCAGTCCGTAATAGGCAGTTGCAGAGGTTTCATCCAGCGTGATCGCTTTTTGGAAAAAGCGCTCGGCCCGCTCAATTTCGTCCATTGACGTCAGAACATGCCCAAAATTGATATAGCCAAGGGGATTTTCCGGCTCTGCTTCAATTGCATTCGTAAACGCTTCTACCGCTTCTTCGGTTTTGCCATCCTGAATGGCCTGTATGCCGATTTCATTGTAATTCATCTGAATCTCTCCCATTACCCTACGTATTCAAGGCGTGCGCCTTTTTTAAACACTTTATCGATTGTTCCGCCTCCCAGGCACTCGTCGCCGTCATAGAAAACGACTGCTTGTCCAGGAGTAATGGCGCGAACCGGCTTGTGGAATGTGACGATCGCTTCGCCGTCTTTCATTTCAACCGTAACCCCCGTGTCTTCCTGGCGGTAACGGAATTTGGCCGTGCAATCGAATTTTTCTGCCGGTGGAGTTTGAGAAGTGAAACTCAAATTCACTGCACTCAAGCTGTCTGAATATAGCGCATCGTGATGGAAATTCTGGCCGACATACAAAATATTGCGGTCGAGATCTTTGCCGATAACAAACCACGGATCGCCAGCTCCGCCGATGCCGAGTCCCTGGCGCTGCCCAATCGTGTAATACATCAAACCGTCGTGTCCACCCATTTTCATGCCTTCCAGCGTTTCCATCGAGCCAGGCTGTGCTGGAAGATATTGGCCGAGAAATTCCTTGAAATTGCGCTCGCCGATAAAGCAGATGCCCGTCGAATCTTTTTTCGTGGCTGTCGCAAGTCCCGCTTCCAACGCGATTTCGCGCACCCGTTTCTTTTCCATATGGCCGATTGGGAACATCACTTTCGATAATTGCTCCTGATCCAATTGGTTGAGGAAATAAGTCTGGTCTTTATTATTATCCTTGCCGCGCAGCATTTTGGTTTCGCCGTTGTCTGTATATGCAACTTGCGCGTAATGGCCTGTTGCCAGGTAATCCGCTCCAAGGCTGAGCGCATGCTCCAGAAATGCTTTGAATTTGATTTCTTTATTGCACATTACATCCGGGTTCGGTGTTCTGCCGGCTTTGTATTCATCCAGAAAATAGGTGAAAACCTTATCCCAATATTGTTTTTCAAAGTTGACGGCGTAATACGGAATGCCAATCTGGTTGCACACCCGGATGACGTCCTCGTAATCATCTGTTGCTGTGCAGACGCCGTTTTCATCGGTGTCGTCCCAGTTTTTCATGAAGATACCGATGACATCATAGCCTTGTTCCTTCAATAAATAAGCGGCAACCGAAGAATCGACTCCTCCGGACATGCCGACAACTACCCGCGTATCCTGCGGTGTTTTTTCTGTCATATCCATCACCTTTTCACTTTAGCGCCAGGCGCTTGCTGATTTGGGCTGTTTTTTCAGCCGCTTGTCGGACTTGTTCTTCGGTCAATCCATGACCGAAACTGAAGCGGATCGAATTGCGTATCTCTTCGGCCTGTTCGCCGTACATCGCCACCAATACATGAGATGGGTCAATTGAACCCGCTGTACAGGCGGATCCGCTTGAAGCGGAAATTCCGACAATATCCAGGTTCACCAGAAATGATTCGATTTCGATTCCTTCAATGCTCAAATTGAGAATATGCGGCATTTGCTGTGCGCCATTCTCTTTATAAGTTACGCCCGCGTTGTCGAGTGTATTTTTGAAGATTTTTTTGTATTGCAGGAAATCAGTCTTTTTTTGCTCCATTGTTTCAAGCGATATGGAGACCGCTTTTGCAAAAGCACTGATGGCCGGAACGTTTTCGGTTCCCGCCCGGCGTTTGCGTTCCTGTTCCCCGCCGTAGCTTAGCGGAGCCAGACTGATGCCTTTTCGCTGGTACAGAAAACCGATGCCTTTTGGCCCGTTCAGCTTATGTGCCGATACGGACAATAAATCGACTTTCAATTCCTTGACGTCAATCGGCAAAACGCCATAAGCCTGTACCGCGTCGGTATGGAAAACCGTTTCTGTGCCTTCCAGTAAAGCGCCGATTTCAGCAATCGGCTGGACGCTTCCTACTTCATTGTTGCCGAGCATGATCGTCACCAGAATTGTATCGTCCCTGAGCGCTTTTTTCACGTCATCCGCCTTCACGAGCCCATCGCTGTCAACCGGCAGGTAAGTAATTTCATAGCCGTCACGTTCAAGTTTCTGGCAGGCATGAAGCACTGCATGATGTTCGATTTGTGAAGTGATGATGTGTTTGCCTTCTTTTTTCAGTGCTGTACCAAAAATGGCGAGGTTATCTGATTCTGTTCCCCCGCTCGTGAAAATGATTTCGGGGTCATCGGCATTGATGCTCTCCGCAAGGCCACTGCGGGCTTCGTCCAGAACTTTCCGTGCATCACGGCCTGTGCCGTGGATGCTCGAAGGATTGCCGTATATTTCTGCCAATCTTTTTGAAAACAAGTCGACCACTTCCGGATGCATCGGAGAAGTGGCCGCATGATCAAGATAAATTCGGTTCATTGTCTAAACTCCTCTATATATAGAACATATAATTTTCTGTCGTCGATTCCTGCTGGTTGGCCAGATCTTCGATCGTCGTGGTATCCAGCACATTTTTCACGGCATCGCGGATGCGGATCCACAGTTCACGCTGCGGCTGTGCCTCATCTTCTATGCCTTCAACCGGCTGAATCGGCCCTTCCAGCACGCGGATCACATCGCCCGCCGATATTTCTCTCGGATGGCGCGCCAGCATATAGCCCCCGTAAGCGCCTCGTACACTTTTCACCAATCCGGCATTGCGCAGCGGTGCCACTAGTTGTTCCAGATAAGCTTCTGAAAGATCGTGCTCTGCGGCAATCTTCCGCAGCGGCATCGGGCCTTCTCCGTATTCTTTGCCCAACGCGATGATAATTGTTAAACCGTACCGTCCTTTAGTCGAAATTTTCATAAATACACCTCTGAGTCAGATTCCATTATTCTTCAAAACAGTATAGCATAAAACAGGCCTTATGGACTTGCAATGACTTTTGAAACGTGTCGCGATATACTGATGGAAGTGATGCACGAGAGGAGTTTTTTTCATTGCACAATGAACCATTGGCTTTTCGCATGCGGCCGCGCACCATCGATGAAGTCGTCGGACAGCACGATGTCATCGGCCCGCATACGGCTTTATATAAAATGATTCACAACGGCCATGTGCCGTCCATGCTTCTATACGGCGAACCGGGAATCGGCAAGACGTCGATCGCCCATGCCATCGCCGGCACCTCGAATTTGCCGTTCATCGCATTGAATGCGACAACTTCCGGCAAAAAAGATGTCGAGGACGTGGTCAGGGAAGCACGCGTCACCGGCAAAGTTCTCCTGTTTCTTGATGAAATTCATCGCTTCAATAAACTTCAGCAGGATGCGCTGTTGCCACATGTCGAAAGCGGCTCAATTGTTCTGATCGGCGCCACGACAGAAAACCCTTTCCATGACGTCAATCCGGCCATCCGTTCGCGCTGCGGCGAAATCAAACAATTAAAACGGCTGACCCACGAAGACATCGTCTCTTTGCTGCAGTCGGCATTGGAAGATACAAAACGTGGACTGGGCCGGGAAGAAATTGTGATTTCTGCGGCACAGGTTGAACGCATCGCAGAAGGCACGAATGGCGACGCGCGTAAAGCGTTGACGATGCTTGAATCGATCGTTATCGCATCGGATGAAGAAGACGGCAAATACCTCGTCGAAGACCAGATGATCGAACAGATGATTAAACGGGTCGGCGTGTTCGGCGATAAAAAGGGATCTCATTTCTTTAATCTTCTGTCGGCTCTTCAGAAATCCGTCCGCGGCAGCGACATCAACGCGGCGATGTATTATCTAGCACATCTTTTGGAGAACGGCGATTTGACCGCCGTCACCCGCCGCCTGCTTGTTATGGCTTACGAAGACATCGGCCTCGCCAACCCGGCTGTCGGCCCTCATGTGCTGGCCGCCTGCCAGGCAGCTGACCGGCTCGGATTGCCGGAAGCACGAATACCCCTTGCGCAGGCAGTAGCTGAAATGTGCTTATCCGAAAAATCCAATTCGGCTTATAAAGCGATCGATGCCGCAACAGCTGCCATCAATAAAGGATTGACCGGCGACATACCGATGCACCTGCGCGACACCCATTACGCCGGCAGTGCCGAGCTTGGACACGGCGGTTATCAGTATCCGCACGATACACCAATCGGATCGTTCGGCGGCTGGGCAGATCAGGATTATCTGCCGAAAGAAGTCGGGAAGGCCGAGTTTTACAAACCTGTCATTGCAGGTGAAGAGAAAAAGTTCGCCGGCATCTATGAAAAGTTGAAATCGTTTCGGAAAAATAAAAAATAAATCAAAGAAATCCGGCCCATTTCAAATGGACCGGATTTTTTGGTTTTCTGTTATTGTCAGTTTCACAAATCATTTCGCTCTAGGCGGATCCTTTCTGCGGGGAGCGGCCTGAGCCTCCTCGTCCGCTTCGCTACCTGCGGGGTCTCAGGACTCGCTCTAGTTCCCGCAGGAAAGACTTTGGCCGAAGCCTGCGAGGGCAAATCTTTGCGACGAAGCAGCGAAGCGATGCAGGAGCACATCTTTGCACTTCACCGCCTGACGCTTCATTCTGGTTCTGTTTAGAATTGAAATGTAACCTTCTTAAAACAGAAATGAAAAAGACAATTCTTTTTATAGAAGACATACTGAGATATGGAGCAAAACAGCGAAGACGCCATGGGGACCAAGCGAAGTGCTGAGATCCACTCGGGCGAAGTGAAACGAGCCCGAGTTAGCTCAGTGCGAGCCCCCAGGCAAGCGAAGCTGTTTTGCGGAATATCGCTTAACTAAGTTTTCTTTCTATACCTTTAATTGGTACGAACGCGATTGATCGGTATCGATGACGTAATATCATTGACCACCCAGCTGGCGCAGATCAGGCCGACTGTCGATGGTGCAAAGGCGTTGGAAGATGGCGGCATTTTCGCTTTGCGGATGGCCGCATCGGGCTTGCCGACACTTCCGACAACATCTTCGCGGACAATGATCGGGCTTTCATCTGAAAAGACAACCGGAATTCCTTTACGGATTCCTGCCTGGCGCAATTTCTTGCGGATGATTTTTGCCAATGGATCGGTATGTGTTTTAGAAATATCAGCGATCTTAAAACGGGTCGGATCGGTTTTATTGGCGGCGCCCATGCTGGAAATTATTTTTACGCCGCGTCTATGGCATTCCTGCATCAGATGCACTTTGTAGATCATGGTATCGGATGCATCGACAACGTAATCCGGGTTGTAACTGAAAAACTCCTCATAGGTATCTTCTGTATAGAACATATGCAAATCGATGACTTCACAATCTTCATTTATATCAGCAATCCGGTTTTTCATGACGGCACTTTTTGACTGCCCGATTGTGGACAGATTGGCTACCAGCTGCCGGTTGACGTTGGTGATGTCGACATTGTCCTTGTCGACCAGGATGATGCGGCCGATGCCGCTTCTAGCACAGGCTTCAGCTGCGAATGAGCCGACGCCTCCGACTCCAAGGATTGCCACTGTCGAATCCTTCAGCATTTCAATTCCTTCTTTACCTACTGCAAGTTCATTTCGTGAAAATTGATGTAACATAGTTTTCCTGCCTTTCGTGATGAGTGGTTTGTTGAGTTCAATCAAATAAGCTAACTTTTATACACCGCTTCGGCGCTAGGAAAGTGGCTTTGTTTGAGAGAGTATCTTGGATATGAAGCAAAACAGCGAAGACGCCCAGGGGGCAGAAACGGCGTTGACTTTCCAACGTCGTTTCGACGAAGGGCGAGTTGTTCGGGTGCTCCTGCATCGCTGCGCTGCTTCGTCGCAAAGACTTAGCCTCAGAAGCTTCGGCTAATGTCTTCGAAGCTGTTTTGCGGAATATCGGCTACTTATAGATTTTTAATTCAACAATTAAATTGGGTTTTAACCTATTAGAAATTATACACTAAGAAAAGCGACAGCGCCCGTTAAGCTCTGAAAGGCATAAGACGATCTGGCGAAGCGGCGTCTATTCAGCCGCATAGCCAGAGTGGCTTATGACCCGAAGAGCTGGGCCGCTGAAGCCTGGACACATATAAAAACCCTCCAGCAAATAGCTGAAGGGGTTGAAGTTAATATTAAGTGAGAATCCCAATCGTGCCGTCAGTAAGTTGCATATCGTTTTTGAACCCGCTTCTAGCAGGTGGGTGACCTCTTCAGCGCTTATAACTTCCGGTTAAGGCATGTTAGCCACGTTGAAATCCGGTCTCCCGACGACAAAATGTTGGGTCAAAACTGAATTGCCTGTAACGAACACATCAGGATTCTCTACTAAGGTTATATTAGCACACGCCGCAAAATTCTACAACCGTTTTACTCTAGCCCTTTTGAATTATTCTGAACATTCAGTGATAGGCTTAATTCATCAAGCTGTTCTTGTGCAACCGGACTCGGCGCATTTGTCAACAGGTCGCTGGCACTGGCCGTCTTCGGAAATGCGATGGTGTCGCGGAGATTCGTGCGTCCTGCCAACAGCATCACCAAGCGATCCAATCCGAAAGCGATGCCTCCGTGTGGTGGTGTGCCATATTCAAATGCTTCCATCAGGAAACCGAATTGTGAGCGTGCTTCCTCTTCTGTAAATCCGAGAACTTCAAACATTTTCTCCTGGATGTCACGGCGGTAAATACGCGCCGATCCCCCGCCCAATTCAAAGCCGTTCAATACCAGGTCATAGGCTTGCGCACGGACATTTTGTGGATCACTTGATAATTTATCGATGTCTTCTTCATACGGCATCGTAAACGGATGGTGTGCCGCATAATAACGTCCTTCTTTGTCATCGTATTCAAACAGCGGCCAGTCGGTGATCCACAGGAATTTATAAACCGACTCATCAATCAACCCGAGCTCCTTGCCAAATTTCATGCGGAGAGCACCTAATGTGTCTGCCACTACAGATTTCTTATCTGCGATAAACAACAGCAGATCTCCAGCTTCAGCATCAGCTGCGCCAATCAAAGACTGGGCTGCTTCGCCTTCAAAGAATTTTGCAATCGGCCCTTTGACGCCATCCTCTTCGACTTTCAGCCATGCAAGGCCTTTCGCACCGTAGCGTCCGGCAAATTCACCGAGTGCATCGATGTCTTTACGCGAATAGTTGGCTGCCTGGCCTTTGACATTAATCAATTTTACCTGTCCGCCATTTTCGACTGCGCCGGCAAAAACTTTGAAGGAAGAATCTTTCACCAAATCTGAAACATTCACAAGTTCCAGGGCAAAGCGGACATCCGGTTTGTCGGAGCCGAAACGATCCATCGCTTCCGTATATTCCATGCGCTCGAATTTCGGTTCGATGTCAACGCCTTTTACTTCCTTCATCATTTGTACCATCAGCCGTTCATTCATTTCCAGGATTTCTTCCATCGTCTGGAAACTCATTTCCATGTCGATTTGAGTGAATTCCGGCTGGCGGTCTGCACGCAAGTCTTCATCCCGGAAACAACGGGCTATTTGGTAATATTTGTCAAAACCTGATACCATCAGCATTTGTTTGAACAACTGCGGAGATTGCGGCAAGGCGTAGAATTCACCGTCGTGCACGCGGCTCGGCACCAAGTAATCACGTGCGCCTTCCGGAGTCGATTTCGTCAGTATCGGTGTTTCGACTTCCAGAAATCCTTCTTCATCCAGGAATCGGCGGATGGATTTTGTGACTTCCGAACGCATTTTGAACGTTTCATACATCTCCGGGCGGCGAAGGTCCAGGTAACGGTATTTCAGTCTAAGGTCTTCACTGACATCCGTATTGTCCTCAATCGCGAACGGCGGATTTTTCGCCGCGTTGATGATGCTTGCCGAATCAACTTGAATCTCGATTTTACCGGTTTTCAGCGTGGTGTTGATTTGACCATCCGCACGCTCCACGACCAATCCTTCGATATGGATAACGAATTCACTGCGCAGTTTTTCACCGATTTGGACAGTTTCCATCGAAATTTCGGGATTGAAAACGGCCTGTACAATACCCGAACGATCACGGACATCTACAAATATCAAACCACCTAAATCTCTGCGTTTTTGTACCCAGCCTTTGATGGAAACGCGCTGGCCGATAGCCGTTTCGTTCACTTCACCACAATAATGCGTTCTTGACATACTAACTCCTCCAATTGTTTCTTCACATTTTTCTTCTATATAAATAAATCGTTCTTATAGAAACGATATTCCGCAAAACAGCTTCGCTTGCCTGGGGGCTTGCGCTGAGCTAACTCGGTCTCGTTTCACTTCGACCGAGTGGATCTTGCACTTCGTCGGCATCCGCCTGCTCCCCTGGGCGTCTTCGCTGTTTTGCTCCATATCTTATATACTCTTTTTGTTAAAGACACTTTTCCAGTCCAGGAGCAAATCTTTGCACTATCCAAAGCGAAGAAGCGGTATTGAGTAGGTTATTCTTTATTTACTTTCCAAAATCGCATCCGCAATCGCTTCAAAAGCCAGCTCCTGCTGCTCACCTGTCAACATATTCTTTAGGGCAACTTTACCACTTTCGAGTTCGGTTTCGCCGATGACGATTACATAAGCGGCGTGTTTGCGGTCTGCTGATTTCATTTGTGCTTTAACTTTGCGGCCATTGAAATCCATATCGGCGGAAATGCCGTTATCGCGGAGGTCACGCACTACCGTAAATGCTTTTTTCTTCGTCGATTCGTCCATCGCCACGACATAGACTTCAAGGTCTGATGATTGAGCGATTTCCACACCTTCCATTTCCAGTGCCAGCAAGAGCCGCTCGATACTCATTGCGAAACCGATACCAGGCGATTCCGGTCCGCCAAGGTCTTCGACAAGGCCATTATAGCGACCGCCCCCGCAAAGCGTGGTAATCGCACCGAAACCTTCTGCATCGCTCATGATTTCAAATGCAGTGTGATTATAATAATCAAGGCCCCGCACCAGATTAGGATCGACGACATAATCGATGCCCAGCGCTCCAAGATAAGCTTTCACACCATCGAAATAGCTTTGAGATTCTTCATTGAGGAAATCGGCCAAAGATGGCGCGGTTCCCATCAATTCGTGATTGCGGTCCACTTTGCAATCCAGGATGCGCAGCGGATTTTTCGTCAAACGCGCCTGGCAATCTCCGCAGAACTCCTCTATACGCGGTTCAAAGTGTTTGATCAGCGCTTCTTTGTGAGCAATGCGGCTGGCGGTATCTCCGAGCGAATTAATGACGAGACGAAGCTGCTTCAATCCGACTGAACGGTACACTTCCATTGCGAGTGAAATCACTTCCGCATCAATCGCAGGATCTTTCGAGCCGATCGCTTCCACCCCGAACTGGACGAATTGGCGCATACGCCCTGCCTGTGGCCGTTCATACCGGAACATCGGACCCATATAAGAAAGTTTGACCGGCTGATCCGGCAAACCGAATAATTTATTTTCAACGTACGAACGCACAACGGAAGCAGTGCCTTCCGGACGCAGCGTCAGCGAACGGTCGCCGCGGTCCTGGAAAGTGTACATTTCCTTTTGGACGATATCGGTCGTATCCCCTACACCCCGCTGGAACAATTCCGTATGTTCAAAGATTGGCGTCCGGATTTCTTTGTATTGATAAAGTCTGCAAAGCTCATTGATCTTTTGTTCGACTTCCTGCCATTTGGCGGATTGGTCCGGCAGCACATCATAGGTGCCGCGCGGCAATTGAATATTCTTCCCCATGTTCAACACTCCTCTTTTTTTCCATACAAAAAAGCCCCCGCCCCTTGCTTTCGCAAGGGACGAGAGCCTGTATTCAAGCTTCCGCGGTTCCACCCTAGTTGATGCGAAAAAACTCGCATCCTCTCATTCCCGGATAACGGCCGGTTCCGTCCCTTCCTACTAGTTGCGCCGGCTAATGCCGGACATCGTTCAGAAAGGAGCCTCATAAGTGTTTTTCACCACATATTTCTGCAGGGAAGTTTGCAGCCCGGGACTTCCCCTCTCTTTTCAGCCAATCATGCGGTTACTTTCTTCTTCAACGGCGTGCTGTTTCATATAATAAGCTTAATCTTAAATTTTCCCGTCAACATTGTCAACCTTTTTCACATTTCACATGATTAATTTGCTAAAATAAAAACAACATCCTAAGAGGAGGTGCTATATGAACCGAAAATCCATAATTACATACATAATAACGATTTTACTGGTTGCACAGGCATTGCCCTTTGGCGAAAGTTCGACTGTCTCAGCAAACAACGGTGAGATTGAAGTTTCAGCGGCGTCCGTCAACGTCCGCAGTGGACCCGGCCTGTCTTACCCCGTTATCGACTCGATGAAGGAAGGCGACAGTGTCGAAGAACTTTCAAGAAGCGGCGACTGGATCGAAGTTGCGGTTTCAGGTGAAACGGGCTGGATTGCATCCTGGGTGACAAAAAGTTCTGCATCTGCTGAAGCTTCATCAGGCAAAACTGCAGTATCTTCCGTAAACCGTTTGAATGTCCGGGCGCAGCCAGATCTATCCGCATCGGTTCTTACCCAGATGAACGCCGGCGAACAAGCCACCGTCCTGAATGATTCAAACGGCTGGGTCGAGGTTGAATTCCGCGGCAGCCGCGGCTTTGTTTCGAAAGAATACATAAGCATCAACGTCAATTCGAATGCGAAACCTGCCCCGGCGGCGAGCGACGTCTCTTCCATTGAAATTGCTGTGGACGCGTTGAATGTCCGCAAAAAACCGGATCTCAGCTCTTCGAAACAAGGGACAGTAAAAAAAGGCGAAATTTATCCGGTACTCGAACTGGCAGGCAATTGGGTGAAAATCCAATTGGATGGCAATAAAACCGGCTGGGTCTATTCTTTTTATGGCCACCTTTCCAATGAAACTGTGGAGAAGAAAACCGACAGCAGCATTGAAACGATAACTGTACAAACGAATGGCACGAACATCCGGACACAAGCCACGACGTCCGCTGAAGTTGCTGCACGCGCAAATGCAGGCGACCAATTGACTGTAACAGCGAAACAAGGTGACTGGTATCAGGTGGCACTTTCCGGTGGCGGAACCGGTTTTATCGCCGCATGGGTAGTTGTTGCAGGTGAACAGGAAATTACAGGCCAGGAACAGAAGCCGGCACGCAAAAAAGGCACGCTGAACGGCCTGACGATCGTTCTCGATCCGGGACATGGCGGCAATGACGGCGGCACACTTGGCGCCCGCAAAACGGAAGAAAAAGGGTTGACGCTGAAAACAGCGGAACTCCTGTCGCAGCATCTGCAGGCAGCAGGAGCAGAAGTGCATATGACACGCCAGTCTGATGTCTATGTCGACCTTCGCAAACGGGTGGCTGAAGCACATAATGTTGCAGCAGACGCTTTTATCAGCATCCATTACGATGCAACGGAAGACAATAGCGTTTCCGGTTTCACCTCCTATTATACGCACGGCTACCAACAGGAACTCGCCAGCTATCTGAACGCCGGCCTCAGCAATAAGCTGACGATCCGCGACCGCGGCGTGCAGCCGGGCAATTACCTGGTGCTCCGCGAAAACCGCCAGGCAGCGGTGCTGGTCGAACTCGGATTCCTGAGCAATTACAACGAAGAACGCCTGATCTCTTCCGTACAATTCCGCGAACAGGCAGCACTGGGCTTGTACCAGGGAACAATCAGTTATTTTGATGCACAATTAGGGAAATAAGAAAAAGCTGTCCATTGCGGACAGCTTTTTCTTTACGAGAGAAAGATTTTGGATATATTATACTTCTCCATTTTATTAGTTGCGCAATTTGAACTTTTAGTTGCGGAAATCGGCTATTTAGTTGCGGAAATTCACCTATTAGTTGCGGTAAATCGTTATTTAGTTGCGGTTAGGAAAAACTTCAAAAAATTTCACTATTAAAAACGGCGACACGGAACCCTCCGCATCGCCATTTTAAATATTTATTTCGACTCCACAATCATCGTCACCGGTCCATCGTTCACCAGTTCGACGTCCATCATGGCGCCAAAGACGCCTTCTTCCACTTTTAACCCTTCATTTCGCAAGACTTCATTGAAATAATGCCATAAAGGTTCGGCGTGATCCGGACGGGCGGCTTCGACAAAACTTGGTCGACGGCCTTTACGGATATTGCCATACAACGTGAATTGGGAGATGGACAAAACATCACCGCCGTTATCGTAAATCGAGCGGTTCATCTTGCCTTCTTCGTCTTCGAACAGCCGCATCTGTGCGATTTTCCGCGCACAATATTCAGCGTCTTCTTTTGTATCTTCGTGCGTGACCCCGACGAGCAGCACGTATCCGGAAGAAATCTCTCCGGTGACGGTGCCATCGACGGTCACGGATGCTCTTTTGCTGCGTTGAAGAATAACTCGCATAGCTCCTCCTTAATTCGTGACCCGCGTTACCGAATAGACATCCGGTAATTGCTTGATCCGCTCCACTACCCGGTTGAGGTGGGTGATATGCGGAATCATGAGCGACAGGTTGATGGTCGCGATTTTATCGGTATCCGCGCGGCCGCTGACAGCGACGATGGTCGTCTTGGTTTCGCTGACCATATGCATCACTTCATTGATGAGGCCGGTGCGGTCAAAGGCCTGCACTTCGATATCGATTTGATAAGATTTGTTATCCGGCAATTCCCCGTGCTCCCATTCAACTGGGATGAGGCGATCGTTTTCGTTTGCCCGGACGTTCGGACAGTCGGCACGGTGGACGGAAACTCCGCGCCCCTTGGTAATAAAACCGATGATGGCGTCTCCCGGAACCGGATTGCAGCATTTCGACAGGCGGATCATCATATTGTCGATGCCGCGGACGATGACACCGGATTCGGTCTGTTTGCGCGGCTGATTCGATTTCATCTCGACGGTGATCTTTTCGAGTGCTTCTTCCTGCTCGCGTTTCTTCCGTTCTTTTTCGGCAAGGCGATTGACGACCTGCTGAGCGGTGATTCCTGTAAATCCGACTGCAGCGTACATATCATCTTCACCCGCAAAGTTGAATTTCTCGCAGACACGTTTGATGTTTTCATTGGTAAGGATTTCTTTCGGCACAAAATCCTGCGCTTTGATCTCGCGCTCGATCATTTCTTTGCCTTTTTGCACATTGTCTTCGCGCAATTGCTTTTTGAAGAATTGGCGGATTTTATTTTTGGCCTGCGTCGACTTGGCGATTTTCAGCCAATCACGGCTCGGGCCGAATGATTGTTTTGATGTCAGGATTTCTACGATATCTCCAGTGTTCAATTGGGTATCCAGCGGCACCATCTTGCCGTTCACTTTGGCACCGATCGTTTTATTGCCGATTTCGGAATGCACGCGGTAGGCAAAGTCGATTGGACAGGAGCCCGATGGCATTTCGATGACATCACCTTTTGGCGAGAACACATAGACCATATCGGAAAACAGGTCGAATTTAAGCGACTCCATGAATTCTTCGGCATTGTCTGATTCGTTCTGGAAATCAAGGATTTCACGGAACCAGGACAGGCGGGAGTCGACGGAGCTGATCGGTTTGTCTGAAGTTTTGCCTTCTTTATAGACCCAGTGTGCTGCTACACCGTATTCTGCGATGCGGTGCATTTCTTCGGTGCGGATCTGCACTTCGAGCGGATCCCCCTGTGGCCCGATAACCGTCGTATGCAGGGACTGGTAAAGATTCTGTTTCGGCATAGCGATGTAATCTTTGAAACGGCCCGGCATCGGTTTCCATGTAGAATGGATGATGCCCAGCACCGCATAGCAATCCTTGATGCTTTCAACCGTGATGCGGACTGCCAATAAATCATAGATTTCGTTGAACTGCTTGTTTTGCATCGCCATTTTTTTGTAGATGCTGTAAATATGTTTCGGACGGCCGAACAGATCCGCTTTGATATCCACATCTTCCAGCTGGACGCGGATTTCATCCATCACATTATTGAGATATTCTTCACGCTCAGTGCGCTTTTTCTTCATCAGATTGACAATGCGGTAATACTGCTGTGGATTCAGATAACGGAGAGCGGTGTCTTCGAGTTCCCATTTGATGGTATTGATACCAAGACGATGGGCAATCGGTGCGAAGATTTCCAGTGTTTCATTTGCTTTGATGCGCTGCTTTTCGACCGACTGGTATTTCAACGTTCGAAGATTATGCAGACGGTCAGCCAGTTTGATCAGGATAACACGGATGTCCTGGGCCATCGCCACGAACATTTTGCGGTGATTCTCCGCCTGTTGTTCTTCTTTCGACATGTATTTAATTTTGCTCAACTTGGTTACGCCGTCTACGAGCAGCGCAACTTCCTCATCGAAATCACGGACGATGTCTTCCCGACTGACATCCGTATCTTCTACGACGTCATGCAAAAAGCCCGCAGCTACCGTAGCGGGATCCATTTCCAGTTCTGCGAGTATACCCGCCACCTGAACCGGATGGACAATATAAGGTTCCCCAGATTTGCGGAATTGTCCCATATGGGCATCATATGCCACCTGATAAGCTCTTCGGATAATTTCAACATTTTCCTTGTTCATATACGAAGCAACGATATCAAATACATCTTCAGCTGTTTTTACTTGGTCTTTCGCCATAATTGCCCACCTTGCTCCTCTTTTTTCGAAAAGTATATCTATATATTATAGAAAACTTTAGGGTAAATTGTAAAGCTTGGTCAACTGACGACAGCTATATAATTAAAACGATTAACAGTAAATGGAAATTATATCAACACCCTAATTCGATGCCATGTCATTATTATGTTTCAGTCCGCAAAATCATGTTCAATCTGACCTCGGTTTCACTGTCTCCTGAGTCAATGATCGCTGGTGCAGAGTTATGAGAATGAACACTTTGCACTAAGACGTTTTGGACGTTTTTATTGCCTGAAGCAATCGTCAGATCTATTGCCGCCCGCCGAAAACCTTGAAACCGGCCATTTGCCAGAGCCACATTCCGTGCACGGAACTGTATGGAAGCGGCGGTCTGATGCCTGTAATCATATTGAGGATCTCCTGCGAATAAAAACCGGTTAACCACCACATTCTTATAACCTGAAACCACCAATGCCCGCGGTGAAGAATTTTTATAGAGTTCCGTCCTGACCGGATGGATCGCTACGAGTTTCTGCGCACTTATCATATAAGCAGATTGAGATTCATCGTCTCCCGGTTGATGGTGTCCAATATGGCGGAAGTTGAATGCACGGTTGTCGTTCACCGATAGATGGCCGGAGATATGCACACCGGACGCGGCGGAAGAAGTTTCATGCGCTTTTATTTCCACACCGCCAAAACAGCGGGTGCTCGAATTATTGGCGAGCCAGATATTTGTCGAGCCGTCATCGATTTCAAAACCGTTGGAATTTGAAAAACCCCGTTTATGCGACCGCCCGCACGGATCGCTGAAATGGCTGTTCGAGATGAAAATATGGTCGCTGTGATGCGTCGTCACTCCGTCGTCGCCAAAACCCGAACCGGTGACGCGATTGAGCCAAACGTAACTGCTGCCGCCTTTCGCTTTAGTGCCGTCACCGGCGTAACTATAGTACGAGGACGAAATGTCAAAACAATGAAGACCCGGATTTAAGGCATCGACATCCCTCACCCATCCATAGCGGACCTTGGCGAAAGTCAGGCAGCTGGATAAATTATTTCCTGTCGCCGTTTTCTGATCGGCAGACAGCCGCTCCATGTTCCAATCGAGCGTCAGCCCTTCCACTGCAATATTGCGGTTGCCGCGGATCGGGTTCCTATTGGCGAGGAGTGTACGGCGTTTTGGCGTGTTATTGTGAAGGCGTAAGATCGTTTTGCCTTTGCCCGCGCCGACAAGCCTTGTCCAGGAAGGGAGCTTCAATCCCTTTACAATATAAACACCTTCCGGCACGAAAATTTTTCTGCCACCATTGCCGAACGCTCCTTTGAAAGCTGCGGTCGAATCCGTCCGGCCATCTCCGCGCGCGCCGAATTGCGTCACCGATATGTAATTGCCGGTAACTTCCTGGAGGCGTTCGTATTCGCTGTCCAGTTCATTTTTCCAATAAGGAAGGATTTGTTCTTCTTCTGCCTTAAAACCGATTTCTTTTTTGTCATCGATTGCGAAGTCAGTCGAAATCAGGGACCAGAATTTTTCCGACAGCGTTTTTTTGCGTATATTTTTTGGAGGCTTTAGCGGCTTTCTGATTTGATCGTACAGCTGCTGTGTTTCTTCGGTGATACTTTGGAGCGGCTCTTCCGTTTCAAGCAGCATGTCGATCAGCGGCCCGTTATTTGATGGATAATGATTGTCATCCCATTTCAGCATATTGACACCTCTTTGATCGTCGTTTTTTCTTTCCATACCCGCTGGGAAATAAAAAATTCATAACAAAAACAGCCCGCAACGCAAATTGCGTTCCGGGCTGTCTCCATCTTTCATTAATATTGCAAAAGTGTACGAACTTCGTATCCTACGAGCTTGTCACGGCCATCCAAATAAGTCAATTCGATAAGGAATGCACAGCCTGCAACAATTCCGCCAAGCTGTTCAACCAAATTGATAGTCGCCTCGATCGTTCCTCCTGTAGCCAGAAGATCATCGGTGATTAACACGCGCTGCCCCGGCTTAATCGCATCACTGTGCATCGTCAGGACGTCTTTGCCATATTCCAGGCCGTATTCCGCGCGAATGACTTCACGTGGCAATTTGCCTTCCTTGCGGACAGGGGCAAAACCAAGTCCAAGCGCATATGCCACAGGGCAGCCGATGATAAATCCACGGGCTTCCGGGCCGACGATAATATCTGCATCGACTTGTTTTGCATATTCCACGATCTGGTCAGTCGCGTATTTATAAGCTGCTCCATCGTCCATCAAAGAAGTTATATCCTTGAAACGGATGCCTGGTTTCGGCCAATCTTCAACAATTGTAATGTACTTTTTTAAATCCATACCTGTTCCTCCTTGGCAGACACTTTCGCGTCGAACCACTCTTTTAAGTCTCGATAGGACGCATACAAAAGCTTCTGTTCCAGAGCAATCTGCTGTTCGCGTTTCTTGTAGCTCGGCGCGTCAGCCAAATCTCGTTTGCCTGGAGATTCTGCAATCTCAGTAAGTCCATTGTTAAGTGTAACAAAACCAAGTTCAAAAAACACCTGCAACATGAAAAATAATGAATCCCGGGTCCAGCCTTTATGCTTTGCCAGTTCGTCGCAATGTTTCTTGAAATCGAACGTGCCGCGTTTCTTAATGAATGCAAAAAGCCATTTAAATTGTTCGCGCGTCGGAATCTGCTCGAAATACTGCGATTCCTTGGCGTAGAAATGTGCATAGATCCGTTTCGGATTAAGGTCTTTCAGTACGCCCTCCAGCTGTTCTTCCGATTCAGGCAGATCCAGCAGTACCAGGTGATGCTTGGAACTTTCGAACTCTGTGATGTTTTCGGGCGTGTGGATCGGGTGCTGGATCAATGTTTTGAAAACCGCCACCGTTTCGGGATTGAAAGCCAAATATACCTGATCCCGCTCCGGAATCATTTTCGACCAGCGGGCTACCTGGCGAATGCCCCGGATATCGAATAATTGCCATTGGTCAGTACGGATATCTTCTATCAATAATTGCGCTTTTTTGCGACCGTTCCATTCATTGATCTGCAGATCACCGATCACATCGATCAGGACATCCGGCGTCAATTGATCACCGATTTCGCCGATACCGAATCCGACGGCATCAAGTGAAGAACCGCCGGAGGCAAGCTCCACTTTCAAATGGTTCTGAGCTGCGCCGATTTTCCGGATGGATGCCACTCTGACGCCTTTGATAAAAAACTTCGGCTTGGCAAAGCCCATGCCGAACGGTGCCAGATAACGCATCGATTCAATTGTTTCCGTATCGATTTCTTCGAGCTCGACCGGTATGTCGATGTCAACGACCGGCAAGAGGTCTTCCGCCGACAGAACGGCTTCCGCCTGTTTGTTCAGACGCGTCCGAAGCTCCGCAACGTCCGCTGCTTCCAGCGTCATTCCGGCAGCCATCGGATGTCCTCCGAATGCCGGCAGGATATCACGGTTTTCCGCCAGTTCGTTGTAGAGATGAAAACCTTCAATGCTGCGAGCCGAACCTTTCGCTTTGCCCGTTTCCGGATCCAGCGACAATACGATTGTCGGCCGGTAATATTTCTCTACCAGTTTCGAAGCCACGATGCCGACGACACCGGGGTTCCAGCCTTGCTGCTCGACGATGATAACATGCGGTGGACCTTCCGGATAGTTGGTTTCCACCTGAGCCGTCGCTTCTTCAGCAATCTGCTTGACGATTGCCTGCCGTTCTTTATTGAGCGCATCGAGTCCGTCTGCCAACGAACGTGCCTCGGCCGGATCTTCCGTCAGCAGCATCGTTACAGCCGGGTCCGCGTCCTGCAGACGGCCGATCGCGTTAATACGCGGACCGAACATGAAGCCAATCGTCTCTTCATTAATTTCATCCTGCTTGACCCCAGTGACTTCTGCTAACGCTTCGATTGCCGGGCGCGGTGAATCGCGCAAAGCCTGCAGCCCTTCTTTCACAAATATGCGGTTTTCGCCGTGCATCGGCACAAGATCCGCAATGGTTCCAATGGCGACAAGTTCAATCAGATGATCGGGCATTTCTTCATAAAGGGCATGCGCCATTTTAAAGGCCACACCGACGCCCGCCAATTCACCGAATGGATATTCACCTTCCGGATGGCGCGGGTGGATGATCGCCAGCGCGTTCGGCAGCGTATCGCCGATATCGTGGTGATCACTGATGATGACGTCCATGCCAAGCCCGACTGCAAAATCCACCTGTTCGACACCGGAAATCCCGTTATCGACCGTAATGATCAATTTCACACCCTTATCATATGCCTGCTGGAACAATTCTTTATTCGGGCCGTAGCCATGTTTAAAACGATTTGGGATCATGAATGAAACATCTGCTCCCAAATCCTGCAAAACGGTCATCATGACAGCAGTGCTCGTGACACCGTCTGCGTCATAATCTCCGTATACGATTATTTTTTCCTGTGTCTCGACAGCTCTGCGGATACGTTCTACAGCGATGTCCATATCTTTCATCAAATAAGGATTATGTATGGCAGCAGCATCCGTCGCCATGAACGCGCGGGCTTCTTCCGCTGTCCCGATTCCCCTGCTCACAAGAATTTTCGAAAGCACGGAAGAAAGGGATAATTCCTGTTGAATTTCCAGAACTGCCTGCTCATCCGGCTCTGTCAAACGCCATCTTTTTTTGGATTCTATCATTTACAGTCACTTCCTCACCGCTTCATTATACAAGAAAAATCGGCAGACAAAAACCTTTCGGCACATTTGCCGAAAGGTTTCTTGTTTAAAGCGTTTTGCGCGAGTCTTCCCCGGAGGTTTCCTGCCGTTCATCTGCGGCTTTTTCTTCGCCGGTGACAACCTGAGCATCCGGTACGACGCCCGCTTTCTGATATTCAGCGATTTCATTTTGCTGAGTGGCGATCAATGATTCTTTGACAGCCATTTCTTTCTGCAGCGCTTTGACTTTGCGCTGAAGTGAATAACCACGGGCAATCGCCACGACACCGCTAAGCAGGAACCCGAGAAGGGCTGAAGCTAAAATGACCAGGATCAACGGCCATTCCGTTTCACCGAAAATATAGTTGACCGGTACAGCGTCGACGTTGACGACTGCAAACGCAGCGATGATGACAGCAAATATGAGGGCAAGTAGAATTAGCCATTGCATTTTCAAATCGAACAACTCCTTTCTGAAATTTAAAAAATGGAACAAGGTCATATTTACTATACCCTGTTCCATTTCCTTTATAAACTTTTATCCAGAAGTAACAGTCAGTGGGCTAAAGAATTCCCACTGAATGAAGTTTCTCTTTAAACGACAGGCTCGTCGGAACCCCATTTGGATTCCTGCTCTTTTTTCTCGATGTCGATCGGCCCTTTTTTATTCAGTTCCTTCTTCTTCAATACCAGCCACAGTTGGGCTGCAATGAAAATAGAAGAATAAGTTCCGGCGATCAAGCCGATCAATAGCGCAATCGAGAAGTTGGTGATGGATGGTGCGCCGAAAATCAAGAGCGCAAGAACAACCAACGTAACTGTCATTACTGTATTGACTGAACGAACGAGTGTCTGGCGCAAGGAAACATTGACGACTTTTTCCAATTGCTCGACAGTATCGATCTTCTTCATGCTCCGCATGTTTTCACGGATCCGGTCGAATGTCACAATCGTATCGTTGATTGAATAACCGACTATCGTCAGCACAGCTGCGATGAATGTGAGATCGACTTCCAAACGCAGGAGGCTGAACACTGCTACGATGAAGAAAGTATCGTGGATCAACGCCACGATGGAAGCGACACCCATACGCCATTCGAAACGGAATGCTACGTATATGATGATGCCTAAAGCGGCAATCGCCAAAGCATACAAGGCATTTTGGGCAAGCTCGATGGCAACCTGATTCGAAACAGTGGAAACGTTAGGATTCTGGCCGTATTCTTCATTCACTGCCTGTGTTAATTCGTCGATTTGATCCTGAGTGAAATCATCCGTGTAACGGGCAACGCCGATATCGGATTGATCTCCGGAGATGACCACATCATCTGAAGGGAAACCGGCCTCTTCAAGGAACTCTTCAACTTCCTGTTGCGTAAGCGCCGAATCAGCAGTTACTTCAACCCGCGTACCGCCAGAGAAGTCTATGCCAAGATTCAACTGGAACATTCCAAGTACAATTGCCCCCGTTGCAATCAAAGCCAGTGAAGCGGCAAAGAATTTATTGCGGTTGCCTGCAAAGTCCTGACGGTCGAATGGTGTCGTCAAATCAGTGATTTCTTTGCCTTCGGAAAGTTTGTGGATCTTATCGGCTTTCAAGCCGAACCAGCCGTGTTTGTTATCGAGGAAACCGCTCTGGACCCATAGGCCAAGCAATAGACGCGATCCCCAAACAGCAGTAATAAAGCTGGATAGAATGGAAATAATCAATAACGTTGCAAATCCTTTAACGGAACTCGTTCCGAAATAGAACAGTACAGCAGCAGCAAGAAGCGTTGTCACATTGGCATCGATGATTGCCGAAAACGATGAACGTGCGCCGATGCGGAATGAGTCCTTAACGGATTTACCTGTCCGTATTTCCTCACGGATCCGCTCGTAAGTGATGATATTGGCATCAACCGCCATACCGACACCGAGCATGATCGCTGCGATACCCGGCAACGTCAGAACGCCGCCGATCCAAACGAAAATCACCAGGATCAGGTAAACATACACAGCCAGGGTGATGAATGCGATAACTCCCGGGAAACGGTAGAAAACCAGCATGAACAGAAGCACTAAGCCAATGCCGATTGCAGCGGCAAAGGTTGTTTTATCCAGCGCTTCTTCACCAAATTGAGCACCGACAGAAGTGGAATAGATTTCTTCCAATTCGACCGGCAATGCACCGGCATTCAGGATACCGGCAAAATTCTGGGTTTCTTCCACAGTGAACGATCCAGTAATCTGAACGCTCGGTGAATTGATGCGTCCGCTTACAGTCGGCGCAGAAACGAATTTCGGGTCTTCTTTCAGACGTTCTTCCTGATACGAATCTACGCCTTCTTCAAAGTCCATCCAAATGACCAAAACATTATCAGGGCGCTGAGCGATTTCACCAGTAATTTCAGCGAACAGAGCTGGATCTTTCAATTCCAGCGACACGATTGGCCGGCCGCTTTCATCAAATGTTCCGGTTGCCCCGCCTTCAACAAGATCGGATCCATCCATCAGCAGATTATCGTCTGCGTCGCGGAAAGTCAGATTTGCTTCCGTGGACAGGAGTTCACGGGCCTGTGACTGGTCTTCAACGCCAGCCAACTGGACACGTATGCGATCGTCCCCTTCAATCTGGATGACCGGTTCACTGACACCCAGCACGTTGATCCGGTTCATCAATGCATCCGTCGTATCTGACAGGATGTCATTGTCGATTTCCGGCCCGTCACTGAGCGGCGTCACTTCATAAAGAACTTCGAAACCGCCTTGAAGATCCAAGCCCAATTTAATGTCTTTCGCTATCGGTAAACTTGTGGTGCCAACCATTCCTAACAGTACGATGACCAGTAAGAAAAAGGCTATTATACGACCTCTTGCTTTCATATGTATTGTTCCCCCTCATTATCTAAAACGCAGCAACTTCATTATGAAACACCCTTAAGAACGTGTCAAACTCATTTTATCTTTTTGGGGCCGGGACGAAGCAACTGTTCGAGGTCATCGGAATTTCCTTCAGAAAACCAATTATCCCCTTTAAAACCTTCAATTTGATGATAAGCTACAAATTCCGAAGCCCGCATTTCCATTATTTCATTGACCATTTCGTGCAACGACATATCGCCGATGTCCTTTTTGCGCCACTTTTTCTTGATCAAAAATTGCCAAATATCTTCAGTTGTAAATGTGTCGTAATCGAAATAACTGAACTCTTCACATTTACTCTTCAAAAATGGCAATACGATGTCATATTGCTCGGTATATTTCGGCATAGTATTCCCTCTTTTATAAGTTGAAATAAAAAACATTAATTACAAACCGCGTTGGCCCTTAGAGAAGTCGCTATAAGATATGAAGCAAAACAGCGCAGACGCCCAGGGGAGCAGGCGAATGCCGACGAAGTGCAAGACCCACTCGGGCGAAGAGCCCGAGTTAGCTCAGCGCAAGCCCCCAGGCAAGCAAGCTGTTTTGCGGAATATCGATTGTTATAGATTAGTATTCCAACTTAAATAATTTATTTGTTTGAACAATTTGTGAATAATCTCTAAAAAAAATCGCCTTCAGTTCGAAGGCGAAGATTTCTTAGACTGTTGTTTTTGCCTGGTCCACAACGCGGGCGATTGCCTGGCGTTCGAATTGTAAACGGGTACCGTCTCCAACTGTGATGTAAATCGTGGCATCATCCACAGCGTCGACAGTGCCGTGAAGACCACCGATCGTAACAATACGATCGCCACGTCTCAATTCAGACTGCATGTTGGCCGTAGCCTTCTGGCGCTTCTGTGCTGGGCGGATAATAAAGAACCACATCAAAACGAACATTAGAAGTAAAGGTGATAACGCGATTAAAGTTTCCATTATTCATATTCCCCCTTTCACTCTCTATCTGTGTCTTAGAAATTCTTGGCGTTTGGTTTATTGAAGCCGTAAGCTTCAAAAAATTCTTCGCGGAAATCTCCCAGGCGGTCCTCACGAATCGCTTGGCGCACCTGTTCCATTAAGTTTAACAGAAATTGAAGATTATGATAACTGGTAAGTCGAATTCCGAACGTTTCATCTGCCCGAATCAGGTGATGGACATATGCACGCGTGTAATTTTTGCATGTATAGCAATCACATTTTTCGTCGATCGGATTGAAATCACGTTTGAATGCCGCGTTTTTGATGTTCAATCGCCCTGTGCTCGTCATCAATGTGCCGTTTCGTGCGATGCGCGTCGGCAGCACACAATCGAACATATCGATGCCGCGGATTGCTCCGTCGATCAGTGAATCGGGTGACCCGACACCCATCAGATAGCGCGGTTTATCGGATGGCATCAATGGCGTCGTGAACTCCAGCGCTCGGTTCATGACGTCTTTCGGTTCACCGACAGAAAGTCCGCCGATTGCATAGCCCGGGAAATCCAGCGACACCAGATCCCGTGCACTCTGTTTGCGCAGATCTTCGTATTCGCCGCCCTGGATAATGCCGAACAAACCCTGGACATCCTTGCGCGCATGCGCTTCAAGGCAACGTTCTGCCCAGCGTGATGTGCGCTCGACACTGGATTTCATGTATTCATGGGTTGCCGGGAAAGGCGGGCATTCATCAAACGCCATCATGATGTCAGAACCCAGATCGTTCTGGATTTCCATCGCCTTTTCCGGGCTCAGGAACAATTTGTCGCCGTTCATATGGTTGCGGAAATGAACGCCTTCTTCTTTAATATTGCGGAATTCACTCAACGAAAACACCTGGAAACCGCCGGAATCCGTCAGAATCGGACGGTCCCAGTTCATGAATTTATGGAGACCGCCCGCTTCTTTGATGACATCATTGCCGGGGCGCAGCCATAGGTGGTAAGTATTGCTTAGAATAATACCTGCATTCATCGCTTTCAATTCTTCCGGTGACATCGTTTTGACGGTCGCCTGTGTGCCGACCGGCATAAAGGCCGGTGTTTCAAATGAGCCGTGCGGCGTATGGACAATCCCCAGGCGCGCGCCGGTCTGCTTGCATGTTTTGATATGTTCGTAACGAACTGCTTCAGTCATGGTGAGTCTCCTTTTTCTGTGGTTCAATGAACATCGCGTCTCCAAAACTGAAGAACCGGTAGCGTTCATTTACTGCTTCGTTATAGGCGTTCAAAATATGGTCACGATTCGACAATGCACTGACCAGCATCACGAGCGTCGATTTCGGTAAATGGAAATTCGTGATGAGTCCGTCAATCGCTTTAAATTCATAACCGGGAAAAATGAAAATATCGGTCCAGCCGCTGTCTTCCTGCAGCTCACCACCGAATTTATTGGCTACAGACTCAAGTGTCCGGGTCGAAGTGGTGCCGACTGAAATGACGCGGCCGCCACGGGATTTCGTATCATTGATAAGCTTGGCAGTTTCCGCGTTGATGCGGTAGAACTCGGCGTGCATTTCGTGGTCTTCGATCGATTCGACCGACACCGGCCGGAATGTGCCAAGGCCGACATGCAAAGTAATAAAAGTGATATTGACGCCTTTGCCTTCGATTTCCTTCAACAATTCATCCGTAAAATGAAGTCCGGCAGTCGGAGCAGCCGCACTGCCGCGCTCTTTTGCGAAAACAGTCTGGTAGCGGTCCTGGTCTTCAAGTTTCTCACGGATATACGGCGGCAGCGGCATTTCGCCAAGTTGATCCAAAATTTCATAGAAAATGCCGTCATAGATCATCTTGAAGTGACGGCCGCCGTGGTCAAGGATGCCGGTGCATTCTGCACGCAGCAATCCTTCACCGAATGAGACGATGGTGCCGATTTTCACTTTCTTTGCGGGTTTAACGAGCGTTTCCCACACATCATCTTCAATTTGCTTTAACAGCAATACTTCGATGTTGGCACCCGTGTCTTCCTTGACGCCCATCAGGCGAGCCGGCAGGACGCGAGTATCGTTCAACACGAGCGTATCGCCTTCGTGCAGGTGATCGATAATGTCGCGGAAGTGTTTATGGTCGACCTTGCCGCTTTCTTTATTCATGACCAGAAGACGGCTTGACGTCCGGTCTAGCAACGGCGTCTGGGCAATCAATTCTTCCGGCAATTGGAAGTCAAAGTCATTTACATTCATCTCTTTTGTTGGTTGTGTAAGTTTCGTCATTCAGGCATCTCCAATTTAAAGTGTTCATAGGCTGTGGCTGTGACGGTGCGCCCTCTCGGCGTCCGCTGGATAAATCCGATCTGCAACAGGTACGGTTCGTAGACATCTTCAATCGTCGTCGACTCTTCTCCGATGCTTGCCGCAATCGTATCGAGTCCGACGGGTCCTCCGCGGAACCGTGAAATCATTCCAGTAATCAATTTATGGTCGATATGGTCAAGGCCGAGCGGATCGACCTGCAGCATTTCCAAAGCCTGATCCGCCATATCCATGGTGATCGATCCGGTTCCTCGCACCATCGCATAATCGCGCACCCGCTTCAACAGACGGTTCGCGATACGCGGTGTGCCCCGGGAACGCCGGGCAATTTCAACTGCCGCATTTGGATCGATATCCGCTTCAAATAATTTCGAACTCCGGACGACAATTTCAGTCAACGCTTCGGTGTCATAATAATCAAGTCGCGCGAGTACACCGAAACGGTCGCGGAGTGGCGCTGACAGGGCACCGGCGCGTGTTGTAGCACCGATCAATGTGAACGGCGGCAAGTCGAGCCGCACGGAACGTGCCGTCGGTCCTTTGCCCACTACAATGTCGAGGCAAAAATCTTCCATCGCCGGATACAGCACTTCTTCGATAGAGCGGTTCAGGCGGTGAATCTCATCGATAAACAGGACATCGCCCGGTTCCAGTGACGACACGATCGCCGCCAAATCACCCGGTCGTTCGATCGCCGGGCCGCTTGTCATCTTCACGCCAACTTCCATTTCATTGGCGATGACCGATGCCAGCGTCGTCTTGCCTAGTCCCGGAGGCCCGTAGAGCAGCACATGGTCCAGGCTTTCCTCGCGCATTTTCGCCGCTTCGATGAAGATTTCTAGATTGTGTTTCACTTTCTGCTGCCCGATATACTGCGACAAAAATTGCGGGCGCAACGATTGCTCAAAACGTTCATCAAATTCGGAAATCTCGCTTCCTATCACCCGTTCTTCCATGGTCTGCACCTCCTTTTATTGTGGCTATATCTTATAGATTCAAATTGATAACTGTTAATAATCGATATTCCGCAAAACAGCTTCGAAGACTTTAGCCGAAGCTTGCGAGGCTAAGTCTTTGCGACGAAGCAGCGCAGCGATGCAGGAGCACGGTCTTATCCACTGTGTGAATCTCAGCACTTCGTCGAAACGACGTTGGAAAGCCAACGCCGTTTCTGCTCCCCTGGGCGTCTTCGCTGTTTTGCTCCATATCTATGATACTCACTCGATCAAAGTTACTTTCCCAGCGCCGGCGCGGCATTGGACTGAGCGAAGCAATAAGACGAGTGGTTTTCTCGGCTTATGGTGGGAGCCTTGTCCAGAGCGCCTAAGCGAATTTATAAAATCCTTTTTTATATTCAATTAAAACTTAATTCTGCTTCAAAAGAAGCTGCAACGCTTTCTTCATGTAGGCTTCTGTATTCAGATCCAGATCCTTGAGCTTCGGTTTGACTTTATTGATTTCTTTTTCCGAATAGCCCAGCGCACCAAGTGCCAGCATGGCTTCCTCGAGTTCATTGTCATCAGCCGACAGCAAACCGCCCGTTTCTTCGGGGTCCGCAAACGGATCCGCGAAAAATTCTGCAAGCTTGCCTTTAAGATCCAGGATCATCTGGCGCGCCGTCTTTTTGCCGACGCCCGGAAATTTGACAAGATACGACTCGTCTTCCCGTTCGATCGCTTCGATGACGTGCTGCGGCTGGCCGGTTGCCAGAATCGCCAACGCACCTTTCGGACCAATGCCGGATACCGAAATCAGCTTGCGGAAAAGTTCCCGCTGTTCAAGTGACGGAAAACCGAACAGCAGCTGCGCGTCTTCGCGGACATGATGATGCAGAAATACCTGCAGCTCCTCCGTTCCGAACGAATAAGGATTCGGCGCAAAAATCTGCCAGCCGATGCCCTGTTGCTCTATCACTAAATATTCAGGCGTCACTCGCGTAACCCGCCCTTTTATGTAATCGTACATATCATTTCTCCCCTTCAATTCAACTCTACAATTATAGCATATTTGCCACCTTTAAACGAAATAAACCCGCTGACAATTGCCCCGTGTTAAAATGAATTTATGACGAAATGAATCGGGGGCATTCTTATGAAGAAAATTCTCGGAGAACAGCGGCGTCAAATGCTGCTGGATAAATTAAAAGAAACAACTGATCCATTGAAAGGCGGCGAACTGGCATCACTCGCCGGCGTGTCCCGCCAGGTGATCGTCGGCGACATGACCCTGCTGAAAGCGAAAGGTGAACCGATTATCGCCACGAGCCAGGGATATCTGTATATGCGCGAAACCGGCGACGACGATCTGTACCGCGTACTGGCTTGTTTCCACAAGCCTGAAGACACACAAAATGAATTATACGTACTCGTCGACGCAGGTGCCACGGTCAAAGACGTGTCGATCGAGCATCCGGTCTACGGCGAACTGACAGCCGGCATCCACGTATCGTCGCGCCGCGAAGTCGACATGTTTATGCAGCGCGTGCGTGATACCGGTGCCAGCTATCTGCTGGAACTCACCGGTGGGTTGCATCTGCACACCATCACCGCTCCAAACGTAGCAATTTTGGAACAGGCGATGAATGATATGCGCGCTGCCGGCTATTTGTTGGATGAAAGTGAATGAGTAAAGAAAAGCGACGGCGCCCGTTAAGCTCTGAAAGGCATAAGTCAGACCAGCGAAGTGGCGTTCTTTGCCACGCAGCTGGTCTGACTTATGACCCGAAGAGCTGGGCCGCTGGAGTCTGGACACGAAAAAAGCTCCGCAGCCATTTGGCCGCGGAGCTTTCCTCTTTTATTCATACGTGTAATACGAGCCCAGGGTTTTCACCGTGCAGCCCAATGCTCCGAGTTCCATGAACGCACCCTGCATCATCGGAGACAGTTCGTCATCCAGGATGTCTGCGATGAAGAAATAATTGCCGAGGCCGGTTTTCAGCGGCCGCGATTCGATTTTACTCAAATTGAGCTGGCGCCATGCGAACACCGACAACACCTGGTGAAGCACGCCCGAACGGTCATCTTTCGGCGGCGAAATCATCAACGTCGTTTTCACCTGCTCGTTATGGGCAGGATTTGTCAATTGATGGTTTGTTTTCGACAGCACGAAAAAACGCGTGTGGTTAAAATGGAAATCGTGAATTTCGCGGTGGACAATGCTCAAGCCGTATTTCTGGGCTGAGAATTCATTGCCAATCGCTGCAATATTGCGCTCCGGCAGCTCACTGACCATTTTGGCCGCAGCCGACGTCGAGCTGTATTGCTCAAGCGGTGTATTTTTATACGTATAATACAGGAATTTATGGCATTGCGCCAAAGCATGCGGATGCGAATAAATCGCTTCGAAGCCGTCACTGCCCAAATTATCCGGATGCACCATTAAATGCTGCTCGATCGGCGACAGTACTTCCGCCGTCACATAAAGCTGTGCTTCATGGAACAGATAATCAATCGTCAGGGGAACCGAGCCCTCCAGCGCATTTTCCAGCGGCACAACCGCGTAATCGACACGATCTTCCGCAACAGCTTCAATGCACTCCGGAATTGTCGTATAGGCCATCAAATCACCATCCGGAAACGCTTTTAACGCCGCCAGATGGGTGAACGACGCGTCCGGCCCCAAAAAGGATATTCGTTTTTTCGTCCCTTGCTCTGCCATCAAACCCCTCCTATATTATAATGAACCGCTTGAAACCACATCAGCCGACTCGACAAAATCGAGCTTTTTCAGCTGCTGCAAAAAGACATCAAGTTCCTGCTCCATTGCAGTCACATCCAACGACAGCGTGACATTTGCACGTCCCTGGATGGGAATCGTCTGATGGATCGTCAGAATATTGCACCGGGATTCGGCGACTGTTTGAAGCAATGTGGCAAGCGTCCCTGCACGATCTTCCAATTGCAGGAAAATCGTCAGAATCCGCTCTTTGACGATGGAATGAAAAGGAAAAACAGCGTCCCGGTATTTATAGAAAGCGGAACGGGAAAGGCCGGTTTTGTCCACAGCGTCCAATATCGAAATATTATCACGCTGCAGCATCTTTTTGACTTCGAGCGTTTTTTGCATCGCTTCAGTCAGCACATCCTCACGTACCAGATAATACCGCTGTTCTGAAATATCCTTCATCCATGTCCCCTCCGCATTTATTCAGTAAATTCGAATTCAAATTCCAACAGGCGAACAGTGTCGCCGTCTTCAGCACCTTTTTCACGCAAGGCATCATCAATTCCCATGCCGCGCATTTGGCGAGCAAATCGGCGAATCGAATCTTCACGCGAGAAATCGGTCATTTTGAACATCCGCTCAATCGCATAGCCACTGATGACATAAGCACCATCCGGATCACGCGAAATTGAGAAGCCATCGCTGTCCGACTCGTGCTTGTAAAGAACTGCGCTTTCCGATTCATCCGTTTCATCTTCGATCATCGGGAATTCCGACGTGACTTCCAATAAATCGGCAATCGCGAACAGCAGATTGCTCAAGCCCTGGCGGCTTAACGCTGAGATCGGGAAAATCTTTGCATCTTCCGGCAATTTCTTGCGGAACTCTTTCAGGTTTTCTTCCGAATCCGGCATATCCATTTTGTTGGCAACGATCAATTGTGGACGTTCCGTCAAACGCATATTGTATTGTTTCAATTCTTCATTGATTGTTACATAATCTTCATACGGATCGCGGCCTTCCATAGCGGACATATCGACAACATGGACAATGACGCGTGTCCGTTCGATATGGCGCAGGAATTGATGGCCGAGACCGATTCCTTCGTGGGCGCCCTGGATCAGTCCAGGCAAATCCGCCATTGCGAAACTGCGCTGATCTTCGGTTTCAACCATTCCGAGGTTCGGCACGATCGTTGTGAAATGATATTCCGCAATTTTCGGTTTTGCAGCTGACACTACTGACAGCAGCGTCGATTTCCCGACACTCGGGAATCCGACAAGTCCGGCATCTGCCAAAACTTTCAATTCAAGGATGACGTTGCGCTCAAAGCCTGGTTCCCCTTTTTCGGAAAGCTCAGGCGCCGGGTTCGCTGGTGTCGCGAAACGTGAGTTGCCTCGTCCGCCGCGTCCACCTTTGGCGATAATCGCCGTTTGGCCGTGTTCAACCAAATCAGCAATCGTTTCACCGGTTTCAGCGTCTTTTACCACAGTGCCCGGTGGAACTTCGATAACATAATCTTCCGCTTTTGCACCGTGTTTATTGGCACTCATGCCGTGTGTTCCGCGATCTGCCTTGAAAATCCGTTTGTAACGGAAATCCATCAGCGTGCGCAGTCCTTCCTGTACGATAAAGACGATATTCGCGCCTTTACCACCATCACCGCCGGCTGGTCCGCCGTTCGGTACATATTTTTCGCGGCGGAATGCTACCATGCCATCCCCGCCGTCGCCACCTTTAACATAAACTTTTACGTGATCGACAAACATATTATCCCTCCATCTTTGCGCTGACAATAATTTTCGTGTTGTCTGCTGCAATCTCTTTCCGTGCCAATAAACCCGGAACCTCCGGCATTTCAAATTCGTGCCGGTGCCCGGTCAATTCCAATGCGATTTCAAAAACGCTTTGCTGTTCGTTCAATTCCGTTCGGCAGCGCGGGTCAGCGGCAACATCCGTTCGTGGTTCGAGTCCGTCGAAAAAACGTTCGAGCCACTCGGCGAATGCTGCATCTTTTGCACCCGCACCCTTGCCGGCATGGCATGCCAGATGAAAACGGAATTCCGGAAAACGCAATTCTGCCGTCAACAGCCAGTTTTCAGTCGCTGGCATCCCAAGCGCTGACAGGTTGTTCAGCTGCACAGCCGCTTCGGCATGCGATCGAATGATCGATTGCACTTCCTGCCCACGACCCAGATCAAGTTTCATTTGAATTAATTGAAGCTCATTCAAGAAATCGTGGCGCGCATGCCGAAGCGCTTGTGCCACCGTAACCGGATTCTCCATCTTGTTCACGTCCTAAATTTTCTTCTTTATTTCAGTATACCAAGAGATTCCTGAAAAAGAAAAAGAGCTGCGAAAGCAGCCCTTTTCGTCTTATTAAGCCTCTTGTGCGATTACTGGATAAACGCTCACTTTTTTCTTGTCGCGGCCGTAACGCTCAAAGCGCACAACGCCGTCGATTTTAGCGAAAAGTGTATCGTCTCCGCCACGTCCAACGTTTTCTCCTGGATAAACTTTAGTACCGCGTTGACGGTATAAAATCGAGCCACCAGTAACTTCTTGGCCGTCTGCACGTTTAGCGCCAAGGCGTTTAGATTCTGAGTCACGTCCGTTTCTCGTTGAACCTACACCTTTTTTGGATGCGAAAAACTGAAGATCTAATCTTAACATTCTGTCCCACCTCCTAAGCTGTGAAGGTTATTTTAATATATTCTTCATAGTCTTGTTCAATCGTTTTTAACGAAACAATCATTCCGCGAACAAGCAATTGCACCTGTCCATCCGTTTTCTCGTCGAGGTCATCCGGGAAATCGACTTGTAAATAGCCGCTTTCAGTCTGTGAAATTTCCGGTTCGATTCCGGTAAGTTCCATAATGGCGTTCACTGCTCCAAATGAAACAGCTGACGCTCCGGCACAAACCAGGTCTTGCCCATGTTCCGCAAAGTCCGCATGGCCCGACATTTCGAAAGAAGAAATGCGTCCTGACTCCTCTTTAATTTTAACATGAATCATTCTTACAGGTTGATCGCGTCAATAGTTAATTTTGTGTATGGTTGACGGTGACCTTGTTTTTTACGGTAGTTCTTTTTGGCTTTGTATTTGAAGACAGTGATTTTTTTCTGTTTGCCGTGTTTTTCAACTTTAGCTGTAACAGTAGCTCCTTCAACAAAAGGAACACCCACTTTAGCGTCATCTCCACCTACAAATAGAACTTTGTCAAATGTGAAAGTGTCACCAGCTTCTCCGTTCAATTTCTCAACGTAGATCTCCTGACCCGCTTCAACTTTGATCTGTTTACCACCAGTTTCAATAATTGCGTACATATCCTTGCACCTCCTCTTAGACTAAGACTCGCCTATCCAGGTGATCCGCATTGCATGCGAATTCTTTGTGTACCCGATTCGAGCGGTTGTAGCACGGTGCGCTACAAACATAACATTAAAATAATATCACGCGGGAGCAGGCGGCGTCAATAGATATTGTTGAATCGGGTGGGATTGGGTTTTAATTAGGTAGGGATTGTTTGTGAAACTTCGATTTAACGTCTTTTCACTGGAAATATTATACATATATTTTTAGCTAGTTGCGGAGTTGAGACATTTAGTTGCGGTTCTTGTACATTTAGTTGCGGAAATCCGACTATTAGTTGCGGTTTTACCTAATTTAGTTGCGGTCACGAATAAATCTTCTCAAAATGACTCACCAATAGTTCTTTATTTTCAATTATAATTCGCTTTCCGCGCCCTGAACTTTTTAAGGTAAACTTTTCCAAGAGTCGAATCAAAATATATTTGTCTGTCACACCGAGCCAACGGTATGCCTCCTTGCTAGTTAACTCACTCCCGAATAAAACAGCATATTCCTGCAGCGCAAACTCGTGGGCATCCGGAGAAATCGCCCCACACCTGGAGCATCTCCACTTCCGCTCAATCCACGCGCACGAAATCCGTCCACACCCCAAACACCTCACCCCCGCCTCCACCGAATCCCGCGTCAGCTTATGCTTCTTCAAAAGGTCAGGACCGTTATAATGCCCGCGGCTGCGCCGCAACAAAACCTCAAAGTCATCCAGGTTGAGCGCTATCTTCGGATCGACCAGCCCTTCCAGATGGAATGGCAAATAGTCGAGAGCGATAATCGGATAGAGTTTCGGCGGTGCGGCAACCCTTCCCGCGCGGCTCGACAACACGATAGTTCCATGAACTTTGGTTCCAAAAAACTTCTCTGATGCTTTGACAGCACGATGCAATTGAGTTTCCGGATTGCGCATGCCTTCGATACGCCCCTCGATAACACGATGAAATTGATAATTGACCGAATCAAAATGGAATTCCCCTACCATATTTTTCACTTCCATAACAGAAATAAGCTGGGCATGCACAAGCAGAAAGTCGACCTGGGCATAACCGTCTCTATATGGAAAAGATAAACCTTGGTAAATTGAAAATTTGCCTTCAAGATCCAACTCCCTCTCAAGCAGCTCCTTCGTCCGCTTCTCACCCGCCGCTCCCGCTAAAGCTCTTTTTAATTCGCCATATACTGCATCCCTCGATGAGTTCCCAACACTCAACCTTTCATAAAGCACGATTAACTTCAACAATTGAACGTCCAACCCGCACCCCTTTTCATAATATCTTGCCCGACGTATGCCCATCACGTTGTTGCAATCAATATAGCTAAAAATACACAAAAACCCCCGCATATCTCTGCGGGGGTTTCTGGTTGAAGTCCAACTTTATTTAGCGAAAACAGCTTTGATTTTCGAAAAAAAGCCTGTGTTTTGTTTGTCCATTGTCATGAGCGGAACGGATTCGCCGAGCAGGCGGCGCGCAATGTTGCGGTAGCCCATGGCAGCCGGGTTGGCCGGATTCATGACCACGGGTTCGCCGCGGTTCGAGCTGGAGATGACACTTTCGTCATCGGCTACGATGCCGAGGAGGTCGATGGACAGATGGGTCGTGATTTCATTGATATCAAGCGCTTCGCCGGCCTTCATGAGATGCTGGCGGATGCGGTTGATGATGAGTTTTGGCGGCCCGATGTTTTCTTCGAGTTCGAGCAGGCCGATGATGCGGTCGGCGTCGCGCACGGCTGAAATTTCAGGCGTGGTGACGACGATGGCGCGGTCAGCACCGGCAACGGCATTTTTATAGCCCTGCTCGATGCCCGCAGGACAGTCGATGATGACGAAATCGTAATCTTTCTTGAGTTCCGTCACCAGTTCCTTCATCTGTTCCGGGTTGATGGCATTTTTATCAACTGTTTGTGCTGCCGGCAATAAATACAGCATATCATCAAAGCGCTTGTCTTTGACGAGGGCCTGGTGGACTTTGCAGCGGCCTTCGAGCACATCGACAAGGTCATAGATGATGCGGTTTTCCAAACCTAAAATAACATCCAGATTGCGCAGGCCGATATCGGTGTCGATAAGGCATACTTTTTTCCCTTGAAGAGCCAATGCAGTGCCGAGATTGGCGGTTGTCGTCGTTTTACCGACGCCTCCCTTGCCTGATGTTATGACGATTGCTTCTCCCACACTAGCTTCCTCCTTTAAACGTTGAAATTTGCGGCCTGATATATCGCAATTCCTGCAGACGGTCAATGACAATGTTCTGACCGTTGCTATGTATATACGCACATTCCATTTCCGGCTGTTCAGACAGCATCGATAATTCATCGGTCATTGTCTCAATTAAATCGTCGATCATAAGATGGGTCGCCTCCAGCCAGGATGCGGCAATGACCGCTTCGCGGTTGCCGTTTGCACCAGCGTGGGCAATCCCTTTTAAACGTCCCAGCACATAGATATTGCCGCCGGCCACTACACGGCCGTTCGGGTTGATATCGCCGACTACGACAAGATCCCCTTCAGCTTTCACAACCTGGCCCGAACGGACAATTCCCACATAAGTTTCGGATTGGCGTTCGTGGATCCGTTTATTGCTTTCTTCGACGGAAATCACTTCGCTTCGCATCTTTGACACCCGCAGATGCGAGTTGCTCTGGATGGCTGCGACGATTTCCTTGTACTGGGTTTCCGTGCAATAGCGGTAACCGAGATGCAGCTGCACTTCGGCGCTGCCGTCAAGCGCAGGGTCCGACACCTTGGCTTTCAGTTCGTTCAGCATGTCCGTATAGGCGCACTGATCGTCGAGCTGCAGCACAAGGCCTTCTTTCGTTCCTCTTATATAGACAAGATTCTTCAAAAATGCGTCACCTGCGCTTTCATTTTATCCCGTATTAACGGTCAGTAAGACTCCCGCTTATCCAAGCGGGAGATCAACTGACCATAAAAACCCGATTGGATCAACTAACATTCTGTGGGGCTGAAGAGTCCCACAGAATGAAGTTTCTCTTTATAAAGCTTTGTTGTTTTCACGTTCGAAAAGACGCGCGACAATCACCGATTTAAACGCCCAGCCGAGCATTACAAGGAACAGCGAATTCGCGATCATAGTCGGCAACAGACGTGATGTCAGAAAAACATCCGACGGCACTGAAATCAATGAAATCAACGAAAAGAATAAATACAGCATAAACTCGAAAAACGCTGTCAGAAGGAGCGTTACAAGGGTTGCTACCAACAAGTTCCGGTGCACCGATTTCACGATGTAACCCGCGATCAGACACATCAACGGATACAAAACAGCATATAATCCAATAATATCAATGAAAAAGACATCATACAAGAGGCCGAAGACTAAACCATAGATCATCGCTTGTTTCGGGTTGTAGTAGACTGTCACAAAAATAAGAAACATCAATAAAAAACGGGGCACAATATAATAATAATCCCCGTCAACCTGCAACGGGGAAAATAAGCCAAATACGGGTTCCAGGAAAAACAGGACGAGGGCGATCAGCGGCAAGAGATAGCGGATCATGATTCTTCCTCCTCATCAGCACCCTCGTCTCCATCAGGCATGTCGCGGTCAGCGATCATGACGTGGTTCAACAGGGTGAAATCGGCTGCCGGTTCAACATAGGCAAGCTGAGTCAAACCGAATTCGTCGATCGTAATCTCGGTGATTTCACCGATAATCAGGCCTTTAGGAAATATCCCGCCAAGACCACTCGAGACGACCTGTTGGCCGACTTCAAGGTCGATCTGTGCATCAATACGCTTCAACATCAACTCGCGTCGCTCGGCATCGTATCCTTCAATCAGTCCGAATACACCTTCGTCGCCGCCGATCACCATGGCAGAAACGCGGTAATTCGGATTTTGGGTCGATACCAGCTCGACCGTTGCAGTCGTAGCTGTGACCAGCGCGACTTTGCCGATCAGCCCTTGAGCCGTCATGACGGCCATGTCAACTTCGACACCGTCAGACTCGCCTTTATTCAAAATAATTTTTTCTTCCCATTGATCCGGATTCCGCGCGATGACGGTTGCCTGGATCGGGTTGTAACCACGCAGGTCGGCTTCTTTGCCGACGATTTCTTTCAGTTGGTCATTTTCAGAACGCAGGTCGGTGACTTCCGCCTGCACAGCCGCAAATTCTTCCAGACGGCCTTTTAAGTGCTGATTTTCCTTATATGTATTCAATAGTGAATCCACGTTATCGAAAATGTCAGTGACAAAATGCGCCGGGCCGGAAAATAAGGACTGGCCGGCCCCTACTGTGTCTTTAATGATTTGTTCAGGAAAGGATACATTGTCGCGATCCCGCAATGAATAGGAAATTAATGCCACGAGCAGGATTACCCCGAGCATTAACAGAATCAGCCGCTTGTTCGAAAAGAACTTAGACATGGCAGCAATCCTCCTTATTTAGTTGATTGCATGCGACGGATTTGATCAATATTGTCAAGTGCCTTACCTGTGCCGATAGCCACGCAATCCAGCGGGTTTTCAGCGATCAGGACCGGCATTTGCGTTTCGTCAGAAATGACTTTATCGAGATTTTTCAGTAATGCGCCACCGCCGGTAAGGACGATTCCGCGTTCCATGACATCCGCTGACAATTCCGGAGGAGTCGTTTCAAGCGTTTTCTTAACACCTTCAATGATGGCAAGAACTGATTCCTTCAACGCTCCCGCAATTTCTTCAGAAGAAATTTCGATTGTTTTTGGCAGACCCGTCAACAAATCGCGTCCGCGGATGTCCATTTTTACAGCCTTCTCTTCCGGAGTCGTCACACGTGCGGCGCCGATTTCAATCTTAATGGCTTCAGATGTCCGTTCCCCGATTGTCAGGTTATAGGTTTTGCGGATATATTGCGTGATTGCCTGGTCCATTGCATCACCAGCCACACGGATGGATTCGCTCGTCACGATGCCGCCAAGTGAAATGACTGCAACTTCCGTCGTTCCTCCACCAATATCGACGACCATGCTGCCCATTGGTTCCCAAACTGGAAGATTTGCACCGATTGCCGCTGCAAAAGGCTCTTCGATCGTGAATGCTTCACGAGCTCCTGCCTGGCGCGATGCGTCAATGATTGCGCGCTGTTCGACACTTGTGATGCCGAAAGGAACACAAATCATGACATTCGGCTTTTTCATCGATCCGCCGACTTTTTTCATCGCTTCCTTCATATAATATTGGATCATTGCAGTTGTTGTATCGTAATCAGCGATAACGCCGTCGCGCATCGGTCGGATTGCCACGATCGAACCAGGTGTGCGCCCGATCATATTTCTTGCGTCATTGCCGACTGCGACAATTTCACCAGTATGCGTATTTTTTGCCACAACAGACGGTTCTCTCAGAACAATCCCTTTATTTTTAATAAATACTAGCGTGTTAGCAGTTCCTAAATCGATTCCTACATCTTTTGATCCCATTCCAAACAAGTCAAATCTTCCCTTCTTTATATGCCAAAAAGCCATAGAGTTTACACAATACTACTCATTATAGCTGAAAAGTAAAGAAAGTAACAGTGCTACATATATCCCTTTTCATTTAAAGAAATGAATTGATGGTCCCCTATGATGATATGGTCCAAAAGCTCAATGCCCACTATGCTTCCAGCTTCCATCAGCCGCTTCGTGACGGCAATATCTTCAGGTGACGGCGCAGGGTTGCCGGACGGGTGATTATGCGCGCAGACGATTGAAGCGGCCGAGCGGCGAACCGCTTCCCTGAAAATTTCCCGTGGATGGACGATGCTGGCGTTCAAACTACCTACAAAAATTGTCTGCCGGTGCATTACCTGATTTTTTATATTAAGGAAAAGAACGACAAAATGTTCCTGTTTGAGTGAAGTCATATCCGCCATCAAAAACGAGGCGGCGTCTTTCGGGGAACGGATGGTGAATTTCGCATCCGTCTGTTTGGAGGACAGGCGGCGGCCGAGTTCCACGGCAGCCATCAATTGCACCGCTTTTGCCTGGCCGATGCCATTGATTGATGTGAGCTCTTCGATGCTGGCATCTTTGAGTTGCTGTACCCCTTCAAAATGGTGCAGCACCCGATTGGCCAAGTGCAGAACAGATTCCTGTCTTGTTCCGGTGCGCAGCATAATGGCAATCAATTCCTGATTCGACAGACTCGTCGCTCCCTGGTTGACCAGTCGTTCACGAGGGCGGTCCGCTGTATGGACGTCACGGATCATCAAAGCCTGTTCCTTCAGCATTCGACACGACTCCCCGACAAAGTGATATATCCGGCATCAGCTAATTTGCGCGCCAGATGGGCAATCGGCAAGCCGACTACATTGTTATAATCACCCTTGATTTCCTTTACAAATAGAGCGGATAAAGTCTGGATGCCATAAGCACCCGCCTTATCGTACGGGTCATCCGAATTGGTATATGCCTCAATCCAGTTGTCAGCCAAGTCAAAAAAAGTCACTTCCGTCGTCTCATGGAATAAAATTTCATCGTCACCTGCCCGAACATTTACAGCTGTAATAACTTCATGGCTGCGGTCTGATAATTTGTGCAGATAGTCCATTGCCTGTTTCTTGTCTTCCGGCTTGAGCAGGATTTCGCCGTCACAGACAACAACGGTGTCGGCACCGATCACCAGTGCGTCCTCCTCTGCCAAATTATCCGCGACATCCGCCGTCTTCACTTTCGCGCAATTGACCACATAATCGAGTGCATTTTCAAAATCTCCTGGTTTTGGCTCTTCCTTTTTGCTTGGAATCACTTGAAAATCGAAGCCGAGCATCTGCAGCAGCTCGTTTCTGCGAGGTGATTGCGATGCCAGAACTATCGGCTGATTGGCTTTAAAATACATGGGAACGCCTCCTTTTCCATAACAATATCACCCCGCGGAACACTGTTGCAAATAGCGAAAAACGACTTTTGCTTGCTATGCCTGCTTCAAAAATGAGATTTGGGATCCCTGCAAACGCAATTGCTGTGATATCGCTGAAAGCGGATTCAAAATTTAGCAGATTGTTGATCCCTTAAGCCAACTTTTTATAGCCTCATTCAGAATACAATATCACAATATTAAAACAGTATTCAATTTTGCCATTATTAGTACTTCTTCAAAACACTTTATTACTATCGTATAATCAATTACAATGAAAACGGATTTTAATTTCTGAAGATTTCCTATTTCGAAATAATGATTAGGGAATTTTCAATTTGGAAAGAGGTAGATGAAATGGAAAAAAAGCGAAAAGGGTTCTTCCAGAAGTTTCTGGACGGAATCGAATTTGCAGGGAATAAATTACCCCACCCGGTCACTTTGTTCGCACTCCTAGCACTTCTGGTACTGGTGCTGTCCGCCATCATTTCGAGCTTTGGCGTAACAGTGGAACATCCCGGCCAGGAAGGTGAAATGGTCGAAGTTAAAAACTTGTTGAATGCGGAAGGCATCCAATATATTTTCACCAGCATGGTTGATAACTTCATCGGATTCGCTCCGCTCGGCGTTGTTCTTGCAACAATGCTGGGTATCGGAATCGCTGAACGCACAGGATTGATCAGTGCAATGCTGCGCGGATTCGTTTTATCCGTTCCACGCGTTCTGATCACTGCCGGCCTTGTATTTGCCGGTATCATGTCAAGTGTTGCTTCTGACGCTGGTTACGTTGTCCTGCCCCCACTCGGTGCATTGATATTCGCTGCACTCGGCCGCCATCCTCTTGCGGGTCTTGCCGCTGCGTTTGCCGGAGTTTCCGGCGGATTCAGCGCCAACCTTCTGCTGTCGGCGACAGACCCGATGCTCGGGAACCTGACGATCGCCGCTGCCGCAATCATCGATCCCACGTATGCGGAAGGCATGAACATTGCGATGAATTATTACTTCATCATCGCTTCCGTATTCGTCCTGACGTTTGCCGGTGCCTTTGTCACTGAGAAAATCGTCGAGCCCCGTCTTGGCGAATACAAAGGTGAATATCGTGAAGAACTTACTGGCCTGACGGCTGAAGAAAAGAAAGGTATGTTGTGGGCTGCAATTTCATTTTTAGTTGCTGCAGCTGCATTTGCTTTCCTGATCGTTCCGGAAAACGGTGCATTACGCGGTGAAGACGGCGGAGTTGTTCAATCGCCATTTATGTCATCACTCGTTCCGATCATCACGATCCTGTTCTTCATTCCCGGCCTGTTCTACGGAATCGCCACGAAGAACATTAAAAACGATAAAGATGTTGCCAACCAATTATCGGATACGATGGCTGCGATGGGTATGTTCATCGTACTGGCGTTCACCGCTGGACAATTCGTGGCCTATTTCACAGAATCAAACATGGGGATGGTCATCGGAGTCTACGGTGCACAATTCCTTGAAGGTGCAAACCTGACAGGCATTCCACTGATTCTCGGCTTCATCTTCGTGACAGGGATCATCAACCTGTTCATCGGCAGTGCATCCGCCAAATGGGCGATGATGGCACCGGTATTCGTGCCGATCATGATGTATCTCGGTTATTCTCCGGAATTGACACAGATGGCCTACCGCATCGCCGATTCAACGACGAACATCATTTCGCCGCTGATGACGTATTTCGCGATCATCATCGCGTTTGCACAGAAATACGATAAGAAAATGGGCATCGGAACACTGATTTCGGTTATGTTCCCCTACTCGATCGTATTTGCGATCGTATGGACGATCATGCTGATTGTGTGGATGCTGCTCGGTCTGGATCTCGGACCTGGTTCACCGTTGCATTACAATAACTAAGAATGAAAATAAAGCCGGCGCAGTCCTTTCTGCGCTGGCTTTTCTTATTCTAAACCGATATTCCGTTTCTAAACCGATATTGCGTTTCTAAGCCGATATTCCGCAAAACAACTTCGAAGACATTAGCCGAAGCATGCGAGGCTAAGTCTTTGCGACGAAGCAGCGCAGCGATGCAGGAGCACCCAAAGGGACTCGCACTTCGCTTGGCCCCCTGGGCGTCTGCGTTGTTTTGCTCCATATCTCCGTACGGGGGATTTTGTGTTTTAGCTAGCCGGCGCAAGACACAAATGTTCCTCAATTTGTGTGTTGCGCGTTACCGACCCTGTGTCGGACCCAAATGTTTTTCAATTTGGGGCTGACACAGGGGCGTGCTGCCAGAACTCATATCTGAAATAGCTGTAAAAAGAGTAATGTCCTTCTATATGAACTTAGGCAATTGGTCGTGTGGCCAGAACTCCTACCCCAAAATAATATAATCGATATTCCGCAAAACAGCTTACTTGCCAAAACCCGTGCTCCTGTCTCTGTCCCTGCAACGCTGCGCTAGCTTCGGGACATGAAAGTGCGTTGCATCGCTACGCTGCGTCTTCGCTGTTTTGCTCCATATCTCAGATTTTTAAAATAACGAGTTACTTTCAGTATGGTATTTGGTTTTTAAAAATTTATGGATAATATTTCATGAGTACTTTTTCCTAATGGTGGGTATGCCTTGTATTAAGCAAATATAAGTTATTTAAATAAGTATTTGACATTAATGCATTGACATAGGTTAATCCACGAAAGAGGTGCAGGCATGACTATTGCTGATCGGAAAGCTCCACTGAAAAAGTCTATTTGGCTGCTGATTGTTCTGAATGCCGTTGATGGCATCCTGACTTACTTGGGTTTGACGCGTGGCCTCGTGACAGAAGCCAATCCGCTTCTGGCTTCTTTTACACCATTTACGATTTTGGGCATTAAACTGTTCCTTTCCCTCTGTCTCTTCGGTCTGTTGTTCACTGCATTCGCTGAAATCCGTACCTCTTTCTGGCGGTACACCCTCATTTCTGCCAATGTGCTTTACACGATGATTTTTGCCTTGCACCTTTATTGGATTCCTTTTCTGTTCATATAAAAAACTCCCTGGAGAATTTTCTCTCCTGGGAGTTTTGTTATGTCCAAAAAGTCATATACCAATTCAGGATCGATTCGCCGAAGAAATAAACGACCAAGGCTCCTGCTGCGATTGACGGTCCGAATGGAATGGGTGTTTTGCGTCCCTGCCCATTAACGCGCAGGATGATGATGCCGATGATCGAGCCGATCAAAGAAGCAAAGAACAAGGTCATTAGCGTGCCGCCCGTGCCGAGCACCAACCCGATGACAAAGAATAATTTAATATCGCCGCCGCCCATGCCGCCTTTTGACAGAATCGAAATCAGCAGGAGGATCAGGAAACCGGCAGCCGCTCCGAGCAGGCTGTCCCACCACGGATCAAGCGGCACAAAAATCCGCAGTCCGAGCAGCGCGATACCGAACGGCAAAAGCACTTTGTCCGGAATGAGCATATAGGCGATATCCGATACGGTGATGATGACGAGCATCGATACGAATAGAATTGCGACGATCAGTTCCGGCGTGAAGCCGAAATGCCAGAACGCAAAAGCGAACAGCCCAGCCGTTACCGCTTCCATCAGCGGATAGACCCAGTGGATCTTGTCGCCGCAGCCGCGGCAGCGCCCTCTCAGGAACAGAAAGGAAAACACCGGCACAAGATCAAGCGCAGTCAGCTGCCGGTCGCAGCTCGTGCAATGCGACGGCGGAAAGGCGATGGACTCCTTTTTCGGAACCCGCAGGCCGACGACATTGAAGAAGGAGCCGAAAACCAGCCCGAATAGATAAAAGAATGCAGTATAAGTAATTGTCATGTTTTCCCTCATCACATTATAAATTTAGTCAATAAAATTTAGAGAAAAAAGGAGAAATCACGATGATTTCTCCTTTCAAGGTTTTTCAGGGAGTTTTAACGTTGTCCCGGTTTTTACAAGATAATCGGTCATATTATTGGCCTGGCGGATGGGTTCGATGCCGCTGTCGTCCCCGTAATATCTTTCTGAAATATTATACAGAGTATCGCCACTCACAACTTTGTGGAATGCGGCCATCTGCGCTCCGGCAACGTGGTCATTCGACTGGGCAGCAGCTACATCTTCTTCTTCCTCGATTTCTACATCCACATCAACGTCGACTTCTGTATCTGCATCGTCTTCCTCCACAGTTCCCAAATCCGTTCCATCATTTTTCGGTAACGGATCGACTTTATTGGCCGGTGGCGGTGTATCGACTTTCGGCAAGGTATCACTTAAAGCGATAAGGTCCGGACGGAAAAATGCAGAAAAGCTCAAGGTAACCTGCAACACTTCGTCCCCACCATCAGCCGTGGTAACTTCGCCATTGGACTGGAAGCTGATAGAATCGATGATCAGGATGCGTTTCATCGCTTCGATTTCCTCGATGAAACGGGTGATGCCGGCGTAATCTTCTGTTTCAAAAGACACGGTGGTTTGGACTTTCTGTACATTTTCAATGCCTTCGACAGGCGTCAGCAATTGCAGCGGCGCTTCCAAGATGCCGATTGTCTGCACCTGAGAACGAGACAGGAGTTCGGCCTGTTCCAATTGCAGCACGATCAATTCCGTCAGCGGCTCAACAGAAACCTTTTGCTGCAGTTCGCTCGTTGAAACCCGTTCATCTTCCGGCATTGCTTTCAATTGTTCCTGCAGCGCCATAAGGACTTCACGTTCGGATTTGAACGTCTGTTCAGCGGCAATTCGCGATTCCTTGGCAGGTGTATAGACCAAAAACCAGGCATAGGCACTGATTGCCAGCAGGAAAATAACCGCCAGTACAATTAAAGCCTGTTCTTTTTGTTTTTTCGTCATACTACTCATTTGGCTCCCCCTCCGTTTCTTCAGGAGTGGTTTGCGGATCTTCTTCCACTTCAACATCAACATCCACGTCAGCTTCGACGGGTTCTTCGGTGTCAGCAGCCGGTGTTTCCTCTGCAGGCGTTTCAACGATATTGCCTTCCGCGTCAAGCACCGGCAGGCGGTCGTCGACGAACACCAAGGTGTAAGTTGCCATATATCTCGGCATTTCAATCGTCTCTTCTTCAGATTCCTCTTCGTTATCTTCTGTCAAAACACTTGTTTCACTTGTCACATTATCGAGTGACGCAAAGTCCAGCAACTCCGAGCCTTTCAACTGTGCCAGATAATAAGCGGCGTCACGGGTTGCATCGAATTGCACAGTCAATGAAGCAGTATTCGGTTCAGCGAAACTGATTTGCGAAAAGAATCCGCGTTCCGGCAGCAGAGCAGCCAATTCCTCCAATAATGGGATCGTGTCGTATTGATAGCTTTCTGCCCAATCGACAGTCGCTTTCAATTGCTGTTCTTCATTCATTCCGGCGGTCGCTTCCAGCTGTGCACGGATTGCTCCCTGCTGCGCTGAGAGTTCGGCGCTTTGAGCAGCCAGCACCTGCTGTTCGGAAGTTTCGGCTCCTGCCATAAAGAACAGGCCCGCCCAGACAAGGAGGCCCAGCAGTAAAATAGAAAGCGCCGCAATGAGGAAGGCGGGACGGTCCCGCTCCTTCTGCGGCAGTAAATTAATATCAACTAACATGGTCACACCTCTTTCAACGCAAGACCGATGGCACGGTTAAAACGTCCTGAGACGCTGTCGCCATATTCGGTAGTGATGGGTTTCAAAACGAGCGGTGATACCGGGATTGAAAAACGCCCTTCAAAACGGACCTGGAATGTGTACCATTCCTCAAATTCACCATTGCAGATGATATGCGTGATGCCTCTCTCGCCTTCGTTCATGTTATAGCGATAGAAATTGGAAAGCTTCTCGGTTTCAGAAATGATGACGTCCATCAGGGCTGATTGATCAGCAGCCAATGAACTGAATTCCGACAGGTCGACGGGACGCATGAACAACGGGAAATGTTCGTGGAAAATCGACACTGTCATTTTCGAACCGTGAAGATCGATCAGCATGATATGGTCTTCTTCGCTGATGGCATGCTCCATATACGCCAGACGGTATAACGCGAGCGGCGCAATATCGGCAACGACCGGCACCAGCTTTGAATCGCTGAAAGCACGTTCAAAATCCTGGACGACGGATTCTTTCGAAGCGATGATGATGGCTTCCGGGTTGTCCGAATCCTCGTGGTAAGGCACCACATCGAATACGGGATCTTCAAACGGCAGATAAAGCGTCGAACCGATTTCAATGAAGAAATGGCCTTTCAGTTCATCGGCTGCAACATCTTCGGGGTAAGGCACTTTGCGGATAATAACAAATTCGTCAGGGGCGAGGAACCGGACTGACTTTTTGGAGAGTCCCCACTGATTGACAGCCTTATCGAGTACCGAGCCCAGCTCTTCGAAATTGACGATCTTACCGTCTTCAATGATGCCCGCCGGGAGTGGAAACTCCTCGGCAAGGCTCACTTGAAGCGGATCGACCGATTTCAAATCGACATGGCGAATTGCATCTTCTTCTATTGTAATGGTCGCAACACGCGTTTTTCTCGATAAAAACGATAAGGCCATTTTATCAGCTCCTAAAAAAATTGTAATAATTTAATTACCTATTCTACTCAGTCTTCAGTTGCAGGATTAGGTCCGATAGTAAATACTAAATCATTATCTCCACTTCCACGTGTGCTGTTAGGATAACTAGAAATTATCGCTTTAGTTGCCGCTGAAAATGTAATTGTAATTCCATTAAGTTCCTTATTCGTTCCAGTTAATGCATTATTCGTTAAATTCACTTTTACATCATCTTTTTCATCAGTAGTCAAACCAGCAAATGACCCAGCATCTTTAATAAAACCAGCTGTTTCAAGTTGCGCAAGTGAAACTTCATCTCCCGGAATAGCCTCAGTATCATACAATTCTGCAGCATTAATTATGTTAATTGCATCAGATTTAACTGCCCCTACACGTGAATTTTCAATAATACCTGAAATCGCTGGCACTGCAATCGCCGCGATAATTGCCAGAATAACGATTACTGCCAAAAGCTCGATGAGCGTCATCCCTTTTTCGTTTTTCAGTTTCTTTTGCATGAATTTCTTCATTTTTAAAACCCCCATTTTTTATTTTTAGTACTTTATGAGTACGTCTTAAGTATATCAATACCCTGTGATAACACAAGTTATTATTGAAATAATTTACAAAAATTTTATTTAAAACAGTCATAAACAAACTACATATTGTCAATATTTTGAAACATTTCAAACATAGGAAGCATAATTGACATGACTATAGTCCCGACTAGAGCTGCGAGCACGACAATCATCAACGGTTCGATCAAAGCCTTCAATCGATCCGTTTCAGCTTCCACTTCTTTTTCGTAGAAATCGGCCACTTTGTCGAGCATGTGATCGAGCGAGCCGGTCTGTTCCCCGATCAGGATCATATGCGGAATGAGCGGCGGAAATGCCCAATGGTCTTTCATCGGTTCGGTCAAAGATCCGCCACGTTCAAGGTTATCGCGAGATGCCAGGATGACTTTCGACATGACGGCATTGCCGACCACTTTTTCGACCATCGTCAAAGCCTGAAGAATTGGCACGGAACTGGAGAACAGCGAACTCAAGGTTCTCGTCAGACGCGCCAATGCGGATTTTTTCAGGATCCGGCCGAAGATCGGCATCTTCAGCAGCAACGTGTCGAGAATGAAATTTCCCTGCTCATTGCGCCTCATCATCCAGATGGCCAGGAAAATCCCGAAACCGATGAGAACAAGCAAATACCAGTATTGAAGGGTGAAATCACTGGCCATCATGACAATTTGCGTCAGCATCGGCAGTTCTCCGCCAAAGCCTTCGAACATATCGGCGAACATTGGAACAATCGACGACAGCAGGAAAATCACGACGCCGATTGCCAGCACACCCACCACCAGCGGATAGGACATGGCCGATTTCACTTTTTGCCGGGTCTGATAGGCTTTGTCGTAATAAGTTGCCAGACGGTCGAGTGATTCATCGATATTCCCAGACAATTCCCCTGCTTTGATGAGGTTGATCGTCAGCGGTTCGAAAATTTTCGGATGCTTGCGCAGCGAATCCGACAGTGAGTTCCCTTTTCGCAGATCTTCATCGATGCTGACGAGCGTTTTGCGCAGCGGTTTGGATTCCACTTGCTGCGACAGGATCTTTACGGAATCAACGATCGTAACCCCTGCCCGCATCAATGTAGAAAACTGGCGCAGGAACATGATGAACTGATCGCGTTTGACGGGATTGCCGATGACGATATCTTTTTGCAGGGCGGTTGCCGCGATTTCACGAATTTCAATGACGCGCACGCCTTCATCCCGCAATTGCTCAATCGCCTCGCGCCGGTTATCGGCGACAACGACTCCTGCACGGACGCGCTTCCGGTCACGTCCCTCGTATTTAAAACGCGCCATCTTAGTCCTCTCCTTCCAGGAAAGGCTGAGCGATCTGGCGGGTTATTTTCCCCTGGTTCACGAGTTCCTGAACGGAAGTTGACATCATATGCATGCCCGCAGCCCTGTTCGTGAGGATGACGTTCGGTATCTGATGCACTTTTTCCGTGCGGATCAAGTTGGCTACAGCGGGATTGGAAATCAGGATTTCAGTTGCGGCAACGCGTCCTTTGCCATCCGCTGTCGGCAATAATCGTTGTGCGACGACCGCTTTTAAAATACCGCCGAGCTGCGTCCGAATCTGTGATTGTTGTTCCGGCGGAAACACATCGATAATCCGTTCGATGGTGGTGGCGGCGCTCGATGTATGCAGCGTCCCCATCACCAAATGCCCTGTTTCAGCGGCAGTGATGGCAGTCATGATCGTTTCCAGATCCCGCATCTCGCCGACCAGGATGACGTCCGGATCCTGACGCAGCGCAGCCCGCAAGCCATTGGCGAAGGATTTTGTATCAAACCCAACTTCCCTTTGGTCGATGACCGAAGTTCCGTGCTTATGGAGATATTCGATCGGATCTTCCAGGGTGATGATGTGCTTCGTCATTTCTTCATTGATATGGCGGATCATCGCTGCCAAAGTTGTCGATTTTCCGGAACCGGTCGGGCCGGTGACGAGAATCAGCCCTTGATGTGTCTCGGCAAGCTTTTTCAAAATCTGTGGCATTCTCAAGTCGTCGACCGTCGGCACCACCGTTGGAATGGCACGGAATGCGTGGGAAATCGAACCGCGCTGATGGAATGAATTGACCCGGTAACGGCCGACTCCATCGATTGAATAGGAATAATCCATTTCCCCTCTTTCAAGGAAAGTGTCCCATAAAATTTCCGGCATGATCGCTTGGGCAATTTCTTTCGAGTGTAGAGGCGTCATGTTGTCTTCACCATAACGCCGCAACGTGCCGTGCATTCGGAACACTGGCGGAATGCCAGTCGTCAGATGGATATCGGAAACATTCAGTTCCTTGGCTGCAGTTAATACTTTATCGATAAACGTTGTAGTAATTTGCATAAGTTATTCTGCAATCGCAACGCGGAGAACTTCCTCCGTGGTGGTCATGCCCTCCTTCACTTTTAATAATCCGTCATCGATCAGGAAGATGGTGTTGTTTTTCACAGCGATCTCTCGAATTTCTGCTGCTGTGCCGTTGCGGTTGATGACGTTTTTAATGTCTTCATCGACGATCAGCACTTCGTGGATCGCCATACGGCCGCGGTAGCCAGTCATATTGCATTGCGGACAGCCTTTGCCGCGGGCGACAGAATCGATGGTCAGACCGCGTCTGCCGAAAATTTCCTGTTCGCGGATCGTCGCAGGTTCAAGCTTCCGGCAATCACGGCACACTTTCCGGATCAGGCGCTGTGCCACGACGGCATTCAGAGAAGCGGTGACCAGGAACGGTTCGATGCCCATGTCCATGAGTCGCGTGACGGACGCAATCGAATCGTTTGTATGGATCGTGCTCAGCACGAGGTGACCGGTCAATGAAGCGCGGATGGAAATATCCGCCGTTTCTTTATCTCGGATTTCCCCGACCATGACGATATCCGGATCCTGGCGCAGGATGGAACGCAGACCCGCGGCGAACGTCAGCCCGACATTCGAATTCACCTGGATCTGGTTGATGCCTTCCAGCTGATACTCCACTGGATCTTCTACGGTGATGATATTGACTTCTTCGCTGTTGAGTTTATTGAGCGCCGCATAAAGCGTCGATGATTTACCCGAACCGGTCGGACCGGAAATGAGGATGATGCCGTTCGGTTTTTCAATTTCTTTCATGAAACGCTGCATATTCGTCTCGTTAAAGCCGAGTTTTGAAATATCCGTCAGGTTGGCACTCAAATCGAGGATCCGCATAACGATTTTTTCACCAAAAACCGTCGGCAAAGAAGACACGCGCAGATCTATCGGCCGGAAATCGACATTTGTCTTGATGCGGCCATCCTGCGGCACGCGGTTTTCGGTGATATCGAGATTGGCCATAATTTTGATGCGTGCGGTGATCATCTGCTGCATCGTTTTTGGTAAGGTCCGTTCTGTACGCAGAGATCCATCAATACGGTAACGCACCAGCACTTTATTTTCCTGCGGGTCAAAATGGACATCACTGGCTTTTTGCGACACAGCGTTCGACAGGATCTGATTGACGAGCCGCACGATCGGTGCATCGAGGTCATTGAGTTCTTCCTGCTGCTCTTTGGTCACTTCCGGCATATCGTCGAGCAAATCGTCATAGGATTCCTCATCGTAGTATTTCGCGATCGTTTTCATGATATCGTCTTTGGACGCGATGGCCGGCTCGATATTGAAGCCGGTCGTCAGGCGCAGATCGTCGATGGTGATGATATCCATCGGATCTGTCATGGCGATATATAATTTGTCATTTTCCCGCTTCAGCGGCACCAGCATTTTTCGTTTCGCGACTTCTTTCGGCACCATATGGAATAATTTCGGATCGAACGGATATCTGTAAAGGGTGACGTGCGGAATGCCCAATTGCACTTCCAGGGTTTCGATCAATTGCTGCTCGGTGATGATTCCCCGCTGCAGCAATAAATCACCGATTTTCTGTTCCCTCGTTTTATCCACAAGCACGCTTGTCAATTCTTCCTCAGTTAAAAATCCCTGTTCGACCAATAAATCGCCAAGTTTCTTTCTCTCGACTGCCAAATTGCTCCCCCCTTTATAACGGTTAAGCATCAATCTATTTTCCACCTTTGTCGTATTCTTCTTCTTCCTCTTCATGATCCGGTATGCCGTCCAAGTCGGAATCGATGACCGGCTCCTCATCTTCTGGTTGTGTCACAGTGCCGTCCGGATTCGTGACGCTGCCATCCGGATTGGTCACTGTACCATCCGGGTTCGTGATTGTACCATCCGGATTCGTTACTGTCCCGTCTGGATTTGTAACGGTTCCATCCGGATTCGTCACTGGAGCATCCGGGTTGGTGATGGTACCATCGGGATTCGTCACTGTACCATCCGGGTTTGTAATCGTTCCATCCGGATTAGTAACGGTGCCGTCCGGATTTGTTGTGCCTTCCGGCGCTTCCGGTTGGGTCAGCGGATAAACTTCGATGCGGTGAACTGGCGGATAGAAATCCTTCGATACGGACTCTACTTCGATTTCAGAACCGTCCAGCAAAACAACACGCGATACGTCGATAATCACACCGTCAGTGCCTTCTTCATCGATCACTTTTCCTGAAGTCACAAAGGCACTGAACTGCCGAATCAGCCGGGGCTCAAGCTTCTGTTCAGCACCTGTGATGATTTCATAACTGTGGACAAAGGGCATCCCGGCAAGTTTCGCTTCAATTAGTGCAGAATCTGCAGAAAGTTGCAGCTGGAAAGAACTGGCATTCACATTCGTGAAGACAAAATCAATGCCGAGACTTCGGTTGATTGCCGCTTCCTGCCCAAGAGGAACCGAAGTTGGAACCGTTGTACCGACACTTCTTTCGTCGACCAAAAAATTGGATTGTAAAACGATTGTATAAATCGCAGACGCAATTTCCGTCAGGTCTTCATCCGTTACATCAGCCGGTTGCATTTCATTGATAAAATCAAGGAGTGAAAATTGCGTGCCTGCTTCAATCGTATAATTGCTTAACGCATTGACGACTTCCTGTGCTCCGGAACTTGTGAATGAATGATTCCACGAAGTTTCTGAAACGGTTTCAGAACTCACACTTAAAGTGTCATCACTGATGGTTACAGTTGTTTGGGCCTGGCCAGATTGCAAGGCAAGTTCGAGCTTCTCGTTAATAGCCATCACATCGTCCGCTGAAAAAATGGCGACCGGAAATTGCTGGTTTAAAAATGTGCGGGTGGTGTCTTCAGATAATTGGAAGACGAAATCGTTTTGTGCGCCTGTCTGCGCATTCGCAACGGTCTCATCCAAAAGAATCTCCGCATTTTCGAGCGGATAAGAAGCAGTAACATCCTGATACGTCACAAAGAGTTCTGCGGTCGAGCGCCAGGATTCCACTTTACCCGAAAACAGCATACGGGCTTCCGTTAATTCCAGATTCGATACATCCGTCGTACCGATATAAGTATTGCCCCCGAACTCTTCAACCGGGAACAGCCATTGGTCGGCAGCAAACGAGCCGGCATTGGCAGCGCCAAAAATAAGAAGCGCAGAAGAACTGATCGTCAATAAGGTCTTGCCAAAAATTTGATTATCCAACTTAACGCTCCTCTCCGCTCACACCGATTGTCTGCATGGCAAATGATTTTTTCTCAGGTTCCTGTTCATTGTAAAGTGAAGGTGCCGATTCCTTTTGTGCAGGAGTTTCTTCTATAGTATCCTTCTGCAGCTGAACCGGTGTATGCTGCCGCTGTTTTCTCTCTTCGGCAATGCGGCGTTTCTCCGCTTTTTCCGTCTCATCGATTTTTGCAAAGACGATCGCCCCGATCATCGAAATCGCCACGATGGCAAGAATCGGCACATAAAAGGCCAGTTCAAGGAATTGAAGGAAAACGGAAATGAATGCAGCAGCCACAATGGTGCCGGCCACCAGCATCCGCTTCGGAAGCGGCGTCGCTTGGAAATTGAAATATGTCAGCGGCAGGATGATTGCCGCTACCATGACGGTGATTAAAATTTGGATCATGTAAATCCTCCTAAGTCGTTCGTGATCGTTTCTCTATTAGTACTCCACTTCGAGATCAATATCCGGGTCAGTAACGTATGGCACAGGAATATCCGTAATTTCATTAACTGATTCAGTTACTGTCACACCGCAGCTGCTTAAGAAATTCGTGTAGTTATTAAACCCTTCCACATACAGAAAGGTTCTCTTAGCTGAACTCAATCCTTCGCCTGCAGGCAAGATAAATTCGTCGCCTTGGTAGTCTTTCGTGTAGTAGATGATCTGGCCAGTAGCATCATCACCTTTAAACTCCACTTTGTCCCTTAAAGCTTCCCAATCATCTTTATCTATCCGGTCCATATCAAAGCATATCAGCCCATTATCTCCGATAGTAACTTTCCCATTAAAGTCCATTACTCCATCATCAACAGCAATATCTGTATCCCTGCCCAGTATCAGCAGGTTCGTATTCTCTAGTCCTTGTCCGTGCATATGTTTGTTAACAGTTAATTCTCTCATGATAATTGTTTGAGACTTAATCTCTTCATCGGAGCTATCATTCTTCTTCCCCGGGTTCTGAAATTGGTCCACTTGGAAGTGACCGTCTATGATCAGATTGGCATTGTTTAAGTTATTCATGTTTCCGTTATTGCCAACTAAACCTGTATCACCGGCACTGACAACTACTGTGATTCCTCCGATATCTACGGAATTGCATTGAGACTTGCCTCCGCAAACATTCTTGTTGAAGCTTGGAATAAACACTGTGAATTTCTCCGGATCCTGGCCTTTGCTTTTCAGCCAGTCAACAAAGGATTCCACTGAATCATTTATATCCAACTCACAGTCAAAAGTTGCCGGCTCGACTCCTGGTACAATTTCGCTTTTCAACGCTTCACATGTTTTTCCTGTGGAGTCCCCAAGAAATATATCATCGTATTCAAGGTCCTGTACTTTGGTGACGGTATTCACTGTCAGTTTATTTTCAGCCGACAGGAATGTATCCGGAACTTCAATTGTAAAAATCCCCTTCAATTCTTTCGTTGTCAGATTTGACTTGCCATTAAGCGTCAGTTTGACTTCGAGGGAGCTGATCTCTTCATACCAGGGAAGCGTTGGAGAAGGTGGATTGTTTTTGTCCAAAGGAAGAGGCGGTTGAGTTTGTGTAATATCTTTTCCATCAACATCGCGATCAATCATTTCCACTTGCTTGACGGTAAACTGTGAATCTACTGAAGGAAAAGGAGTCTTCTCATGCCCCACTAATGAACCGACTTTTTTATAAATTTCATCGACAAATTTTTCTTTCATGTCTTTATTGATTTGCTGCTCCAATACATCGAGTTCTTCCTGTGTATCACAGTTTGAATTACCGGAATTAAAGCATTCCACCAGAGTTTTTATTTCATCTTGCGTCTCTTCTATGATTGCTGATTTAATAATGCCAATTTCACGCTGAAAATCTGCCGAATGGTATTTTACGCCCATCTCAGCTGACGCAACCGCCTGATTGGAGGTATCCACCGTTTGTTCCTGCTTCGCATTGCTCAAGGATCCTGCCATAAATGTAGCTGCAATACCCATAAACAACAACACCATCAACAACACTACCAGAAGCGCGTAACCTTGCTGGTTCTTCACTTGGTTCATCTCGGTCGACCTCCTTCAGTTGGAATTGGTCAATAATCTGGAAAGCGTCGTCTCAATTGTCAACGACCTATTGTCATTGTTCAGATCTGTAATTTTCAAGGTGATTTCTGTGTGCTCACTCTCAGGTCTCAAATCGACAAAAATTACCGGATTTACAATAGAAGTATCAACAACAACCTCATTGACAATACTGCCGGTGAAATTGTATTTGCTGTGGATTTCATTCAGTTCACAATCGCCATTTTCATCGCACGAGTCGATCTTCAACTGGTCGTCTTCAAAAATAATGCTGTATTTTTCACTGCCCCGATGCGCTGCCATCAGACTGGACACCATCAAATTCACGTCCTGCTGCATGATCGTTTTGCTGGTTTCACCCGCTCCGTGACGCATGCCGATTGAGATGGAAGACCAGGCTATAATTGCGATAATCGAAACCAGTGACAGTCCGGCTATCAATTCCACCAAAGTGATTCCTTTTTGATTCAGCTTCATTCTATCCACCCCCACTGACTGGAAGAGGTTCATTGATCGCACTGTATGTGATGTACGAAAACGTTTCGCTGCTCATTTGAAAACTGCCATTGGCGGCCGGTGATTCTTTATAAAGTTTCAAATGGACTTTATATAATTTGTCCCGCTCCGCCGCTTCGCAGTTTCCTGCAGTCGGCGGTTCGGAACCAATCAAAGCATCATTCAGAAACTCTTCACATTTCATATATACATCCACTTCGTATAAATAATCACCTGTTCTATGGAAGCGAACAGTATCTGCAGGACCGGGTGACGTACTTTCGGAATAACCCAGCTCTGCCATTTCGTATTTTAATTTTTCTTCTTTCAGATATTCAGGAACGTTCGTTTCCGGAATCTCCGGATCCGACAAAATCACTTTATGCCATTTGTCCTGAGTTGTAATTTCCACCATTTCCTGCCGGGCCAAATTCATTGTGTCCAGCTTCGTTCCCGTTTTTTCATTGAATAATGTCATTTGCGGGAAAATCGTCATGATGCCCACGAACAAAATGCCGAGAATAACTAAGGCTGCCAATACTTCGACTAAAGTTAAGCCTTTTTCGTTGCTGTCCCAGGATCTTTTCATGACGAACCCCCCACAAGTTATACAATATTTTATTTCCTTTTAATGGAAATAAAACCTTTCTATAGTTTCAAATCTATATTAATAACATTATTACACTTATATTACGGTTCTGCACTATATTTTTGCATATTATTATTCGTAATTTCCTAAATAAGTATCAATTTCCATTTTTAATTAATAAAAAAACCGCAAAACCGGAATGATTCCGGCTTTGCAGTCTTATTTCGTATAGGCAGCCACTTTGTTGCGTCCTGCCTGTTTCGCACCGATATAGAGGGCGCGGTCAGCGTTGCGTATCATCGCCATGCCATCGTCACTGTCATCCGGCGCGGATGACACGCCGATGCTCATCGTGATTTTAATCGGGATTGTGCTGCGGTCTTCGTCCAGGTCGCTCTGGATCATGAATTCGCGCTTCTCAATTTCTTTGCGGATATTTTCTGCAAACAGCATGGCAATATCCTTATTGTAGTTTGGCAGCAATACCACAAATTCTTCGCCGCCATAGCGTGCGATGGTGCCTTCCTTGCCAACGATTTCCTTCAGAAGATTTGCTAAGTCAATCAATATTTCATTGCCGCTCTGGTGGCCATATTTATCATTGATACCTTTAAAATGGTCGATATCCATCATGACTACAGACAGATTGCGCAATTCCCCGCTGTTGACTTTCACCATGCATTTCTCAAGAGCTTCGTCGAGATAGCGGTAATTATACAATTTAGTCAAACCGCAGCGCTCACTTTTCGCGATGGCTTTCTGGATCAAACTCGCCTTCTCCAATGAAACCGCGAAATAAGTACTGAGGATGTCCAGAATCTGCAACTGGTGATGGACGAATGCATGTTTCCTTTTTGAACCAAGGACCAGCACACCTTCGATTTTATTGTTCCGGGAAATGGGTGTCGCCATCAGGCTTTCCGTATCGCCCGGCATATAGCCGCTCGCTATTCCCTTCCATTGTGCTTTGTTGTCGTATATATAGGAAGTGTTATGTATGATGACGCTTCCGGCAATTCCTTTATTGTATTGAACCGGTTCAACAGTCAGCGGTTGGAATTCGTCGTGCTCAAACATACGCAGCATGATCAGTTTGCCGTCACGGTAATCGATTACATAGGCATAATCGACCTGGAAAAGATCTGCCACCTGGATGACGAACTGATCCAGCACTTCATCCGACGAAAGCCGGGCTGCCAGCTGATGCCCGATCTCTCCCGCTTTCTTCAGATCACTGTTGACTTTCTCAGAATTATTGTACATCCGCATAATGGCGGTCATGGTAAAGAATGGAACGCCGAGGAGCAGGAGCGCAGTCAAACCGATATAGGTTTCTGAAATGTACAGGGCAATCGCAAGTGGAAACACCAGAAGCGTTATGGAAAAATCCCAGATGGTATCAATTGAAAAGAAGTTTTTGTGCTCTCCAAGGATCCTTACGTAGACGTAAAGTATAATTTGATTGGACATGACTGAAACGATTTGGAAAAGCAGGCCGTAAAGCAGAATATGGCCCAAGTCCACCGAACCGATCTGTCCCCCGGCAAACAGGAAAGTTAATCCTGCCAGACTGGAAATCGCAAAAAACATCATTGAATTGAACGGAATCCGGATGCTCAGGCTTTCTGAGGTACGAAGCCTCAATATGACAATCAGCATCGTGATCTGCGAGAGAATGACTTCCGCAAACAAGCCGAATTTCAGGAACACGGCGACAGTCAGCCATTGCACCAGATAAGTGGGCACCCCGTTTATGTTCATCGGAAGCAGGCAGGCAAGAATAAAGAACAAGAGGTAAGCTGCTGCATCGGCAAAAGAAATCGATGGCGGTGGATAATATTGATAGATGAGATATAATCCGGGCGGAACAAAAAGAGCCCAAAGCGTCCACAGAACGACTTTTCTTTTAAGTATATTATCCATAGCATAACTCCCTTACTGGTTCTCCCTATGCCAAAGAAATGTTCATTAATCGGGTCTGTAAAGCTCGAACATCGAATAATTCTGTTTTCTGAGGATTGCCAAAAGATAAAGCGAACCTGTGACTATTGTCACTTCTTTTTTACTCGTTACAGGTAATATATCATAATCATTTTGAATTGTCTTTACATTACTGTCACTTTTTGAAAATAAAGTTTTCGCCGGCAAAGCGCGGTCATTGTCGAAGTCCAGAAATGTAAAGTGGTCACTGATGGTTTCGAGTTTTTCCAGGATCTTTACATGGTCCTTATCCTTCAACAAGCCCATCACCACATGGATTTCCCGATTTGGATAAGTCTCTTTTACAGTCCGTATAAGCGCATCAATGCTCGCCTCATTATGGGCGCCGTCAAAGATGACATCCGGAAACACTTCTTCGAAACGGAACGGCATCCTGGTTTTTCTCAATCCATTTATTGCTAATTGATCTTTAAATTGGAATTCAAGCAGTTTTTTCGTCGTTATGTAAGCTAAATTTGCATTGGCTTTCTGATGCTCTCCTTTCAGTTGCAACGCACCTTCGAATAGGCCTTTGGACTTTGTTAATTGCGCTTTCATTTTTTCAGCAGTAGTGCGGATGACCTTGTCAGCCGCTTCCGGTAAGTCTCCAATTGCTGCCGGCTTATCTTTTTTTATGATTCCGGCTTTGTGCCAGGCGATTTCTTCGATGGTTTCCCCCAGAAAATTCGTATGTTCCAATCCTATGCTTGGGATGACGGAAATCAGTGGATCGATGACATTCGTGCTGTCGAATCTGCCGCCCATCCCTGCTTCGATGATCGCATAATCCGTTTTTGTTTTATTGAATATCAGAAAAGCTGCTGCCGTCAGCAATTCAAAATCAGTCAAAGGCGTATTGATTTTCGACAGCTGTTCGAATGCTACATCAAAATCTTCCCCAGTTACGGGCTGCCGATCAATTTGAATCTGATCATGCACGTCTTCTATGGCCGGCGAGAAAAAATTACCGACTTTCTTGCCGTGCTCCATCAGGATGGCTGCAATAAAAGCTGCGGTGGAACCTTTGCCGTTGGTACCGGCGATATGGATGAAATGCTGCTCCTTCTCGGGATGGCCCAATTCTTTGAGTGCCTGCTGAATCGCGTCCAACCCGGGTTTAATTGCGTCCTCAGACACGATATTCCATTTATCTTTATAATAGTCGAGTCCAGTAATCATCAAAAACCTCTTTTCCGATCTTAAACATGATACAATTTTTTTATAATTATAGCATGAAGGTGGAATGAAAATGGCGGTTTGCTGGATCATATATAATGGTAGTTTAATTTCCGAAAAATTCATCGACCAGGCCGAATTGGTAGCGGAAGCAGCAGCCAGAGCGGGCGTCGAAGCACGTATCATGAAAAATAATGATACCCTAATGGACCTGTCCTCCGGGATGGAGCTGCCCGATTTCGCGGTCATGCTCGATAAAGATATCCTCCTCGGTTATTTTCTGAAGAGCCGCGGCGTTCCGGTCTATAACGATCCTGCAATCATCGACCTGTGCGACAATAAAGCCAAGCAATACATAGCACTGGCATCTGCCGAACTCGCGATGCCCGTGACTATCATCGCTCCCAAGGTCTATCCCGCCTTCTCAATCCGCGAGTCCGGATATTTCGAGTTGGTGCTGGAGCGGCTCGGTTTACCGATGATCATCAAAGAAGGCCACGGGTCATTCGGCATGAAAGTTTACCTGATCGAAACCGAAGAACAGTTTTTCGAAAAAGTGGAAGCACTCCGCGGCATCGACTTTGTGTTTCAGGAATTCATCGAATCAAGCCGGGGCCGCGACATCCGCGTCAATATTGTCGGCGGCGAAATCGTTGCGGCGATGTACCGGGAATCGAAAACCGATTTCCGCGCCAATATTTCAAATGGCGGTGAAGCCTCGCCTATCGATTTAACAGAAGAACAAAAAGTGCTTGCCATTGCGGCAGCCCGGGCCACCGGTGCCATTTTTGCAGGTGTCGACCTGTTATTTGATGTTGACGAACAGCCGCTGGTCTGTGAAGTGAACGCCGCCGCCCATATCCGCAATATCCTGAATGTCACCGGCATCAATGTCGCTGATGCAATGATCGCTTATATACTGGAGGACTTGCGATGATCCTACTGTACGAAACGGGTGATGCCCAGCGGAATGGAGCTTTTATCCTGGAACTTCAGAAGTTTGCCGATTTCGAACTGGTTTGCTGGGACAATTGGACAGATGAAGGATTGTTTGAGTTGGCCGGCAAATTGCAGGGGCAGACAGTGTTATTCCGCTGCAGGCGTCCTTCAGCGGCCAGATTTCTCGAAGATAATGGCATACGCCTCGTCAACCGGGCAGAAGTGAACCGGATCGCCAACGATAAATGGCAGAGCTATCAGCTATTTTTGATGTTGAGCGTTCCGGCTATTCCGACTTACAGAACGCCACAAGAATTCCCGTGTGTTGCGAAAACGGTTGATGGCCATGGGGGCAGCGAAGTGGAGATCATCAATAATCCTGACTCCTCGAAGAAGTTCAAATCTGAAGTCATCTTTCAGCCTGTGATTCCTCATATTTCCGATGTGCGCGCTTATGTCATTGGCAATGAAGTAGTAGGTGCGGTGAAGAGAAGCTCCAAGGATTCCTTCAAAAAGAACTTTTCTTTAGGTGCGGATGTTGAAAAATACACGTTGGATTCAATTCAGGAAATAGAAATTCTAAAAATTGCACGTGCCTTGAAAGCCGATTACATCGGCGTCGACTTCCTGCTCCTCGAAGACGGCCGCCACCTGTTCAACGAAATCGAAGACCCGGTCGGCGCACGTTCCTACTACCAAACGCATGATGAGAATATTGCCGAGTTGCTGGTGCGGCATGTCGATAAAAAGTACGGGTGACAGTCACTCACATAATTTGGAAACAAATCAAAAACCCCGAGCACCTTCTATTAATACAGAAGGTGCTCGGGGTTACTTTATGTTCTTTTTCTATAAGCTCACATCTTCAGGGAAAGGATTCTCTAAAGATATGGAGCAAAAAAGCGCAGACGCCCAGGGGTCAAGCGAAGTGCTGAGATCCACTCGGGCGAAGTGCAACGAGCACGAGTTAGCTCAGCGCAAGCCCCCAGGCAAGCGCAGCTTTTTTGCGGAATATCGGCTATTATAGATAGCTTTTAAAGATTCTTCAATTCCTCAATGCGTTTTTCCACAGTCGAGTGTTTCTCGATGTAGTCCGCTTCTTTCGCACGCTCTTCCGCAACAACCGCTTCCGGCGCTTTGGACACAAACCGTTCGTTCGACAATTTCCCTTGAACGAGCTTGACTTCCTTCGCCCATTTCCCGAGTTCCTTGTCCAAACGTGCAAGCTCTGCATCAATATCGATGAGGCCTTCCAGCGGCATGAACAATTCGGCGCCGGATACGACAGCCGACATCGATTTTTCTGGAGCCGGTATGTCCTGTGCAATCGTCAGCGTTTCCGTGTTGCAGAAACGCTCGATGTACGCAGAATTCGCTTCCAGCACCTCATGCGTTCCGGCGTCTTTCGCCAGGATCGTGAGCGGCACTTTCTTGCTCATCGGCGACTGCACTTCTGCACGGATTGTACGTACGGATTTGATTACGTCCACCAGCAGCTTCATACTTGAAGACCGGCTTTGATCAGTCAATGAAGCGTCCACTTTCGGCCACTCGGCAATCGTGATTGATTCGCCTTTGGTCGGCAGGTTCTGCCAGATCTCTTCTGTAATGAACGGCATCAACGGATGCAATAAACGCATCGTGTTATCGAGTACATAAGCGAGAACCGAACGGGTCATCTTTTTCGCTTCTTCGTCTTCCCCGTATAACGGCAACTTGGCCATTTCGATATACCAGTCACAGAAATCATCCCAGATGAAGTTATAAAGCAAGCGGCCCACTTCACCGAACTCATAGCGCTCAGCCAGTGACGTCACTCCTTCGATTGTTTCATTGAGACGGGTCAGAATCCACGAATCAGCAACAGATTTCTTACCGCTTAAATCGATTTCCTCATATTTCATGCCTTCCATGTTCATCAGTGCAAAACGGGAAGCATTCCAGATTTTATTGGCAAAGTTCCAAACGCTCTCCACTTTCTCCATCGAGAAGCGAAGATCCTGCCCCGGTGACGAAGCCGTTGCCAGGAAATAACGCAGGGAATCAGCGCCGTATTGTTCGATGACGTCCATCGGGTCAACGCCGTTGCCAAGCGATTTCGACATCTTGCGTCCTTCTGCATCACGCACAAGGCCGTGAATCAATACATCATCGAACGGTTTTTCTCCGGTGAATTCGAGCGCCTGGAAAATCATGCGCGATACCCAGAAATTGATGATGTCATAACCCGTTACCAGCACATCGGTCGGATAGTATTTCTTCAACTCATCGTTGTCTTCCGGCCAGCCGAGCGTCGAAAACGGCCATAGCGCTGACGAGAACCACGTATCCAGCACATCTTCGTCCTGCGTCCAGTTCTCAGCGTCCGCCGGTGCCTCGTGCCCTACGTAAATTTCGCCGGTTTCGTTATGGTACCAGGCCGGAATCTGATGGCCCCACCACAATTGACGTGAAATACACCAGTCGCGAATGTTTTCCATCCAATGAAGGTAAGTTTTCTCAAAACGGTCAGGTACGAAATTAACGCCGTTTTCATCCTTCTGCAGATCAACCGATTTCTGCGCAAGCGGCTTCATATCAACAAACCACTGCGTGGATAGGTAAGGTTCAACAACTGCCCCGCTGCGTTCGGAATGGCCTACCGAATGCAAATGCTCTTCAATTTTGAATAAAACGTCCATATCCTGCAGATCTTTGATGATTTGCTTGCGGCATTCGAAGCGGTCCATACCTTCATACTTGCCGGCGTTTTCATTCATCGTGCCGTCTTCGTGCATGATGAGAACGCGTTCGAGATTGTGGCGATTGCCGATTTCAAAATCATTCGGGTCATGTGCCGGGGTGATTTTCACCGCGCCGCTTCCGAATTCCATATCGACGTAATCATCCGCCACAATTTCCATTTCGCGGCCGATAATCGGAAGCGTTACGGTTTTTCCGACCAAATGCTTGTAGCGTTCATCTTTCGGGTGAACCGCTACCGCAGTATCGCCGAGCATCGTCTCCGGTCGCGTTGTCGCGATTTCGATGTGGCCGCTGCCGTCTGTCAGCGGGTAGCGCATATGATAAAAGCCGCCCTGCACATCTTTGTAGATAACTTCGATGTCGGAAATGGCGGTTTTCGTTGCCGGATCCCAGTTGATGATGTATTTGCCGCGGTAGATCAATTTCTTTTCATACAGTTTAACAAAAACTTCACGAACCGCTTTTGACAAGCCGTCATCCAGCGTAAAGCGTTCACGGGAGTAATCAAGACCAAGGCCAAGCTTCGACCATTGCTGGCGGATATGCCCCGCATATTCCTCTTTCCACTTCCATGATTCTTCGAGGAACGCTTCACGTCCGAGGTCATAGCGTGAACGCCCTTCCTCTTTCAGCTTGCCTTCCACTTTCGCCTGCGTCGCGATTCCGGCGTGGTCCATGCCCGGCAGCCACAAAGCGTCGTATCCCTGCATGCGTTTCATGCGCGTCAGGATGTCCTGCAGCGTCGTATCCCAGGCGTGGCCCAGGTGGAGTTTGCCTGTAACGTTCGGCGGTGGAATCACAATCGTGTATGGTGTTTTGCCGCTTTCCGGCTGTGCTTCGAAATACTTGTTGTCGATCCACCAATCATAACGCCCTTTTTCAATCGATTGCGGATCATACTTGGTCGACATAGTTTCTGTCATTGAAATTCCTCCTCTTTGGGTCGCTGCGGGTTTAATTTGCCATAGCGCTTGGTTTTTATCTTGAGCTAAAAAAGGGTACAAAAAAACTCCTGTCGTCTCTACTTAAAGGACGAAGGAGTTTTCGCGGTACCACCTTTATACACAGGCAAAAAAGCCTGGCTCTCAAGTTCGATAACGGATTCGCATCCGGATTCCGCTACTCGTGTTCACGGAAACTGCTCGGAGGTGACATTCAAATGCTGCCCATGGAAACCTCTCACCATTCGGCTTCCTCTCTGAAATGCACGCACATCCTACTATCCTCTTCAACGCATCAGTATCTGATTACATCCATTGTACTCAATTTCCCGTTTTAGCGTCAAGTTTTTTCAGCACGTAGGCAACGAGCGGCGCCGCCAGCAATAAAATAAAGAACAGTCGGAACAGATGGAAACTCGTGATGAGTGCCACATCCGCTCCTGCAGCAAGCGCCGTAATGCCCATTTCCGCCATGCCGCCGGGTGCCGCACTCAGAAAGAAATCAAGGAACAGATATCCCGGCAATAACGCTGTTAAGATGTAAGCGATTAAAACGGTGAACGCGATCAGCAAAATATTATTGACCAGAATGGCGAAGGCCAGCCGCATGCTCATATTCTCGCGCAACTTTTCCATCTGCAGCCCGAGATGCGCGCCGACGAGTAATTGTGCAAGGATGATGAGGATGCCGGGCATCTCGATTAAGGTGCTGCCGGTTGCCGATTGGACGATCGCCATGACCAGAACCGGTGCCAGCAATTCTTTTGCCGGAAATGAAAATCTCTTCATAAGCAAGTATGCGAGGACGCCAAGGATGATCGCCGCCAGAAATGCCAGGGGTGAAAATGTGAATGCAGGTGTGGTGGCGATCTGCGAAGCTTCCCTGCCGACAAACAGCGTCGTCAACAGCGGCACAATCGTCACGACAAGGAAAATCCGAAACGTCTGCATTACGGAAACGACGGTGACATTGGCGTTGTTGACTTCTTCAGAAATCAGCACCATCTGTGACAGCCCGCCCGGCATCGACCCGAGCAGACTTGTCTGCAGCGATTCATTGGCCATCTTACTGAATAACAAGCCGAAAAGAAGAGCCGCGATGATGACTGACACTGTCATAAAAAGCATGTACGGCAAATCCACCCACATCAGCATGACGGCCTCGCGTGTGAATGACGCGCCGATCATGACACCCAATAAGACGAGTCCGATTGCCCGGAAAATTTTCGGCCAGTAGAACTCCATTTCCGTAAACTGCCGAAGCAGAACGAGCGCAATCATAGGACCGAGAAGCCACGGCAGGAACATGCCGATTTGATTGAATAAAAAACCAGCCGCAATTGCGACGGCCGCTGTACGCAATAATTTCAAAACTGTTTCAACTCTCTTCTGAAATGAATCTATGTTTCCTATCGTAGCAGAAAATTGGTGTTGGCGGGACGTCATGGATGGAGAATTTTGGTTATATAAATTGAACTAATGATTTTAATAACCGATATTCCGCAAAACAGCTTGCTTGCCTGGGGGCTTGCGCTGAGCTAACTCGGTCTCGTTTCACTTCGCCCGAGTGGATCTCAGCACTTCGCTTGGTCCCCTGGGCGTCTGCGCTGTTTTGCTCCATATCTCTAGAGATTTCTCTTAGCATAGAATCGGTAAATAAAACTCTATTTCTTTAGTTCAACTTATATAGTAAGGAGTAAATTTTAATCTTTCTCAAGAAGAAAATTACTATTTAACAGCTATGCCAGCGGAAATGGGCGCCTTCTGCCCATTTCCTATCATTTAATAGTGCAGCCGAGTTTTCGGCTGCATTTCCATTCTCTGTTTGGTTCGATTAACCCAATGTCCACTCCACTCGTAAGGTCAAAAGCCGATTACATGCTTTTCGCAAGCGAAAAGCGAAAGTGCAGACCTTGGATCTGGCCATGGAAATTTCTATGAGTGGTTTCCGTGGTTCTATGAGTGATTTTGGCGTGTTTATGATCACTCAGATTGTTCTATGGGCGGTTTCGCCACTTCTATGATCGGTTTCCCAATGTCTATGATCATTCGCCCATTTTTAAACTTTCGGGAGAAGCCCTGTAACCGTCTTATATCTTTTATCGTAAATCCATTTACATGCTTTTGCAGACGAAAAGCAACAGTGGAGATGATTTTGTATAATGGTAAATGCTTTGTTTCTGTAAAAACCTTCTCTATAGATATGGAGCAAAACAGCGAAGACTCCTGCGGCTTAGCGACACGACCGATACACCGCAGGGAGCGTAGCGGACGAGGAGGATTGGGCGGGAGCCCGCTGGAAAGCGAAGCTGTTTTGCGGAATATCGGTTATTTAACCTTATCTCTAGGATCAAAAAAACAGCCAGAGCAATCGCTCCAGCTGTTTCAAGAAATTATTAGCGTGCAAGTTTTGCAAAAACGGTGTGGAAAGCTTCCACAGTTTTGGCGATGTGTTCTTCGGTATGCGCCGTTGACAGGAACATGCCTTCGAATTGCGACGGTGGAAGGAAGATGCCTTCTTCTGCCATCAATTTATAATAATCTGCGAATAGATCAAGATCAGACGTTTTTGCTGTGTCGAAATCGATGACTTCTTCGTTCGTGAAGAAGAAACCGATCATCGAACCTGCACGGTTTACGGTGTGCGGGATATTGTATTTTTCAGCAGCTTCACGGAAACCGGCCTCAAGCTGGTCGCCGCGTTCGACGAACGTCGTATAGCTGTCTTCAGAAAGCCGTGACAGGGTTTCGAAGCCTGCGCGCATTGCCAGCGGATTGCCGGAAAGCGTGCCTGCCTGATAGATTGAGCCGCTTGGTGCGACTTGCTGCATGATTTCGCGTCTTCCGCCGAATGCTCCTACCGGAAGGCCGCCGCCAATGACTTTGCCGAGGCACGTCATATCAGGCGTAACGCCGTAATAGCCTTGTGCACAATTGTAGCCCACACGGAATCCGGTCATAACTTCATCAAAGATGAGAATTGTGCCGTTTTCAGTCGACATATTCCGCAGTTCCTGCAGGAAGCCTTCGTTCGGCGGCACGACGCCCATGTTGCCGGCTACCGGCTCAACGATTACGGCTGCGAGATCGTCACCGAATTCCATGAATGCCTGGCGAACACTTTCGAGGTCATTAAATGGTACCGTGATGGTGTTCTGCGCGATAGAAGCCGGCACTCCCGGAGAATCAGGCAGACCCAGCGTTGCAACACCGGAACCCGCTTTGATCAACAGGCTGTCGCCGTGGCCGTGATAGCAGCCTTCGAATTTCAGGATTTTATTGCGTCCCGTAAATCCGCGGGCAACACGCAGTGCGCTCATCGTCGCTTCCGTTCCTGAACTTACCATGCGCACCATTTCTATAGAAGGAACGCGGTCCATCACGAGATTCGCCATGTCGTTTTCAAGAAGGGTCGGTGCGCCAAATGAAGTTCCGAGTTCTGCCGTTTCTTTGATCGCCTCCACCACTTCCGGATGGGCGTGGCCAAGAATCAGCGGGCCCCATGAAAGGACATAGTCGATGTAGGTGTTGCCGTCGATATCCGTAATGGTGGCACCTTTGCCGGAAGCCATGAAGATCGGATCCATATTGACGGATTTGAATGCACGTACCGGTGAGTTGACTCCGCCCGGCATTAATTTTTTCGCTTCATCAAATGCTGCGAGTGATTTTTCGTAAGTCATCTATTTCCCCTCCAACCAGCGTACCGCATCTTTCGCGTGGTACGTCAAAATGATATCCGCTCCAGCACGTTTCATGCTGAGCAATGTTTCAAGGACGATTTTTTCTTCATCGACCCATCCGTTCAATGCCGCAGCTTTGACCATGGCGTATTCGCCTGACACATTATAGGCAACGATCGGTAAATCGAAATTATCGCGCACTTCGCGGACAACGTCCAAATACGACAGTGCCGGTTTGACCATCAGGTAATCGGCGCCTTCTTCTACATCGGAAGCTGCTTCGCGCAGGGCTTCGAGCCGGTTTGCCGGATCCATCTGATATGTTTTGCGGTCGCCGAATTGCGGTGTTGAATGAGCCGCTTCACGGAATGGACCATAATAAGCTGAAGCATATTTCACTGCATAGCTCATGATTGGGATATGCTGGAAACCAGCCTGATCGAGTCCGTAACGGATTGCTGCAACAAACCCGTCCATCATATTCGATGGCGCAATAATGTCTGCTCCGGCTTTCGCCTGGGAAACAGCTGTGCGCGCCAAAAGATCGAGCGACTCGTCATTTAAAATGACGCCGTCTTCGATGACGCCGCAATGGCCGTGGTCCGTGTATTGGCACAGGCACGTATCAGCGATGACAACGAGTTCCGGATGGCGCTCTTTTGCAAATCGGATCGCTTCCTGTGTGATGGCGTGGTCGTGGTATGCTTCAGAACCGACCGCATCTTTGTCATTCGGCACACCGAACAGGATGACCGAAGGAATGCCCAAATCGACCACTTCGTCCAATTCTTCACCGAGGCGGTCCATCGAATAATGGAAAACGCCTGGCATGGAGGAAATTTCGTGTTTGATGTTTTCGCCTTCAACGACAAAAATGGGATAGATGAAATCTTCTTTATAAAGTCCGGTTTCACGCACCATGGCCCGGATATTTGCAGATCCGCGGAGTCTCCGGTGGCGATTGAATTTCAAATCTTTCATTCTGTACATCTTCCTTTCGCGATTTCATTGACGACGTCCAAATACGTATAGGTCGCAGGAATAAAATCGATATGCCCGCATTCATCCTTTATCGCTTTCTCGGTAATATGGCCGATCGCCGCAACCTCTGCATCCTTCCAATCCCCTCCAGCCTTACGGTATGCCGAAACTGCTGAGGGACTGGCAAAAATGATGGTTTGGTGTTTCATATCTTTCAATAATTGAGCGTTATCAAGTTTCAGGTTGGTGTCGTAAATGATCCATTCATCGACAGGTATAGGCATGTCAGCGATGGTGTTCTTCGCCAGCGCTCCTTTGATGAACAGACATTTTTGGCCTTCCGCAACTGCCGGAAATTCCTTCACAAAATTATCTGCGCTGAAAACGTAGGGAATAAAATCGACGCTATAGCCATTAGTGCGCAGAACTTCCGCCGTCTTTTCGCCGACTGCCGCAATTTTCGGAACGCTGTCTTCATGCAACTGGCAAAACGCCTGGGCACTTGTCCGGCTGGTGAAAATAAGCCAGCCGTAATTTGCGAAATCCGGTTTTTCGGTCTGGCGAATCGAAGTTTCAATCAAAGGCAGGTAAACTGCCTCCCCGCCGAGCTCTTCGACTTTTATGGCCGCTTCCTGTGGATAGGATGAGCCGGTAAAAATAATCGTTTTGCCTTTAAGAGATCCTTCGTTTTTACACATTGCTCTCAGCAATGACGCGCTGGATCAAGTCATAGCCGCCTTGTGCACTGATTTTCTCAGCCACAACACGTCCGGCTTCAACCGGATCTTTATTCGTGGCAGTTTCTTTATATACCTGATCTGCTTCCGGAGAAGAAATCAGCCCAGTAAATGTGATTTCGCCATTTTCAACAGTCGCATATCCCGCAATAGGAACTTGGCAGCTGCCATTCATATCTTTAAGGAATTTGCGTTCGGCGTTCACCGCAAGCATCGTTGTTTCATGGTTGACTTTTGCAAGTTCAGCAAGCAATTCTGCATCATCTTCACGGCATTCAATTGCCAAAGCACCTTGGCCAATGGCCGGCAGGCATTCTTCGATATCAAGGAATTCGGTGACGATATCATCTTTCCAGCCCATGCGCTTCAACCCGGCAGCAGCCAGAATGATGGCATCAAATTCGCCGGATTTCAGTTTTTCAAGGCGTGTATCAATATTGCCGCGGATCCACTGGATATCCAGATCCGGACGCATCAATAATAATTGTGAGCTGCGGCGCAGGCTGCTTGTTCCGACTTTTGCGCCAACAGGCAATTCCATGAATTTCACGTGGTCATTGGCAATAAATGCATCACGCGGATCTTCGCGATCCGGCACACAGCCGATAACGAATCCTTCCGGAAGCACGGACGGCATATCTTTCATGCTGTGGACAGCAAAATCGATTTCCTTGTCGCCGAGCGCCTGCTCGATTTCTTTTACAAACAGGCCTTTGCCGCCGATTTTCGACAATGTGACGTCCACGATGCGGTCGCCTTTAGTGACGATTTCTTTTATTTCAAATTCAAAAGGGGCGCCTGCCGCTTTCAGTTTTTCGATAAATTGTTTGGTCTGTGTCATCGCCAACTTACTTCTTCTGGATCCTACAATAATTTTTCTCAATTGAATCCTACCTTTCCTTAATACCAAAAATGAAATTCCGATAAACGGCTGCCAAGGAAGAAATTAATCAGCAGCACTAAAAATGCATATATATGGGCCATTGAATGGGACATGCCATTCAAATTGCCTTTCTGATGGCGCCACAGAATAACGCTGTAAACGACCACGAGAATAAATGAACCGACGATTTTCGGATCAAGAATCGAAAAGTCGACGAGCGCTATGTACGCCCATTGGAGGCCGAGCACCAGCGACACGAACAGCAGGGAAATCCCCACGCCGATCGAGATCGACATGCCTTTTTCCGTCTGGCCGAGAGATGGCAGGCTATCCCATTGTTTCGTCCATTTTTTCTGCTTCAATAGCCGGTATTGAAGAATATTGAGCAAGGAAAAAACGAAAGACAAGGAAAACGCCGCATACGACAAAATCGCAAAACTGACGTGAATCAGCAGGAGCTCGGAAACGAGCGACTCCCCTACTGGAGAACGCTCGATCTGCACCGGTGCAAATGTATGGATGGTCATGAAAATGAATCCGATGATATTAATGAGGAACACCGCAAAATCAAAACGGTAAAAAATCCTCAGAATCAGCGATACCGTAACGAGCAGCCAGGCATAAAAATAAATGCCTTCAAACAAAGTTAATATCGGAAAGCGCTGTGTTTCAATAATATAAAACACTAAAAATACCGTCTGCAACAACCACACGACACCGAGTAGGGACATGGCTATGCGGGCTGCTTTTTTCTCTTTATATACATAATCCAAAAAATAAAAAACAAGGCTGACAGCATATAGAATAACCATAGCTTCGTGCAGCCTTGCCATTGTTATATCAGCCATCCCATTCCCCTTCATTTCCATAGTTAAAGGCGCTTCGTCTCTACATTTTAACATATAGATACGAAAACGCCTCTTGTAAACCGATTAAAATGAGTATCCGGGTGATTCCTGTTTTTGCTGTTGCTTTTCTTCTGCATTTCTTTTGGCTTTAGCCATCGCGACTATAGACTGCTGTTCAATCTGTGTTTGCACTTCTTCTTCAATACCGAAAATCTGCTGGAACATTTGGAGCTGTTCACGCGATTTCTTTGATCCGGCCATTTCCTTCGCCTGAAGAATCGGCTCTTTGAGCAATTGATTGATAATCGATTTAGTATGCTTGTTCAGAACTTTTTTCTCACGGTCTGTCAGGTCCGGCATCTTGTTCTCGATGCTCGCCATCGTTTCAGCCTGAATGCCAAGCGCTTTTTCACGCAATGCCGAAATCACAGGCACCACACCAAGCGTTGCCAGCCAGTCATTGAATTGATCCGCTTCAGTATCGATCATTGTCACGATCTGTGTTGCGGCGCGTTCACGTTCTGCCAGATTGGCGTTGACAATGCCTTGCATATCATCGATATCGTACAGGAAAACATTCGGCAAATCACCGATGCGTGGGTCCATATCACGCGGCACAGCAATATCCACAAGGAATAAAGGCTTGCCTTTACGTAATTTCTCTACAAACTGCATCAATTCGAAGTCGATGACGAAGTCCTGGGAACCAGTGGAGGAAATCAGAATATCCGCTTCCAAAAGTGCACATTGCAATTCAGTCAAAGGTTTCGCTTTGCCTCCGAATTTGTCAGCCAGCGTTTCCGCTTTTTCCAACGTGCGGTTGATGACCGTAATGCGGTCCGCCCCGCTGCCCTGAAGGTTTTTGATCGCCAGTTCGCCCATTTTTCCGGCGCCTAAAATAACGACATGCTTGTTTTTCAGCGTGCCGAAAATTTTCTTGCCGAGTTCAACCGCCGCATAGGAAACCGAAACGGCATTTTCGCCGATCGCTGTTTCAGAATGCGCGCGTTTGGCAAGCGTCACTGCCTGTTTGAATAATTGATTGAACACTGTACCGGTCGTCCCGATTTCCTGCCCGGCAAGGAAACTTCCCTTTACCTGCCCGAGAATTTGGGTCTCGCCCAGTACCATCGAATCAATGCCAGCCGTCACACGGAAAAGGTGATCGACTGCCTCATCCTGTTCGTGGACAAATAAATACTGCGAAAACGACTCCTGCGGAATGCCGAAATAATCAGCCAGGAATTGCTTCACATAGTATTTGCCTGTATGGAGCTGGTCCACCACCGCATAGATTTCCGTGCGGTTGCACGTTGATACGATGACGTTTTCCAGTATGCTTTTTTGTTTATTTAAAGCCTGCATCGCCTGTGGAAGTTCGTTTTCGATAAACGACAGCTTCTCACGGATTTCAACAGGTGCAGATCGGTAATTCACCCCGACTACTAGTGTATGCATGGGTTCAAAACACCTTTCACGTTCCATATTTCATATAGAATAAGTATACCACTATCAAAGCATTTTAAGCCTTTGAAATTGTGAACAAGCAATGAAGTATGTTTATTTGTAATCATTATAAACTAATTCTAGCATTGGCAATATTGTTGGACAAGGATAACGCTCGTATTCCAATTTGTCAGTTAACTTGAGTGTTCCTAATAAAAATAAGAGTCATTTGAAATTATATAGAATTAAAGTAAGAACACTTTTATATGTCGCTTCGGCGCTTTGGACAGTGCAAAGAATATGCTCCTGTGCACTGCTCGTCACAGAAAGGCCAAAGCAAAGACTATGCTCCTGCGCACTGCTCGTCGCAGAAAGGCCAAAGCAAAGACTATGCTCCTGCGCACTGCTCGTCGCAGAAAGGCCAAAGCAAAGACTATGCTCCTGCGCAAGCTCGTCGCAAAGGAGGCGCCATCTTCGTTTGGCGCACCTTGCCTCCCGCAATAAGCCGAGAAGTGCATTCGTCTTATTGCTTCGCCCAGTCCGGCGGCGCGCCGGCGCTAAGAGAACCTCACTAGAGATATGGAGCAAAACAGCGAAGACGCCCAGGGGACCAAGCGAAGTGCTGAGATCCACTCGGGCGAAGTGAAACGAGACCGAGTTAGCTCAGCGCAAGCCCCCAGGCAAGCGAAGCTGTTTTGCGGAATATCGGTTATTTCAGATTTATTTATTTAAAGCAACAAAAAAAGCGCAGCCTCAGCTGCGCTTCCCCTTCTTACATTCTGCTTTCGATTTCTTTCCAGGCTTCATCAAAGCCGAGGCCTGTTTCGGATGAAAAGACGATTAAGGGATCGGTCTTTTCCATCTCCAGCGTATCGCGGACGATTTTCTTGTGCTTGTCCCATTTGCCTTTTGGAATCTTGTCCGCTTTCGTCGCGATGATGATGCATGGAATTTCAAAATGCTTCATGAAATCATACATGGCAACATCGTCGCGGCTCGGTGGATGGCGCAGGTCGACAATCTGGATAACTGCGCGCAAAGGTTCGCGGTCTGTGATATAGCGTTCGATCATCTTACCCCATGCTTCCCGCTCCGACTTCGATACTTTGGCGTAGCCATAGCCCGGTACGTCGACATAGAAAAGCTTTTCTTCTATCTTATAGAAATTCAGCGTCTGCGTTTTGCCGGGTTTCGACGAAATGCGCGCCATGCTTTTGCGGCCGATCATTTTATTGATAAATGAAGATTTGCCGACATTGGAACGGCCCGCAAGCGCGAATTCCGGCAGGCCGTCTTCCGGATACTGATCCGGACGGACGGCACTGATTACAAGTTCTACGTTATTAACTTTCATTCGTTTACTCCCTCCAAAGCGATTTCGAGCGCTTCGTCTGCCTCGGATACAAATTTGAACGTCAATTGTTCACGCACCGTTTCCGGTATGTCTTCAATATCGCGCTCGTTTTCCATAGGCAGGATGATTGTCGTAAGCCCGGCGCGGTGAGCGCTCAAGGTTTTCTCTTTCACGCCGCCGATTGGCAGAACGCGGCCACGCAATGTGATTTCACCGGTCATACCAACTTCGCGGCGGATTGGTCGGTTTGAAAGCGATGATACCAAAGCTGTCGCAATGGCCACACCTGCAGAAGGTCCGTCTTTTGGAACTGCTCCTTCAGGAACATGGATATGGATATCATGGGATTCATGGAAATTCGGATCAAGGCCGAGCGATTCAGCTCTCGAGCGCACAAACGATAAAGCCGTCTGCGCCGATTCCTTCATGACGTCTCCCAATTTACCGGTCAATTGCAATTTGCCTTTGCCTGGTGACAGCGCCACTTCGATCTGCAGCGTATCGCCGCCGACACTTGTATAAGCAAGGCCGGTCGCGACACCAATCTGGTTTTCCGTCTCAGCCATGCCGTAGCGGAATTTGCGTTTGCCGAGATATTCTTCGACTTCCTTGCCGGTCACTTCTACAGCTTCCTTCTCTTTCGAAACGAGCTGTTTCGTCACTTTGCGGCAAATCGAGGCAAGCTGGCGTTCGAGTCCGCGGACTCCGGCTTCCCGTGTATAGTAGCGGACGATGGACAATAAAGCGTCATCTGTAAATTGCAGCTGCTCCGCCGTCAATCCGTGCTCATCCAATTGCTTCGGTGCCAGGTGATTCTTCGCAATCTGCGTTTTCTCCGCTTCCGTATAACCCGCAATCGAAATCACTTCCATGCGGTCACGAAGCGGGCCTGGAATCGTACTGAGGTCATTCGCTGTCGCAATGAAAAGCACGTTCGAAAGGTCATAAGTTTCTTCTATATAATGGTCGCTGAATGAATTGTTCTGTTCAGGATCCAACACTTCCAGCATTGCAGAAGATGGATCTCCTCTGAAATCATTCGACATTTTCTCGATTTCATCCAGCAGGAACACAGGATTGACCGTCCCTGCTTTTTTCATTCCTTGAATAATGCGTCCCGGCATTGCGCCAACATAGGTGCGGCGATGGCCACGGATTTCAGATTCGTCACGGACGCCGCCAAGTGAAATGCGGACAAAATTCCGGTCGAGCGAATCGGCAATCGATTTCGCGAGTGATGTTTTCCCTACTCCCGGCGGTCCGACCAAACAAAGAATAGGCCCACGCAAGGACTTGGTCATCTGCTGCACAGCCAGATATTCAAGGACGCGTTCTTTGACATCTTCAAGCCCATCATGGTCGCGGTTCAAAACCTCTTCCGCATATTTGATATCAAGTCGGTCTTCCGTTTTTTCAGACCACGGAACCGTCACAAGCCACTCGATATAATTACGGATGATGCCGCTTTCCGCTGCTGCGGATGGCAGTTTTTCGTAGCGGTCAAGTTCTTTCAGCGCGACTTTTTTCGTTGACTCGGGCATGCCTGCAGCATCTATCCGTTTTTTCAAATCGGAAATTTCGCCCGTTTTGCCATCTTTGTCGCCAAGTTCTGTCTGAATCGCCTTCATTTGCTCACGCAAATAGAATTCCTTTTGTGTCTGTTCCATCGCTTTTTTGACGCGCTGATTAATGCGCTTCTCCAAATCAATGACTTCCTGTTCATTGTGCAGACGGCCAATCAGCATCTCAAGGCGCTTGCTGATATCAAAAGTCTCAAGAATCTCTTGTTTTCCAGCCATTTTCAACGGAAGATGCGAGGCAATCATGTCCGCAAGTCTGCCTGGTTCTTCAATGTCCGCAACCGTCTTGTAGGTTTCATTCGTAACCTTTTTCGACGCTTTTGAATACTTCTCGAAATGCTCAAGCAATAAACGCATCAACGCATCCTGCTCTGCATCCCGTTCTGTTTCATCCGGGAATGAAGTCACTTCCACAACCGGGAATTTTTCTTCATCTTCATACGACTTCCATTGACCGCGCTCAAGTCCTTCAACCAAAACACGAATCGTGCCGTTCGGCAATTTCAGCATCTGTTTCACATATGCCATTGTACCGATTTTCTGAAGATCTTCCTTTTCCGGCTCTTCCACACTGATGTCTTTTTGCGTTGCCAGAAAAATAATATTATCGTCCAATAATGCCTGTTCCAATGCAGCCACCGAACGCTCGCGTCCGACATCAATATGCAAAACCATTGTCGGAAACACAAGAAGTCCGCGCAGCGGCAATAAAGGCACTCGTTTCGTAACTTTCTTCTTAACCATCTATAAGCCACCTCCGGGATTGTCTAACTCTTAATAAAATTTTAAATGTGTATGGGTCAGATGAAATCGATTCAACTCTTTTTCATGTCTCGAAGCTAGCACAGCGGTGCAGAGACAGGAGCATACGTTTGCCCTTCTCTGCCTTATGCTCATTCATCTAAAAGTATTCACCTAGATATGTAGCAAAACAGCGAAGACGCCCAGGGGACCAAGCGAAGTGCTGAGATCCACTTGGGCGAAGTGCAACGAGACCGAGTTAGCTCAGCGCGAGCCCCCAGGCAAGCGCAGCTGTTTTGCGGAATATCGTTTATTTACCCTACCTCATTTTAAGCCAAAAAAATGGACTGCCTCAGACCGCGCGGATGTGCACAATCTGAGTCAGCCCATATCATCCTAAATTATGCGGATGTTTTCTCATTATTATCTGCAATGTATTCAGTGCCATCTTCCAACATGAGTTTTGGCTGAATTTTATCGGCAATTGTCTCTTTTGTAATGATACATTCCACAATGTCTTCGCGTGAAGGCAAGTCGAACATTACATCAAGCATGATATTCTCGATAATTGAGCGAAGTCCGCGGGCACCGGTTTTGCGTTCAATCGCAAGTTTCGCGATTTCCACAAGTGCTTCGTCTTCGAACGTCAATGTCACACCGTCAAGCTCCATCATTTTCTGGTATTGCTTGATCAATGCGTTTTTCGGTTCAGTAAGAATCTGCACCAAGGCACTTTCATCAAGCTGTTCAAGGCTCGCCAAAACTGGCAAACGGCCAATGAACTCAGGAATCAGACCGAATTTAAGCAAGTCTTCAGGAATCAATTGGCTGAGCAATGATTTGTCGTCAACTTCCTCTTTGTTCGGATCTGCACCGAAACCGATGATTTTATTGCCGAGACGGCGTTTGATGATCTGGTCGACTCCGTCAAAGGCACCACCCACGATAAACAGGACATTCGTCGTGTCGATCTGGATGAATTCCTGATGAGGATGCTTGCGTCCGCCTTGCGGTGGAACGCTTGCAGTCGTACCTTCAAGGATTTTCAGCAATGCTTGCTGAACACCTTCACCTGATACATCACGCGTAATGGACGGGTTCTCTGATTTACGGGCCACTTTATCGATTTCATCGATATAGATGATGCCTTTTTCAGCGCGGTCCACGTCGTAATCTGCGGCCTGGATCAGTTTCAATAGAATGTTCTCGACGTCTTCACCGACATAGCCGGCTTCCGTCAGAGATGTCGCGTCTGCAATTGCAAACGGCACATTAAGGATACGGGCCAAAGTTTGCGCCAATAACGTTTTACCGCTTCCTGTCGGTCCGATCAGAACGATATTCGATTTCGATAATTCGACATCGTCGATCTTGCTCTGGGAATTGACGCGTTTGTAATGGTTGTAGACTGCTACTGCCAGCGATTTTTTCGCTTTGTCCTGACCGATTACGTAACCGCCAAGGATATCCATGATTTCCTTCGGTTTTGGCACTTCTTTGAATTCCACTGCTTCTTCTGTACCAAGCTCTTCTTCTACGATTTCCGTACAAAGCTCAATACATTCGTCACAAATATATACACCCGGTCCTGCAACCAGTTTACGCACCTGCTCTTGTGGTTTGCCACAGAATGAACATTTTAGATGGTCTTTTTCGTCATTAAATTTGAACAATGTATTCACCCCTATTCAAGCCATTATCTTACAAGATTCCAGTGGTTTGAGCAACTAATTAGATTCTATGGAGTTGCAAAGCCCCTATGTGATTTCAATATTCTTCTATGTAGCGAAAACAAGGCGCGTCTCCGCGCCTTGTTTCTTTAGGGTTGTATTAAAAAGCTTATTCTGCGCTTTCAGGGTTGTTTACTTCAGTTGTAATTGTAGCGTTATCCAATAGGAATTCAACTGTATTTTGCATGCGGATATCATTTTCCAGCATTTCAGTGCCGCCAAGAGCCGCTTTGATCTGCTCAATATCCATATTGAATTGGCCTGACATCTTCTCAAGTTCTTTGTCGATGTCTTCAGGAGTCACTTCCATGTTTTCAGCTTCTGCAATCGCTTCGAGTGTCAATGAAACACGTACGCGAGTTTCAGCGTCGCCTTTCATCTGCTCGCGAAGAGCTGCTTCATCCTGTCCGGAGAACTGGAAGTAAAGCTCAAGGTTCATGCCTTGTTGTGTCAAACGCTGTTCGAAGTCCTGCATCATGCGGTCCATTTCTGAATCGATCATGGCCTGCGGGATTTCGATCGTGGCGTTTTCAGCCGCTTTTTGAACCAATTCGTCACGCACTGCTGCATCAGCAGTCGATGCTTTTTCAGCTGCAGCCGCTTCTTTCATTTTCGTGCGGAGTTCATCCAGGCCAGAAACTTCAGAATCGACTTCTTTTGCGAACTCATCGTCCATTTCAGGAAGTTCTTTCCCTTTCACTTCAGTTACTTTCACTTTGAAAGTTGCAGCTTTTCCAGCAAGTTCAGCAGCGTGGTATTCTTCAGGGAAAGTTACTTCAACTTCTTTTTCCTCACCGGATTTAACGCCTACCAATTGCTCTTCAAAACCTGGGATAAATGAGTTTGATCCGATTTCAAGAGAATAATCAGTTCCTGATCCGCCTTCGAATGCTTCGCCGTCGACGAATCCTTCAAAGTCGATTACAGCAGTATCGCCTTCAACGATCGCTTCGTCTTCTTTAACAGCAAGTTCAGCGAAACGTTCCTGGCTCTCTTTCAATTTCTCTTCGATTTCTTCGTCAGTCACTTCAGTTTCAGGTTTTGAAGCTTCAAGGCCTTTGTATTCGCCAAGTGTAACTTCAGGTTTAACCGTCACTTTAGCAGTGAATACGAGCGGCTGCCCTTTTTCAATTGTTTCAATATCGATTTCCGGGCGGTCAACCGGGTTGATTCCAGCTTCTTCAACTGCGTTTGCATAAGCATCCGGCAAGATGAAGTCAAGTGCATCCTGGTAAAGGGATTCTACACCGAAACGTTTTTCAAACATTTGGCGCGGCATTTTACCTTTACGGAATCCTGGTACGTTGATTTCTTTAACAACTTTTTTGAACGCTTTGTCCAGTCCGGCATTTACTTCCTCTGCTGGTACTTCAACCGTAAGTGTTCCTGTGTTACCTTCTTGCTTTTCCCATTTTGCTGACATATATAAGCCCTCCAAACATTTTTTACAAAAGTCATTCATACGTTTATACGAATTTTGACAACTTCAATATTATATCACACCTGGTTTGAGGTTCAACTATTTCTATCCGTTGCGCATTTCAAACCAGTATTCAGCCTGCACGATAAGATTCTGCAGATTCTCATCGCCGGCAAGATCCATTTCGCCGGTGAACAATAAATCCAGGTAGGACATATAGGCTTCCGCCACTTCTTTCGGTTCGTATTCATCCATCAAAAATGGATAAAACAGATAGACATGCCGTTCAAATAGTTCATTCGCCATTTCCAGCCGGGTAGGATCTTTCGCCAGTTCGTCCGCCAGGATCCCTTTGATTTCATGGACACGGGGATTTTCCTGGGGATCCGTCAAGTCCTGGAGATCGACTTCACCGTAATAATGAAACTTATGTACTTTGACCTTTGCCTGGATGCCTTCCTGTTGCATGATGAACAATATGTATGTTTTTGCCAACAGATCGATTTCGGGATGCTCGACCAATGCCAACAGTTTAGCCGTCAGCGGCTGGAATGAAGATGGCGGCAATTCCATCACTTTCCGCTCCTGTTCGTAAGCGTTCATTGCCTGAAAAGCTTCCGGTGTGAATTGTTCGGCATCGATTTTCTCCACCGATTTTGAGGCAATGCGTTCATTCAGATCCCGCAGCAGATGAAATTGCTCCAGCCGCTCTTCCGGCAAAACCTTCTCATCAATCAGCGCCTCGATGACACGCTCCGCTTCTTCAAATTCACGCACTTGCATAAGGATGCTTATGTATAATTCCATTGTTTCCAGATAGTGAATCGGTCCCACATTCAACAGTTCACGGCACACTTCCAGCGCTTCGTCGTAATCACCCAATTCATAAAGGCAATAGGAATAAGCCCCCAGAGCTGCGGGATGTTCGGGCTCATAGGTAAGCACCTGATAAAGGCCGTCCCTGGCTTCTTCGTAACGCTCCTCTTTCAGGAGCGTCATCCCTTCCGTCAGCAGGCGGTTGATCGTTGTCGGAAAAACCACTACATTGCCTTTACGTTTTAAATCTCTGTATTTTTTCCGCATTCAACCACCTCTTTCCATAAGTTAATGTCTTTACATTACCAGCATTTCCTTTATAAATAAATCTAAACCCTCTTACCCGGTTCCTGTCCTGCAATCCTTGGCAGATGGAGGGTTTGCTTAATCTTTATAATAACACTTTAAAGGTTAAGGTGATGTAAATAAAAATCCCTTCCTGAAAGGAAGAGATTCTCATAAAACTGTTCAGTCACCGATCGACAGCCCGTAGGCGACGTATGCACCGATTTCCCGGCAAAAAAACGGGATGATTGTGGCAGCCGAATTGTATTCAGAGCTCGTAGTTGGAGATGAATAGGCTTCAAAGCCCGTGTCCTCTGCCATCTGCAGCGCGCGTTTCATATGTAGAGGATCACTGACGACCAGAAAATTTGCCAGCTCATGCAATTCTGCGATTTCAGAAACATAGCGGAAGTTTTCAATCGTTACCAGTGAGCGGTCTTCGGTTAAAATGTCCTCAAGCGGTATCCCTTGGGATATCGCATAAGCTTTCGAAACGGCGGCTTCAGCGAGCTCTGAGCCATTTGTTTTGCCACCGGTAAAAATGATCTTTTCGACGTAATCGTTTTCGTAAAGCCAAATCGAGTGGTTAATTCTTTCGCGGAGTACTGGAGACGGCTCATCGCCCCACACGGCCGTGCCAAGCACAATGGCCGCATCCGCCTTCACCAATTCAGTCGTTTTGGCGTAAGTCCAAATATCGTAAGCGGCAGAGCCGCTGTATCCAACAAGCATAATCAAAGCAGCCAATAGAATCTTAACAGGAAGTTTAGTCAGCAATACCCGTTCATCCTTCTTTCTGTGATGTTGCCCGGCAAAATCTTATGAATTTTTTTCAGGCCTTTGAACAGTTTAGCAAACTCCCATAGACTTTTGGAAGGGATTTTCAGGAAATAAATTATTGATTTTTGAGGGCTGTTCACTTTGTCTCCATACAATTATATGAGCCTTCCGACCGAAACTTCGGCTGGAAGGCTCCTTCTATAATTTAATTGGAACACCTGACCGGCGACTTGGAAGGGCGTTTCTCTAGATAAACAACTGTCCTTTGCCGATGATGACAGAACTGCCGCCGATTTTCACTTCTCTAATGCCGCCGCTGCGACCCGTTACAGTGATATCGATTTCGCTGGGCCGTCCCATTTCATAACCCTGTTCACTTCGGATGGCATAAACTTCGTTATCACTCCTCGGCAGCAATTGGTGTTCGACCAAATAGGCGCCGAGCGGACCGCTTGCTGCGCCGGTTGCGGGATCTTCCGCAATCCCCATTGCGGGTGCGAACATTCTTGCGTGTACCGCAGCGTCAGCATCTTCTGTTTCTGTCGTAAATGTGAAGATGTGCTGAATCCCCGCGTTTTCGCTGAAATGCTGCTCCCATACATCCTGCCGAAAATGAATTCGCTGAATCGCCTGGAGTGAACGCAACGGGATGAACAGAAAAGCCACACCGGAAGAAACAGTCTGTACCGGATAATCCGAAAACAGATCATCTTCTGATAAAGACAGCAGTTCCGCAGCAAGCTTGCGATTTTCAAACACTTCACTGAAGACGGGCAGCGGCTGTTCCATTTCAACTTTAATAATCTGCCCTTCCTCCTTATGGACAACTACAGGAATTTCTCCTATTTCCTCTTCAAACACCATCTCGTTTTGTCCTTCCTCAGTTGGCATTGCATCGGAAGCAGCCAAAACATAAGCTGCTCCAATAGTAGGGTGTCCAGCCATTGGAAGCTCCATTTGCGGAGTGAAGATTCGCAGCTTTCTGGCATTCCAGCCTACAGCCGATGGAAATACAAAGACTGTTTCAGAAAGATTCAGTTCCCTCGCAATCTTTTGCATCATTTCTCCGGTTAAATCGTCTCTTCCTTCCACGACTGCCAGCTGATTGCCGCCAAAAGGCTCTTCAGTAAATACGTCCGCCAATGTGTATTCCAATGGTTTCATCGTCATTCTCCTTACTTTCTGGTTTTTTTAAGGCAAGCTGATAGCAGCACTTTTTTGTTGCGCCAATGTGAATGAAACAAAACTTTATTTAATTTGTACTTCACTGATGAATCTTTTAATATCTTTCGTTAACTATACCACTTCAGGATTCCCATCTTTATAAAGGATGCATTATTTGAATGCAAAAAAGCAGCCTCTGTAAAAGAGGCTGCTTTAGCGCATAATTACGTCCCAGGAGCGATTCGAACGCCCGACCGACGCCTTAGAAGGGCGTTGCTCTATCCAGCTGAGCTACTGGGACATGGCTTTCTGCTCAATGCAAACTGAACTGTTGTCAGCTCGTTTTGCATTCTATTTCGAAAGACAATTTTAATTATAGAAATCTTTCAAGAAAAAGTCAATGCTATTTTAAAAAAACATTAAAGAACGGTTTATATAAGTTGAAGTAAAGGATTATATTTTCATTATGCTTCGGACAAGGGCAAAGATTATGCTCCTGCGCAAGCTAGTCGCAAAGACCACTCGTCCGGCGTTGCCACGCCTGCGCTTAATGAATTCTCTAGAGATATGGAGCAAAACAGCGCAGACGCCTTAAACACAGGGTTAAATAAGCATGCTCCTGTCTCTGCATCGCTGCGCTAGCTTCGAGACATGAAAGAGCGTTGCATCGCTTCGCTGCTTCGTCGCAAAGACTTGACCTCGCAAGCTTCGGCCAATGTCTTAGCAAGCTGTTTTGCGGAATATCGGCTACTAAAAATTATTAGTTCAACTTATATGCCTCGGTCAGTGTTCAATTACCAGACAAGCCCGGCATCGTTTTCCCTAATTCGCGAATAGCATTACCCCGATGGGAAACGGATGCTTTTTCTTCAGGTTCCATTTCAGCCATCGTTTTTTCGAATTCAGGAACGTAAAAAATCGGATCATAGCCGAAGCCTTTATCACCTTTCCGTTCATCGGTGATCAGGCCTTCACATGTACCTTCGAAGATGATTGTCTCCTGGCCAGGAGATGCCAAAGCCAGTACACAGCGGAAACGCGCTGTTTTTTCATCATCGGGAACCTGGACCATTTTCTGCAGCACTTTGTCGATATTCGACTCGTCGTTCTTTTCATCTCCCGAATAACGTGCAGAATAGACACCCGGCTCTCCGTCAAGCGCTTCGATTTCAAGGCCGCTGTCATCCGCGATAACGGTCGCCTGCAGCTCCTGTGCGATTGCTTCCGCTTTCAGGATCGCATTCGCTTCGAATGTCTCCCCTGTTTCTTCCACATCGATATGCGGTGCCACATCATGCAAAGTCAAAACCTTATAGCCCATCGGCTCGAGCAATGCTTCAAAATCCTTTGCCTTGCCTTTATTTTTTGTCGCAATGATTATTTCTTTCATAATTCCGACCTCGTCTCTTCTCCGATTCGCGCTGCAGCTTCGCCCAAGATTTCTTTCTGCATTTCGATCAGGCGGCGGATGCCCGTTTCTCCAAGATCGAGCATTTCATTCAATTGAACTCTTGTAAATGTCGATTCTTCACCCGTGCCCTGCAATTCGACAAAATTGCCCTTGCCGGTCATGACGAGGTTCATATCGACTTCAGCCGTCGAGTCTTCGAGATAATCCAAATCAAGGATAGCGCCATTGTCTTTCGTCATGCCTACGCTCGTAGCAGCCAGATAATCCGTTACCGGGAAAGCTGTGAGCTCCAGTTCACTGACGGCCATCACCATTGCCACAAACGCGCCGGTGATTGATGCTGTCCGGGTACCGCCGTCTGCCTGAATGACGTCACAATCGAGCCACAGAGTGCGTTCACCCAGCTTTTCAAGGTCCACAACAGCGCGCAGTGCACGGCCGATGAGGCGTTGGATTTCCATCGTGCGGCCACCGATTTTACCTGCAGAAGCCTCACGGCGATTGCGGCTTCCTGTAGCGCGTGGAAGCATGGAATATTCAGCCGTAATCCAGCCCTTCCCCTGGCCTCTCAGAAACCCTGGCACCTTTTCTTCTATCGTTGCGGTACAAATCACTTTTGTTTGGCCGACCGTAATCAGGACGGAGCCTTCCGGATGAATCAAAAATTCGGTTTGCATTTTTACAGGACGCAGTTCGTCCGCTTTTCTTTGGTCTGCTCTAGTCATGGATATCCTCCTTATATTTACTCGATTAGCGTACCATATTTTAATGAAGGCGACAAAAAACCTGACAGCAGCGCCATCAGGTTTTGGGGAATTTTATGGAATGAATGACAGGCTTGTCGATTTCCAGCCATTTTTTTATTATCGTCTGAAAAATCGCGGTTGATCCTGAGGTATAGAACTCGTGAACCGGCTTGCTTTTCGCATCAGCCAGCATATTCCGAAAGCGCAAATGATTTTCAACGTCTTTTGCCGTTTCCGAAGCGGACGAAAGGACGGTCACCGAAGGTCCGAATTTTTCTTCAATGAAACCTTGCAGAAGCGGATAATGTGTACAGCCAAGAATCGCGGTATCAAACGATTTATAATTTAACTCCGCTAACGTTTCCCGCACCATCTTCCGGGCGAAATCGCCTTCGTACTCATCACTTTCCACCAGAGGAACGAATTTCGGGCAAGCAAGCTGCACTATATGGCAGGCAGACATCAATGACTTTAACGCATCCTCATACGCACCGCTTCTGACCGTCCCATCCGTTCCAAGGACGGCGATTTCCTTTGTCAGGGAAACTTTCATCGCTGCCCGCGCCCCGGGAAAAATGACACCGATCACAGGGATCGGCAATTTTCGCTGGAGGGAATCGAGCGCTGCCGCCGTAGCGGTATTGCAGGCGATCACCAATACTTTGATGTTTTTTTTCATCAGCGCCCGCGCCATCTGCCAGGTATATTTCCTGACTTCCGACTGCGGCCGCGGTCCATATGGACACCTCGCATTGTCTCCGATATAAAGTACTTTTTCATTTGGCAGGAGCCGCATAATCTCTTTCGCTACCGTCAGTCCTCCGACTCCGGAATCGATTACTCCGATTGGCGCATTTGCTAGCATTGTTCCGCCCCTATTTCATGTTTGTGTGCAACTTCTCCAGTAAAAAAGAAAATTGCTCCACTTCATCTTCGTTGAATTCCTTCAGTACATTCTGCAAATAATCCTGCCGTTTGTGGATTACTTCTTCAATAATCCGTTCGCCTTCCTTCAGAAGCTTGATGCGAACAACACGGCGGTCCTGCTCTTCACGTATACGGACAACCAGTTCATTCTTTTCCATGCGGTCTACAAGATCCGTTGTCGTGCTGAAGGCAAGATACATTTTGTTCGACAGATCGCCGATCGTCATATCGCCATGTTCGAACAGCCACTGCAGCGCAATGAATTGCGGTGGCGTTATTGTATAGGAATTGAGAATTTCACGGCCTTTTTGCTTGATAATACCGGAAATATAACGCAATTCCTTTTCCATAAACGCTACCCGATCCCTGTCATGGGTCAGGTCATTTAAATTTTCAGTCATAATTAACGTCCACTCCTTGAATACAACTATTACTTACTATACTGAAGGTTTTTTTCTGATTTAGCAAGAACTGACTTAATTTTCAGATGAAATTAATCGGCGGCTGCCGAAAAGCTCTTTTTCTGCTTCTGTCCATGGATGGCCTTTGCCGGTCACTTTGGAAATCTGTACCATGGCGCCGCGCCCGGTAAAGCAAGTTTCGCCTTTTGCGTTGACGACCCAGTAATGGACATCGATCGATGATCTGCCGACCGAAGCAATTTTGACGTAAACATCGAGCATTTCATCAAAATAAACCTGCTGGGTGTAATCGACCTGCATATCAGCGATCACCGGAAATAAATCTCCTGACCCTTTCAGCCAGCGTTGCATCAAGCCCAATTCTTTCATATATTCAATCCGCGCAAATTCAAAATACGTGATCGGCACCGTATTGTTGACATGCCCGAACATATCCGTTTCAGAAAAACGAACCTGCACGCTTGCCGAAAATTCGAACTCCTCTTTCCACTGTTCAAAATCTGTAATGTAATTTGCTTTCATAATGAATGCCTCCAGTTAAATATCGCTTACTATTTTATTAGTATAACAAAAAGTGTTGTGGGAGGCTTATAATTTCATTTTTTAGAGAATGTATTGATAATTTTTTGCTATATCTGTAATAACCGATATTCCGCAAAACAGCTTTGCTTGCCTGGGGGCTCGCGCTGAGCTAACTCGGGCTCACCGCCCGAGTGGATCTCAGCACTTCGCTTGATCCCCTGGGCGTCTGCGCTGTTTTGCTCCATATCTTAGGGACTCTCTAAACTAAATTTAATCACTCAGCGCCGGCGCGGCTAAGGGACGGGGCGGAGCAATAAGACGAGTGTTCTTCTCGGCTTATTGCGGGAGCTTAGTCCAAAGCGCCGAAGTGGCAATAATCTACTAGTTCATTTAAATCAAAATATTAAAATGGACATAAAAAACCCCCACCAAAGTGGAGGTTTTGCTGTATTAATTAAACTGCATGGTCGCTTCCGAAGAAGTTGCGGAACATTTGAACAGTAGTTTCACGGTTCAATGCTGCGATTGAAGTTGTCAAAGGAATACCTTTAGGGCAAGATTCAACACAGTTTTGTGAGTTACCGCAAGATGCAAGGCCGCCTTCGCCCATGATGGCGTTCAAACGCTCATCACGGTTCATGGCGCCAGTCGGATGCGCGTTCATCAGGCGAACCTGAGAAAGTGCTGCGGGTCCAATGAAATCAGATTTATCGTTGACGTTCGGGCATGCTTCAAGGCAAACACCGCAAGTCATACATTTTGATAATTCGTAAGCCCATTGGCGTTTACGTTCAGGCATACGTGGACCTTCGCCAAGATCATGTGTTCCGTCAATCGGAACCCAAGCTTTGACTTTTTTCAATGAATCGAACATGCGGGTGCGGTCAACGACAAGGTCGCGGACAACCGGGAATGTTTTCATCGGCTGTAAACGGATCGGCTGTTCCAATTGATCGACCAACGCAGTACACGACTGGCGTGCTTTGCCGTTGATGACCATTGAACATGCTCCACAAACTTCCTCAAGACAGTTCATGTCCCAGTTTACAGGTGTTGTTTTCTTCCCTTCGATATTGACAGGGTTGCGTCGGATCTCCATCAATGCCGAAATGACATTCATGTTGGCGCGGTATGGCAATTCGAATTTCTCGAAGTACGTCTCTGCATCTGTAGAATCGCGGCGTTCGATTTCAAAAATTACCGTTTTTGCTGCTTCACCCATAGTAATTCTATCTCCCTTCTATAACTCGTTACCTTATGCTTTGGCTGAATAATCACGCTTGCGCGGTGGAATCAATCCAGTATCAACTTCTTCGAAATGGAAGATCGGTGCGTCATAGCCATTGAATTTCGCCATAGTCGTTTTCAAGAATTCTTCATCGTTACGTTCAGGGAAATCAGGTTTGTAGTGTGCTCCGCGGCTTTCATTGCGGTTCAACGCTCCAATTGTGATTACTCTTGCTAAATGTAGCATATTTTTGAGCTGGCGTGTGAACATAGCGCCTTGGTTGCTCCAAAGTTGTGTATCTGTGATGTTGATATTATTGAAACGCTCAAGCAATTCCTGGATTTTCTCGTCCGTTTTCTGAAGACGATCGTTATAACGAACAACTGTTACATTATCCGTCATCCATTCGCCAAGCTCTTTGTGCAGCACATATGCGTTCTCTGTTCCATCAAGTGCCAGGATTTCATCCCATTTGCGCTGCTCTTCAGCAACTGCATTATCGAAGATGTCTGAAGGCATATCTTCTGCCAGAACTTCAAGGCCATTGATGTAATCAAGAGCGAAAGGTCCTGCCACCATTCCGCCGTAAATAGCTGAAAGAAGTGAGTTCGCGCCCAAACGGTTTGCACCGTGCTGCGAATAATCACATTCACCGGCAGCCAAAACGCCAGGAATGCTGGTGAATTGGTGATCATCAACCCAAAGCCCACCCATTGAATAATGGACTGCCGGGAAGATTTTCATCGGAACTTTACGCGGGTCGTCGCCTGTGAACTTCTCATAGATCTCGATGATGCCGCCAAGTTTGATATCCAATTCTTTCGGGTCTTTATGGGAAAGATCCAGGTAAACCATGTTCTCGCCGTTGATGCCGAGCTTTTGATTGACGCAGACGTCAAAAATTTCGCGTGTTGCGATATCACGCGGCACAAGGTTTCCGTAAGCCGGATATTTTTCTTCAAGGAAATACCAAGGTTTTCCGTCTTTATAAGTCCAAATCCGTCCACCTTCTCCACGAGCCGATTCCGACATCAGACGAAGCTTATCGTCTCCCGGAATAGCAGTCGGGTGAATTTGGATAAATTCGCCGTTTGCGTAATATGCACCTTGCTGATAGACGATGGAAGCGGCAGCTCCTGTGTTGATTACGGAGTTTGTCGATTTTCCGAAGATGATCCCTGGTCCGCCGGTAGCCATGATAACAGCATCTCCGCGGAACGCCTGGATTTCCATAGTCGTCATATTCTGAGCAGTGATCCCGCGGGAGACACCGTTTTCATCCAGAATCAGGCCTAGGAATTCCCAGCCTTCGTATTTCGTTACAAGACCGCTCACTTCGTGGCGACGGACCTGCTCATCAAGTGCGTAAAGCAATTGCTGGCCGGTAGTTGCGCCGGCAAAAGCCGTTCTGTGGTGCATCGTACCACCGAAACGGCGGAAATCCAAAAGACCTTCCGGCGTACGGTTGAACATAACGCCCATGCGGTCAAGCAGGCGGATAATCGCTGGCGCCGCATCTGTCATCATTTTGACAGGACGCTGGTTGGCAAGGAAATCCCCGCCGTAAACCGTGTCATCAAAATGGATATCAGGTGAATCGCCTTCACCTTTCGTGTTTACCGCTCCGTTGATTCCGCCCTGTGCACAAACCGAGTGGGATCTTTTAACCGGAACGATTGAAAATAAATCGATTGACGCACCAGCCTCAGCGCCTTTTACAGCCGCCATCAAACCGGCAAGCCCGCCACCGACAATAATAAGTTTGCCTTTCGCCATTTTGGTATTCACTCCTCTTTTAATTCACCAATAATCGATTTCGTATTAAACGAATGCGAATAAAGCACGGATACCAATAATTGACAATACCAGGAACACCAAAAGTGTGAAGTACGTCGTATATCGCTGAGCTTTTTCGGACTGCGTGATCCCCCAAGTTACAAGGAATGACCATAGGCCGTTCGCAAAGTGGAAAGTAGCTGTTAGAACACCGACAACGTAGAATGCAAACATCCACGGATTGTCCAGAATGTTGGCCATCATGTTGAAATCAGCCTCTGCAGCGCCGATTGCCACCTGGAAACGGGTTTCAAACACGTGCCATGCGATGAATACTACAAGGAATACGCCCGTATAACGCTGCAACTTAAATAGAATATTGCGCATATAGCTGTATTTCCCTACGTTGTTGCGTGACGTGAATGCTATGTATACACCGTAGAAAGCGTGATACATAATCGGCAGATAAATAACGAAAATCTCCAGGAAAATTACGAACGGAAGGTTCGCCATGAAGTGGGATGCGGTATTAAATGCCTCGACACCTTGTGTTGCGAAGTGGTTGATGAACAAATGCTGTACAAGGAATAAACCGATTGGAACGATTCCCAGCAATGAGTGCAACCTGCGCAATAAAAATTCACGATTATCCAAAACTGTTAGCCTCCTCAAAACATTAATAAGGCAGTGAATGCTGCAATCGATATTTTACGAAAGCATCCATTGACTGCATGGAACATCATGATACAATAATATGACATATTTATTGTACTCCGCTCAATTAGGAGCGTCAAGGCAACGTACGTTAATTCAGCAGATTCCCTACCGGGTTTCACCTTATTGAAAGTGGGTTTACAATGACTGCAAAAGAACCTGAAATAAACAATCATTTTGGCTATGAAATTATTCGTGACCATGTATTATCCGACATATTGGGAAAACACGAGAGCGACGTCCTCTATTGGGCCGGCAAATCACTCGCCCGCAAATTCCCGCTCTTCTCTCTCGATGAAGCAGCCGACTTCTTCCTCCAGGCAGAATTTGGCGATTTAGTGACAGAAAAGTCAGGAAAAGATGAAATAATTTTTATCTTGCGTCCTTTTAAGATGGAAAATCGATGTTTCAAACTTGAGGCCGGCTTTTTGGCCCAGCAGAAGCAAAAACTCGGTGGATTCTTGACGGAAGCTTACGAAGAAGTGCTGCCGAAGAAGAAATCGGTCCGAATTACGCTGAAAACTGACCTGCGCGAGCAAGTTTAATCTGAATATGACAAGGATCGGCCGTCTCCGTGGGTGTGGGGGCGGTTTTTTGTGGGGTATTTCAGTTGGGATGAGTGGCAAAATTGGTTTGTGTGCGGTAATCCATTTTTATGTGCGATAAATAAAATTTGTGTGCGATTATTTAAATTTGTGTGCGATTAAACCGATTTGTGTGCGATAAATTCGTTTTGTGTGCAGAATGAGATTTTTTGGATATTTTAAATAAAAAAATACACCTCACATGAAGGTGCATCAAACACAAAATCATTCTATTTTTAAATACTTACGATTCTTCTTCGCGCCTTTAATCTTCAAGCCTGCTCCAGAAAGCATCCTATAGATAGTATATCTGGATTCTACCCCGGTAAATCTCCCGAACTCCTTAGTGTCTATTTCCGAACCTATCAACTCAAAATACTCTTGTAGAACCAGCTTATGCGCGTCCTTATTCCGGTGGCCGCAAACTATACATCGCCAAACCTTGTTTATCCTCTCCACCGCAATTCCCCGGCACTCGACGCATTTCACACCCGTCTTCAGCTCACGCGGGTCGATCCGGTAATAGTCGCACAGCGGCGGCCTTTCATATGGATGGCTGTTCGATTCGATGACTCTTCGAATTCTGTGCGGCTTAGGGGAGTCAGCCGTTGTTTTCTGTGATTCCAGAATTCTATAAACCGTTTCGACCACCTGATACGTCTTGCAGATATTCAGGCCCGCCGGCTTCGAAATAAATTCGCAATGCTTTGGCGTAAAAACTGCCACTCCAAAAATTGGGGGATGCGGAATCTTCCTTTTATCCAGCCACAGCTCAAGAAAGCGTACATGCTTGGCGAGCTGCACCCGTGGATCATCGAATACCCATTTTTCGCCTTCATTGTTGAATCGATAACATTCTTGTGTTGACCCGTCAAAATGGATCTTCCCGCTGATGTTCTTCGAGTCGATGATGATCAGGCAGCGCGGAGTCACCAGCAGGCCGTCGATTTGAACTTTCCAGTCATCCAGCCGCAAGCCGGTATCCCACAAAAGTTCATAAGGTTCATGCCAATGAAATTCAATCATTTTATCGTGGAGCCGTTGCTCGCCCCGCACCCCTGCTTCATATCGATGCAATTCCTTTTGCAGGTATACTTGTTGTGAATGTCCAGCCGGCAGCCGCTCCATCAGCAGCCGCAAACACTCACCCATCGCCAATCGTTCCTCCCCTATCCGAATCCCCGCCTCTCCAGTTAATTATCTGAATTATAACATTAATGAATCAGGTTCAAATGACGAATTGAAAAAATCTTCGCGGATGCGAAGATTTCCTCAAGACATTGGATTATTATCGCCCGGCGATAATAATCCGCTTTTGGCCTTTGCTACTTTGCTATTTCCGCCACTCTAAGCGTACTGCTTCGCAAAAATGCCTAGCCCTTTCTCACTCCAGTCCATAAGCCGCGTGCAGCGTGTTCGCTGATTTTTCCATATCCACACCTGGCACCACGACAGAAATTTTGATTTCCGAAGTACTGACCATTTTCACCGGAATTTCCGATTGGCGCAGGATGTCGAACATGCGGGCTGCAACACCCGGGTTCGATACCATACCGGAGCCGACGATGGAGACTTTCGCCAGTCCGACTTCAAATTCGGTGGATTGGAAGCCGATCGTTTCTTTATTGACATCAAGCACACGGCGCACTTCTTCCAGGCTGTCCTCTTTTATTGAAAATGACACCGAAGGCTGGAATTCGTCCGAGATGCTTTGGACGATGATGTCCACATCGATCAGATTTTCCGCCAGGGTCATAAAGATATTCGCCAATGAACCGTTGAAGGGTTTATTGTATGTAACGGTTACACGCGCAATGCCCGGCTCGAATGCTACGCCTCGGACAATCAGATTTTTTTCCACAGTGACCACCTCTTGTATGATAGTTCCCGGTTCGTCGGAATAACTTGCCCGGACGGTTAATGGGACGTTGTTGTTTTTCGCGAATTCCACTGCGCGCGGATGCAGTACGCCGGCGCCAAGGTTCGCGAGTTCCAGCATTTCATCGTACGAAATCTGCTCCAGCTTGCGTGCGCCGCTGACATAGCGCGGGTCGGACGTGTAGACGCCGTCGACATCCGTAAAGATGTCGCATTTCTCCGCTTTTAAAGCGGCAGCGAGTGCCACAGCTGTCGTGTCGGAGCCGCCGCGTCCGAGCGTCGTGATGTTGCCGATGCTGTCGACGCCCTGGAATCCGGCGACGACTGCGAAAAATCCGTTTTCCAGAACCGCTTCCAGCCGTTCGGTATGGATCTGCTCGATCCGTGCATTGCGTGGAACGGATTCCGTTTCAATACCTGCCTGCCACCCAGTGAACGATACCGCTTCGTGGCCAAGCTGTTTGAATGCCATCGCCAGGAGTGAAATCGTCACCTGTTCGCCTGTCGCCAGCAGCATATCCATCTCCCGCTTCGGCGGTTCGACAGAAATTTCTGCGGCCAATCCGAGCAATGTGTCTGTGGTCTTGCCCATTGCGGAAACCACAATGACGACCCGTTTCCCTTGTTCTTTTTCCATTATTGCCCGTTTCGCTACGCCGATAATATTCTCTGGCGTCGCCACTGACGTTCCGCCAAATTTCATAACTACTGTTTCCATCTTTTATCCACTCCCACATCAGTATGTGGCTCCCATTGCGAAAAGTGCAGGCGTCCGTTCAGCCCCGACAGGCTTAAGGCAGGATACCGAAGTGGCGCTTTTTGCCACATAGGTAGACTGACTTAAGATCCCGAGGGGCTGGACGCCGGAACTAGACACAAAAAAAGGCAGCCTGCCGTCTAACCGGCAAACTACCTCTTTCATCATGTACGAAATAAAACGTCCATGTGAGATAGCCCTCCAGAGATTGACTCTGACAGCCCTGCATCTCTTAAATGCAGAACCAGCGTGTTCGGCTGCAGCCTTCACACACTTCGGCGAGCGTCCCTTTTCCCATCCTTCACAGATTCTGCAAATCTCCGGATGGCTACTTTTGACGGTCGCGCCTCTATCACCACTTTTTAAAAGTGATCTAAATATGCTATTACGATAACACGAACTTACTCGGATGACAATGTTTCGCCTGAAAAATGCTGCTGGATCGATTCCGCCAGCTTTTCGGGCATGCCGGCTTCCATCAACTGGACAGCGTCAGCTTCTTTGATTCGTTTGACGGAACCGAAATGCTTGAGCAGTTGCTGCCGGCGTTTCGGCCCTACTCCTTCCAGCCCATCAAGCGCAGAAACTATCGAGTTCTTGCCGCGCAATTGGCGGTGGAACGTGATGACGAATCGGTGGACTTCATCCTGGATGCGCTGCATCAGGTAGAATGCTTCGCTGGTCCGTTTGAGCGGCACCACTTCGACCGGATCGCCGTATAATAATTGCGAAGTCTGGTGCTTGGCATCTTTCGCAAGGCCGGCAATCGGAACCGACAAGCCGAGTTCATCTTCCAGAACCTCACGCGCCGATGATATCTGCCCTTTGCCGCCGTCAATGACAATGAGATCCGGCAGCGGCAATCCGTCTTTCAGCACACGCGAGTAGCGGCGGCGGATAACTTCCCGCATAGCCGCGTAATCATCCGGTTTCGAGCCGGTGCGCGTTTTATATTTCCGGTAATCTTTTTTGGAAGGTTTGCCGTCGATGAACGTAATCATCGCTGACACGGCATCCGCTCCCTGGATATGTGAATTATCGAAAGCCTCTATGCGCAGCGGGGTCTGGATGTTCATGGCATCGCCAAGTTCCTGGCAGGCACCGATTGTCCGCACTTCCTGGCGCTCCAGCAGCTGAAACTTCTCTGTTATCGAGATTTCAGCATTTTTCTTCGCCAGCAGCACAAGGTCTTTCTTCTTGCCGCGCTGAGGGACAAGCGTCCGGACACCAAGCCAGTCCTTGACGAGTTCCGCATCTTCGCCCTCCGGCAATAGGATCTCATTCGGTTTCACATGATTCGATTTTTCATAAAACTGGCCGAGATAGGTCATGAACTCTTCCTGCGGATCGCGGTAAAGCGGAAACAGTGAAACGTCGCGTTCGATCAGTTTGCCCTGGCGCACAAAAAAGACCTGCACACACATCCAGCCTTTGTCGACGGCATAGCCAAAAACATCGCGGTTGGTGAAATCGTTCATCGCCATCTTCTGTTTTTCCATGACGTTTTCGATGTGGCTGATCTGGTCGCGGTATTCCTTGGCGCGTTCAAATTCCAGATTTTCCGCCGCTTCGGACATTTTCTCGACGAGGTCCTGTTTGACTTCACGGAACCCACCGTTCAGGAAACGCGAAATCGAGTCGATCATTTCGGTATAGGTCTCTTTTTCCACCGGTTTGATGCACGGCGCCAGACATTGCCCCATATGATAATAAAGGCAGGCGCGGTCGGGCATTTGATGGCATTTGCGCAGCGGATACAGCCGGTCGAGCAGTTTCTTTGTTTCGCTCGCCGAATAGGCATTCGGATAAGGGCCGAAATATTTCCCTTTATCCTTTTTCACCTGCCGCGTAATGATCAGCTTTGGATGCCGTTCCCCCGTAATTTTTAAATAAGGATAGGATTTATCATCCTTCAGCATGATATTGTATTTCGGGTCGTATTTCTTGATGAGATTCAATTCCAGAATCAGCGCTTCCTTGTCGGAAGACGTGACAATGTATTCAAAATCCTCGATTTCATTGACGAGGCGCTGGGTTTTCGCATCGTGGCTGCCCGTAAAATAAGAGCGCACGCGATTTTTCAGCACTTTCGCCTTGCCCACGTAGATAATTGTTTCCTGCCGGTCCTTCATCAGATAACAGCCAGGCTGGTCTGGAAGGACAGCCAATTTATGTTGAATCATTTCATTTGCCATATTCTCACCCTATTAAAAAACCGGGCCACCCAGGACCCGGTTAAGAATTATGCGTGTTGGTTAACCAAATCAGCCAATGCTTCTTTTGGTCTGAATCCTACAACTTTATCTACTGTTTCTCCATCTTTCAATAGAAGAAGCGTCGGAATTGACATGATGCCGTATTGTCCAGCAGTTTCCTGGTTTTCATCAACGTCCACTTTTACGATTTTTACTTTATCGCTCATTTCAGCATCCAACTCTTCCAATACAGGAGCTATCATCTTACATGGACCACACCAAGTTGCCCAAAAATCAACTAGTACTAATCCTTCTGATACTTCCTGTGAAAAGTTTTGATCTGTTCCGTGTACGATTGCCATGAATAATTCCTCCTTAGTTTTACCAAACTCTAAACCGATTATAGCATGCGTATTTTTCACTAGCTATTTTTTTGCCTATTCCTACTCTACCCTCTCCAATGGCAGGTAAACGGAACAATTTCATATGCTTTCACCTCTCTCAATTTATACCTGCTCCCACCTCTATATTATTTGAAATAAAGTATGAGTTTAGATATAACGCTTTGGCGCTATGGACAGTGCCAAGATTATGCTCCTGCGCAAGCTCGTCGCAAAGGAGGTGCCATCTTCGTTTGGCACACCTTGCCTCCCGCAATAAGCCGAGAAGATCACTCGTCTTATTGCTCCGGTCGGCATTCGCCTGCTCCTGAGCCGCGCCGGTGCTAAGAGAATGGCTTAGATATGGAGCAAAACAGCGAAGACGCCCAGGGGACCAAGCGAAGTGCTGAAATCCACTCGGGCGGTGAGCCCGAGTTAGTTCAGCGCGAGCCCCCAGGCAAGCAAGCTGTTTTGTGGAATATCGATTGCTCAAAATTATTAGTTCAATTCATATATAAATATACACATAATGAAAATCGATCATTCACGCCAATATTTGATGGCAATTGGTTTATTTCGGAAAAGAGGATTGTTCGCCCTGATTTGGAGGTATAGAATAAGAACAAATGTTCTTACTGTAGGAGGCGATGATATGAGGATGAAGGAATTGCCTGAACGGACCATTGTCTGCCTTGATATGCGCGGCTTTTACGCCAGTTGCGCAGCCATCCGGGAAGGGCTCGACCCGTTGACAGCCCATATCGCCGTTGTCGGCAATCAGGAGCGGAAAGGCAGCGTCGTCCTTGCGGCTTCACCTCAGATGAAAAAAGACTTTGGCGTTAAGACCGGCACCCGGCTGTTTGAAATTCCTGATGATCCGCGGATCCGGCTGCTGGAACCGAAAATGGAATTTTTTCTGCGCGTTTCCATGGCGATCACCGAACTCATCGCCGAATTTGTCCCCAAAGATGCGGTCCATGTCTACAGCGTCGATGAAAGCTTTATCGATTTCACGAATGTCGGCTTGTTATGGGGTGACAAAGAAACGCTCATCACTCATATCCAGGATGCGCTGCTCCGGCAGTTCGGCCTGCCTTCCGCTGTCGGCGTCGGCCCCAATATGCTGTTGGCAAAATTGGCGCTGGATCTGGATGCCAAACAGCTCGGCTTCGCCAAATGGACCTATGACGATGTGCCGAAAAAATTATGGCCCATAGCTCCGCTCAGCAAAATGTGGGGAATCGGTTCCCGCACGGAACAGACGTTCAACAGCATGGGCATTTTTTCCGTTGGCGATCTCGCCTGCACCGACGTCAAAACGCTGGAAGAGCGCTTCGGCATCCTCGGCCATCAGCTGTACCAGCATGCGAACGGCATCGATCTGTCGGAACTCGGCTCTCCCATAGTCGCCGGCCAGGTCAGCTACGGCAAAGGGCAGATTCTTTACCGAGATTACATAGAAACGGACGAAATCATGACGATCATTCTGGAAATGTGCGAAGACATCGCGATGCGGATCCGGCAGGCCAGAAGAGCGGGCCGCACCATCCACCTCAGCGTCGGATACAGTAAAACAGCATTCGGCGGCGGCTTTTCGCGCTCCCGGTCATTGGAGGAAGCGACCAATGAAACCTTGCAGATCTACAAAGTGTGCCAGGTGATTTTCAACGACCATTTCCACAACAAGCCCGTCCGCCAAATCTCGATTTCAATCGGCAGCCTGGAAGAGGAATCGTCGATGCAATTGAGTCTCTTTGAAGTACAGAAATGGGAGAAACGCCGGCTAGGCGCGGCGATGGACCAGATCCGCAATAAATATGGCTATTCCGCCATCTACCGCGCCGTCTCCGGCACCGAAGCAGGCACCGCCATCGCCAGAACCCGGCTGATCGGCGGACATCAGAAATAAATCCAAAATAAAAACGGCCCCTGATACAAGCGCTGCTTGTGTCGGGGCCGTTTATTTTTTTTACGCCATTACTTTCTTAAACTCTTCAGTCAACATCGGGATAACTTCAAACAAGTCTCCGACAATACCGTAGTCTGCAACTTTGAAAATGTTCGCTTCCGGATCTTTGTTGATCGCAACAATCACTTTCGAGTTGGACATACCAGCCAAATGCTGAATCGCGCCGGAAATACCCGCTGCGATATAAAGATCAGGTGTTACGACTTTACCAGTCTGGCCGATCTGAAGGGAATAATCGCAATACTCCGCGTCGCATGCTCCGCGTGATGCGCCAACTGCGCCGCCAAGAAGGTCAGCAAGTTCCTGCAACGGCTCAAAGCCTGATTCACTCTTCACGCCGCGTCCGCCAGCCACGATGACTTTTGCTTCTGAAAGATCGACACCTTCAGCAGATTTGCGGACAACATTCTGGATGATGGTGCGCAAATTCGTGATGTCTACTGACAATGCGCTGACATCCCCAGAGCGTTCTTCTCTTTCAAGTGGTGCGATGTTGTTCGGACGGACTGTGATGAAGTCTACTCCGCCCTTATTTTTTACTTTCTCAAACGCTTTACCGGAGAAGATCGGGCGGATGTATACTGCGTCATCGCCTTCGCCTTCGATATCTGTAACGTCAGAAATCAAACCGGTTTGCAATTTGGAAGCGATTTTTGGTGAAAGGTCTTTCCCGACAGCCGTGTGGCCGAATACCAACGCTCCAGGCTGTTCCTGGTCGATGACTGCCATCATAGCCTGGCTGTAGCCATCAGAAGTATACGATTTCAAGTGAGGGTGTTCGACTGTGATGACACGGTCAGCGCCGTAATTCACCAATTCAGCTCCGAATTCCCCTACTGAATCACCGATCAAAACACTTACAACTTCACCGCCGCCCGAGATTTTTTTAGCTGCGGCAATTGCTTCAAATGAAACGTTACGCAATGAACCTTCGCGCGTTTCGCCTAATACTAATACTTTTTTCGACATAGTCCGTTTACCTCCTAAGTAGATGTAAAAACTCGAATCAATTCATTTATCCAAAATGGGATGGCCGGCATTTATGCCCTTCCCCATTTAACGTTTAAATCACTTTTGCTTCATTTTTCAACAATCCGACAAGTTCAGTTACCTGGTCAGAAATGTCACCTTGCAATACACGCCCTGCAGCTTTAGCAGGCGGCAAGTAGATTTCAATTGTTTCAGTTTTCGCTTCCACATCTTCTTCGTCGATATCAAGATCGTCGAGTTCAAGCTCTTCAAGCGGCTTTTTCTTCGCTTTCATGATTCCTGGAAGTGATGGATAGCGCGGTTCGTTCAAACCTTGCTGCGCAGTTACAAGAAGCGGCAATGACGTTTCAAGCTCTTCAGCGTCCCCTTCGATATCGCGGACGATCGTCACTTTTTCGCCTTCGATTTTCAGGCTGGTGATTGTCGTTACATAGTTGATGTCCAACAGGTCGGCAACGCGTGGTCCGACTTGTCCTGAACCGCCATCGATTGCCACGTTACCCGCCAGGATAAGGTCTGCTTCTTTATCTTTCAGATATTCAGCCAAAATGTAAGCTGAAGTGAACTGGTCCATTTCTTCCACATCGTCTTCAGTATTGATAAGAACCGCTTTGTCGGCACCCATAGCAAGTGCTGTACGAAGCTGTTTCTCAGCGTCTTCTGCGCCCATCGTGATGACGGTAACTTCCCCGCCGTGCTCATCGCGGACTTTGATCGCTTCTTCAATCGCATATTCATCATATGGATTGATGATGAATTCTGCGCCGTCTTCCTGGATCTTGCCGCCTGAAATAACTAATTTCTCTTCTGTGTCGAATGTACGTTTAACTAATACATAAATGTTCATTAACGTAGACCTCCCAAGTATTATTTCCCTTTAAAATGTGCTTCGCGTTTTTCCAGAAACGCCTGGATTCCTTCTTTTGCATCTTCGGACACAAATACTGTACCGAATGAATCCGCTTCCGCCTTCACGCCTTCATGATAGCCGGCATGCTTGGCATACTGGAGCATATCAATCGTGGTCCGAACGGAAACCGGGCTCTTTTTGGCAATCTTCTTGGCAATTGTAAGCGTTTGCGAAAGAAGTTCTTCTTCCGGATAAGCTCTGTTCGCCAAGCCAAGTTGAGCAGCTTCCGTTCCGCTGATCGGATCGGAAGTCAGCAGCATTTCGGCTGCTTTCGCAACACCGACATATCTCGGCAGTCTTTGTGTCCCCGCAAAGCCAGGAATAAGGCCAAGCTGAAGTTCCGGCAATCCAAGCTTAGCATTTTCTGAAACAAAACGCATTTGGCAGCTCATAGCAAGCTCAAGTCCGCCACCAAGCGCTGCGCCGTGGATTGCAGCGATAACCGGTTTATGGAAAGTTTCCACCCGTTCAAAAACTTTCTGGCCTGCAGCTGCTAATTCTGAAAATTCTTCACCGGAACTGACTTTCGTGAATTCCTTGATGTCGGCTCCAGCGGAAAAGAATCTGCCTTCACCATGCAATACAATTGCGCGGACCGAATCATTGTTTACAACCTCATCCAGCAATTCGTTCACTTCCATGATTAACGAGCGCGACAAAGCGTTTGCCGGCGGACGGTTGATTGTTGCGACCGCAACTCCGTCTTCTACACGATAACTGATAAATTCCATCTTCTTAACCCCTCTCTCAGGCACGTATGCCTTTCATCAATAAGTGATGGACTTTTGGAGCCAATTCAACCAAATCATATTTTTGTTCATTCATGACCCATGTTGTAATGGTCTCATCCATCGTCCCGAAGACCATCTGCCTCGCCAGCCGAATATCCATATCCTGATCAAACTCGTTTGTTTCCATGCCGCTAATCAAAATTTGATCAAGCAACAAAAGATATTCCCGCAGAACATTATTGATCTTCAGCCGGATATCGGTATTGGACTGCCTGAGTTCGAGCTGGGTGACGATAGCCAAATGGATATCTCCGGCCAGCAGGTTGAAATGGCTTTCGATCATATGCTTCAGTTTTTCTGCAGCAGAATGGTCTTTTGAAAGGATCTGTTCCAGATTATTGACGAAAACAGCCATTTTTTCCTGGAAGACAGAAATGAGAATGTCTTCTTTGTTTTTGAAGTACAAATAAATTGTACCATCCGCAACCCCTGCTTGTTTAGCGATTTTGGAAACCTGGGCTTGATGGTAGCCGTTTTCAGCGATGACAATAACCGCCGCATCGATGATTTGTTTATATTTCGGTTTATCTTTTTTAACCAATTCCTCACCACCCAAAAAAAATATGAAAATATGAATGGCGATTCATTCATATTTTCATATTATAGTTAACTCCCTATAGTGTCAAGCTTTATGAAGGTACAGCTTCGTTCAGTTTCGTTTTCTCTTCCTCAATGAGCGAGCGGCGAAGAATTTTGCCGACTGCCGTTTTAGGAAGCTCTGTACGGAATTCATAAATGCGAGGAACTTTGAATGCCGCCAGATGCTCTCTGCAAAATGCATCGAGTTCCTGCTCTGTGATGGACATTCCCTCTTTTAATACGATATAAGCTTTAACTGTTTCTCCGCGATACGGATCAGGTATACCAGCAACGACACATTCCTGAATCGCTTCATTTTCATACAGGATCTCTTCGATTTCACGTGGATATATGTTGAATCCACCAGCGATGATCATATCTTTCTTACGGTCAACGATAAAGAAGTGGCCATCTTCATCCACGTAACCGAGATCCCCTGTCATCAACCAGCCATCGGCAAACGTCGCCGCTGTAGCTTCAGGGTTATTCCAGTATCCTTGCATGACCTGTGGCCCTTTGATGCCGATTTCACCGATTTCGCCATGTGGAACTTCTTCGTTTGTTCCCGGCTGGAACACTTTGCAATCCGTGTCCGGATACGGCAGGCCGATCGAACCTTTGACTCTTTCGCCCCATACGAGATTGGAATGCGTGACGGGTGAAGTTTCAGTCAGGCCATAACCTTCGACCAAACGTCCGCCAGTGATCCTCTCGAATTTCTCCTGAACCTCTGCCGGCAGCGGAGCTGAACCGCTAAGGCATGCTTTGATTGATGAAAGATCGTATTTGGAAATATCCGGATGGTTCATCAAACCGATATAGAGTGTCGGTGCACCAGGGAATAATGTCGGTTTCTGCTTATTGATCGTCTTCAACGCCGTTTCCGGATCGAATTTAGGCAGCAGCACCATCTTATTGCCTTGCATCACTGACAGGATAAGCACAGTCGTCAAACCATAAACATGGAATAACGGGATGATACCAAGAACAGTTTCTTCACCGTGTTTCGTCTTATACAGCCAGCTGTCACACATTGTAGCATTTGAAATGAGGTTTTTATGGGTAAGCATAACGCCTTTTGGTGAACCCGTGGTGCCTCCTGTATATTGGAGAAGCGCCAGATCTTTTTCAAAATCAAACTCCGGCAATTGGACTTCTGTAGAGCCGGTTTTCATGATTTCTGAAAACAGGTGATTGCTTCCACGATGCTCCACTTTTACAGTGATGCCGTATTGCTTTTTCTGAATGAAAGGATAAACCATGTTTTTCGGGAAAGGAAGATATTCCTTAATGCCCGTAACGATAATATTCTCAAGTTCTGTCTCTTTCATCACTTTCGTAACTCTCGGATACAGGATGTCCATCACCAGGATGGCTTTTGCACCTGAATTTTTCATCTGGTAAGAAATTTCACGTTCTGTATACAGAGGGTTCGTCATTACGACAACTCCGCCAGCATAAAGAATACCATAAAATCCGATAACAGCCTGCGGTGAGTTCGGCAGCATGATTGCCACGCGGTCGCCTTTTTTAATGCCGAGCCCTTGCAGATAGCTCGCAAATTTCATGGACGACTCATACAATTCCTTGTAGGTGATATCTTTGCCCATGAAGTGAATGGCTGTTTTTTCCGGATAAGTCTCGAACGTATGTGTGAGGTAATCCTGTACGGGTTTGCTCTCGTATTCCAAAGTCTGTGGAATTTCGGGTGGGTAATGTGCGAGCCATGGTTTTTCTGTCATTCTTTTTTCCTCCTTTGTATTTTGAGAATCGTGTGAATATTCCTATTTTAAGTATAGAGAAAATTGTCAGCGCTTACAAACTTTATTTTTTTATTCAATTAAAATGAAAAAAACCGCCGGCAACTTCGCCGGCGGTTCTCCCAATTACATAATGAACAGATAGACGATCCCCACTACCACAAATAAGATGCAGCAAACGAAAAGGATTTTGATGAGATTCTCCAAATTTCACAACTCCTATGAAATACTTGCACCAATTACAAACGACAACCCAACAGAAATGGTCAATGAAATAAAACCGACTGAACGATTATCCTTTTCGATTTCTTCATCCACTTTGAATTTTGGTGTCAGGAATTCGAATAGGATGTAAGCGAATATCAGCAAACCGAAACCGAATACACCCCAGCCGATCATCTCCGGCAGCGAGTTATGCTGTTCGATCGAATACCGGAAAATATTGGTCACACCAAAAATCTTTCCGCCCGTAGCCATCGCTACGGACAGGTTTCCTTTTTTTATTTCTTCCCAGTTCTTATACTTGGTGATGACTTCGAAAATCACCATAGCCACTACCAGGCATAAAACTGTCACACTGAAATAACCTGCTGTTTCCACAAGTGGATGTGTCCAAAACCCAGTCTCTGACATTGCTCAATCTCCCCTATACCTCTACTTCAACTCTGCTACAGTAACACCGGAACCGCCTTCTCCGGCTTCGCCGAAGCGATAGCTTTTGACACGCGGATGTTTTTTCAAATATTGCTGGACACCCTGGCGAAGAGCGCCTGTCCCTTTTCCATGGATAATGGAAACTTGATGGTAATTCGATAATAACGCATCATCGATATACTTTTCAACACGTGACAACGCTTCTTCATAACGTTCGCCTCTCAGGTCAAGTTCCAGTTTCACATAGCTGTCGCGGTCTTTGAGGGTTGCCATCGTACGCGTTTCTTTATCTTTTTCCGGTTTCGTGTAGGATAGATCCGATTCCGGAAGCTTCATCTTCAGGATGCCGATCTGCACGATCCATTCCTTGTCGGAAACTTTTTCGACAAGCGTTCCTTTTTGGCCAAATGAAATCACTTTCACTTCGTCGTTGGGTTTTAACTTCACTTCGCGCTGCTTGTCTTTGGCCGCTCGTTTCAGGATGCGGTTTTCAGGTGCCGCTCCTTCGAGCCGTTTTTTCGCATCAATCAATTGATGCTCTTTGATGGAGCCTTGCTGGTTAAGCTGCATCTTGCGCAGGTCAGAAATAACAGCTTCCGCTTCTGCGCGTGCCCCTTCAACAATTTTGCGTGCTTTTTCACGGGCTTTTTCTTCCATCTGCTCTTTTTTCTGTTCGTATTGCTTTAATTGCAAAGCCAAATCTTCTTTTAATTTTTCGGATTCCTTCAGCACTTCACTTGAACGTTCGGCGTCCTGCTCCGAATCGCGGCGGCTCTTCTCGAGTGACGCAATCATGGAATCGACCTGGCGGCTGTCTGTGCCGGTAAAGCTTTGGGCATGCGTGATGATATGTTCCGGCAAACCAAGACGCTTCGAAATTTCGAAGGCGTTGCTCCGCCCCGGCACTCCGATCAGCAGCCGATACGTCGGACTCAATGTTTCCACATTAAATTCCACGCTGGCGTTGGCTACACCCGGCCGGTTATAGCCGTATGCTTTCAGTTCCGGATAATGGGTGGTCGCAATGACGCGCGCCCCTCTGCCGTGCACTTCGTCCAGCAATGAAATCGCCAGCGCCGCGCCTTCCTGCGGATCAGTCCCCGCCCCCAGCTCATCAAAGATGACAAGTGAGTTTTCATCAAACTTCGTCAGGATGTCGACGATGTTGACCATATGGGAAGAAAAGGTACTGAGGCTTTGTTCAATTGACTGTTCGTCTCCGATGTCAGCGAAAATCTGATCGAAAACCGCAAGTTCCGAGCCATCGAGAGCCGGAACCGGAAGGCCTGCCTGCGCCATCAACGTGCAGAGGCCGACTGTTTTCAATGTGACGGTCTTGCCCCCGGTATTCGGTCCGGTAATGACGATTGCCGTGATGTCGCGTCCGAATTCAATGTCATTCGCCACAACTTCATCTTTTGGAATCAATGGATGGCGCGCTTTTTTCAGATTGATATAGCCTTCCGTATTCATTGCAGGTTTTGAGCATTTATTGGCCGAGCCGTATTTCGCTTTGGCAAAAATCATATCGATTTCCCCGAGCACTTCAACCATCACGAAAATGTCATGGGCCACTTCCTGCACCTGTGCAGACAGCATCTGAAGAATACGGTCGATTTCTTCTTTTTCCTTCATTTTCAGGCGGCGCACTTCGTTATTAGCCTGAACAACTGCATCCGGTTCAATGAAAAGCGTCTGGCCTGAAGATGACTGGTCGTGGATGATGCCGCCGTAATGGCTGCGGTATTCCTGTTTGACGGGAATCACGAAACGGTCGTTGCGGATCGTGACAATGGCATCCGACAGCATTTTCGATGCATTCTTGCCGCGCACCAGGCTCTCAAGCTTTTCACGCACCCGGCTTTCCTGTGACCGCAATTGCTGGCGGATGCTGCGCAACGCCGAACTCGCAGAATCCAATACGCCGCCATTATCATCGATGCAGGCGTTGATATCGTGCTCAAGCTGCGTCAGAATCGGCATCGATTCTTTTTTCTCGAAGAATAAAGGGATTTGAATGTCCTCTTCTTCACGGATCGTTTCAAAAAATTGGCGCAGTATGCGGCTGGCGCGGATGGTCGATGACACTTCCATCAACTCCACCGGACTCAGCGCACCGCCGATTTGCGCACGCCTAGCATGCATGCGGACATCAAAGATGCCGCCCATCGGCACATTGTTTTTGACACGCAGCACTTGTGCCGCTTCATCCATTTCCGCAAGCAGTTCTTCGACTTCCGCGATATCTATGGAAGGTACGAGTTTGTCTATATGGTTTTTGCCGAGTGACGAGGTGCAGTACCGCGCCACGTCATCCCGGATTTTGTAAAATTCGAGTGTCTTTAATGCGCGTTCCGCGATCATTCGCGACACCTCCTATTTTTTCAAATATGCTTTCAATTTTTCGAGTGGCCATGTATTGACCACATTCTCTTTCTTGAGCCACGCTTTTTGGCCGTGGCGCACCCCGATTGCCATCACTTCCAATTGTTCAATGGCGTGTGCATCGGTGTTGATTGCCACCGGCACCTCTTTTTCCTGCGCCATTTCAAGAAATTCAACAGCAAGATCAAGGCGGTACGGGCTGGCATTGAGTTCGACAATTTTACCGTATTCTTTTGCCCAGTCGAGAAGCTGTTCGACATCGGGATCATAGCCGCCGCGCTGGCCGACAATGCGGCCGGTCGGATGGGCAATCATATGGACATACGGATTTTTCATTGCAGTCAACATCCGTTCCATGATCTGCTCCTGCGGCTGCTGGAAACTGGAATGGATGCTGGCAATGACAAAATCCAATTGCTTCAATATGTCATCATCGAAATCGAGTGAAGCGTCCGGCAGGATATCCATCTCGGTGCCGGAAAATATTTCGATATCCTTGTATTCTTTATTGAGTTCCCGGATTTCTTTATTCTGTGCCAATAAACGCTCGGGCGTCAATCCATTCGCCACTTTGAGGTATTGCGAATGGTCGGTGATGACCATGTATTCGTAAGATTTACTGCGGCAGGCATCAATCATTTCCTTCAATGAATTGGCGCCGTCAGATGAAGTGGTATGCATATGCAGATCGCCTTTAATATCTTCGATAGTTACCAGCTCCGGCAATTCTTCAATGCGGTCCGTCTCCCGTCCGTCTTCACGTACAGAAGGCGGAATGAAAGGCAATCCGAAATGCTGGAAGAATTCTTCTTCGGATTTGAACGTCCGGATGGTGCCATCTTCCTGCTCGACACCATACTCGCTGATTTTCTTATTTTGAGATTTCGCGAGTTGGCGCATCTTCACATTATGGTCTTTTGAACCAGTGAAATGGTGCAGTGCGGTAACAAACTCTTCCGGTGCCACCAATCGGAAATCAATGTCGATCGGATCCTGGAATTCAACTGTGACGGATACTTTTGTAGTACCTGAAGCGATTGTCCCTTCCACCGGAAGCGCGGCAAGCAACAGATCCTTCACTTTAGCAGGTTCTGCAGTTGCAACAATAAAATCAAGGTCTTTGCTCGTATCCTTTGTGCGGCGGTAACTGCCGGCCACGGAATATTCACTGACCTCTTTGATGTTTTCCAGTACCTCATTGATCGTCGCCACTGCTTCTTCTGTTTTCCAGATCGGGTGACGGCCGGGTCTCGAGTCGAACTCCATCAATTCCTGCAGAATTTTATCTTCTGATTTCGGTCCGAAGCCTGGCAATTTCTGGATAGTATGGTCGATGCACGCCTGTTTCAATGCTTCAGCCGAATCGATGCCGAGTTCTTTATACAGTTTGGCGATTTTTTTGCCGCCAAGCCCCTGCAACTTCATGAGCGGAACGAGCCCTTTTGGCACTTCTGCCTGCAATTCCTCGAGAACCGAAGACTTGCCGCTGTCCATCAGCTCGGTGATGACGTCGCCTGTCCCTTTGCCGATGCCTTTCAGTTTCGTGACATCATCCATTTCGGCCAGTGAACGCGGATCGAGCTCAAGTGCCTGTGCCGCTTTGCGGAAAGCGGATACCTTGAACGGGTTTTCCCCTTTTAACTCCATATACAATGCTATTTTTTCAAGTGTTCTGATGATGATTTTTTTATTCATCGAGAGACCTCCTGTAAGTGAAAGTAAATAAAAAATATCGAGTTCTATAATCATTGCGCTATAGGCGGACGCTTTCCGCGGGAGTGGCCTGAGCCTCCTCATCGCTTCGCTCTTGCGGGGTCTCAGTCTCACTCTATTCCCGCAGGAGTCGCCACCTTCCGCTACATTCAAATTCTGTTGGAACCAGGTGAAAGGTGATCCATCTAGTTTAAAATCTTTGGCTACTCTTATTTCAAAAAAAGTTTCCCTAGATATGGAGCAAAACAGTGAATAAAACCCTACTGCTCCTGCAGCGCTTTGCACTTCGTCGCAAAGGTTCGGCCGAATGCTGTACGGCCAAACCTTTCCTGCGGCTTAGCGACACGACCGATACACCGCAGGGAGCGTAGCGGACGAGGAGGATTGGGCGGGAGCCCGCTGGAAAGCGCAACTGTTTTGCGGAATATCTGTTATAAAATTCACATTCTTCTTTTATTAAAGCAATACCCCAAAACTCCAAAAAAAACTTCTCCCGCAAAGAGAGAAGTCAGTGCTTACATATAAATATACCACCATTCTTTCACTTTCTCAGAGAAATAAGGCGTGTTTTCCAGGATAGACTGCGCAATTCCTGAGTTTTCAAGCTGGTTTTGGATGATGTCCAAAGGCAGCAGCGCGAAAACGTAAATGAAGAAGAACAATAAAATTAACATTTCGATAAAACCAAGGATTGCTCCAAGGATTTTGCTGAGGAATCCGAGCACCGGCAAATATTTCAGGAAGTCGAACATGGATGCAATAAGCTGCAATCCAAATTTCACGACAAAGAAAATCAGTGCAAACGCGAATAATTGATAGAAAGTCTGATCAAGGTCCAATTGCTCGATGGCCATTGTGAACCTGGACTCATCAGTCACCGCAGGGTATGGAATCCATAGAACGAAGTATTCGGATAATGGTTTATAATAGAGGTATGCCACGACGAGCGCAATAACGAACCCTACCATATGTATTAATTGGACTATAAGTCCCCGTTTGGCGCCGACAAAAATGCCGGCTATTAGCAACAGAAATAAAATTATATCTAACATCTACTTCAGCCCTTCAGTTTTTTCATTTCAGTTTCCAATTGTTCTACACGCTCTTTCAGTTTAAGATTATCATGTACCGCATTTACAGCAGTCAGGACTGCGAGGCGCGAACTGTCGAGAGATGGATTCATCGAATGAATCTCACGCATCTTCTCATCCACTGTAGATGCCACTAAACGCATGTGGCCAGAAGTTTCAGTGCCCACCATCTTGTAAGTATGGCCATAGATCTCAACTGAGGTGCGAATTCTTTGCTGATCCGACAATGTTCCATCCCCCTATCAATTATGCAGAGGCATAATTTAAATCAAATAGTATTTTCAACTAATATTTAATACTGTACATAATCATACCATGAACACAAGCTGCTTGTGAATCATTAGAAAGGAGAGCTTTCCATGTCGAACGTCGTATTAAAACTTCCAGAGGAAAGTCTCCTCCAGATCATCAGCCATTACGGCAATAAAAAAACGCCTGCCAAAGCACAATATGTCCGTTTCACCGCGAAACTTCCGGATACGGTGGTGACGGTTTACAATTCCGGAAAAGTCATGTTCCAGGGCGCAGGCGCTGAACGGGAAGCCGGTAGATGGGGCAAGGCAGATGCCTCCGCAGTGAAAGTTTCCGGCGCTAAAGGTGACACCTTGCCAGAAAATTTCGCCAAACTTTCCGTGCTCGGATCAGATGAAACCGGCACCGGCGATTTTTTTGGTCCCATAACTGTGGCAGCCTGTTTCGTGCCTGCTGATAAAATCGAACTTGCCCACGAACTCGGCGTCAAAGATTCCAAATTGCTGAACGACGACCATATGCGCAAAATTGCTCCGGATCTCCGCGAGGCTTTTGTCCACAGCGTCCTGACTTTAAAAAATGAAAAATACAATAAGGTCCAGGCGCAGGGCTGGTCCCAGGGGAAAATCAAAGCCCTTCTGCATAACCAGGCATTGAAACATGTGCTGACTAAAATGGAACCGGTGAAACCGGACGCTATTCTGATTGATCAGTTTGCTGAACGCGGCATTTATTATAAGCATATTAAAAATGAAGAAGAAATTGTGCGAGAGAATGTGTTGTTCTCAACGAAAGCGGAAGGTCTCCACGTTTCGGTGGCCTGCGCTTCAATTATTGCACGCGTCGCTTTTCTGGAAGAGATGGATCTGATGAGTGCGGAGGCCGGTGTGACTCTTCCGAAAGGTGCCGGTAAGATTGTTGATGAGGTGGCGGCGAAGATTATATTGAGGCGTGGTGAGGCGTATTTGGGGAAATTGACGAAGAGGCATTTTGCTAATACGGGGAAGGCTAGGGATTTAGTCATAAAAAGATAACAACATTAAAGTAATCACATAAAAGTGTGTACCATAAAACCAGTAATGAAAATTTCTCTTTACTGGTTTTATGGTACTGTATTTATTCATTGTTTCGCTTAGTCACTGTAAATCAATCAGCTGGTTGATAATCTATATTTTTGTCATCCTGTAAAATCCACTTTGGTATGCTCTCTTTTTTTTCTATTATTCTAGGAACAGCACAACCTAAATTATTTGCCTTTGAAGCAAGTTCTGAATTCATTAAGTAAAAGGGATGCGTAGTAATTTCTTTATATACACTCCCGTTTGCATGTTGGTAAACTTTCCCTCCAATGTATACATCCATATCTCCTAGAGTTGCATTTTTATTATTATGAGTTTTATACGTATAATTTTTAGGCAAAAATAAGTTTCCGAAAATATAAACTTGTGTTTTATTTCCCTTCCAATTTATTATGTTTGATGGAAAATAAGCGTCTTTTTGAACTACAAGCTCAATTGAACTCTGACCTCCCCAATCAATATTATTTAATGCTGTAAAGTTTCCACCAACTCCTATACATGTATGATTATTTAAATCTAAACTTTTGCTATTTGTGCCTTTGATATATAAATGTTTTTTAACTTTAAAATCAGTACTACTTCCATTACCTGTTGAAAGTGTTGTATCAATAATTAAACTAGTATTAATAGTTGAATCGTTATCATTTGAATGCTTATCAACATAGTGTGAATATTTCATTTCTGCATTTGCAGGTTCATTTAACGGAGGTCTCACCTCATCTTCGTTCTCTTGTTCCTCTTCGCTGTATTCGCCAAGATTGTCCACATAAAAAGTGGCTTCCACTTCTTTTTCCGTATCACCGTTTATTCTTCCCTTGCTTTTTATTGTGATTTGTAGTTTTTTTCCACTTTCAATCACTTTACACGTTGAGTCATTTAGATTAAGAGGTTCAATAGTATATTTGCCGACAGCAAGTTTTTTATCATTACCAAGCAATTCATCTATATCACTGCAGCTTATAGCTGAATTGGAAGAACTTTCTACTTTGTCTTTTAATATGACGTTATAGTGCAGTACACCCATTTCAGCCTGATGTCTCGCCTGCACCTGATCTTCCTTTTTATTAAACTGTTTCGAAGCGTTAATATTCATAGCGAGCAAACCCATACCCAGAGTAGTGAATAGAAGTACAAGCATAATAACCATTAAAAGGGCATAGCCATTTTCATTTCTCATGAATTTCATTTCACTTCCTCCTATCGTAATTTGCTGAATGTTGTATTTATTGGAAAAGGCTTATTTACTCCATCTATTAAAACCATTTCAAATTTCACGTTTTCATTGGGGTCGATAGAAAAAGTATTTTCTTCATCAGATTCCTCGGGCTCTTCAATCGTATATTTATATCCTTGAGAAATCACTTTGTTGTTAATTATTAATTTCTCTTCTGCATTATTTACTTTAATTTTTATTTCATTATTTTCTTTCTTTAAATATTCCGCTCTAATCACTTCTACTATATAATTTGCTTCCTGCTGCATTTGCTGTTTTGAAGAGGTTCGATCCGCGGAAGAAGTTCCGGTCATTAGTACCGAAGCGATTACCACAGTAATAATTCCAATAATAGCCAATGCTGCTATAAGTTCAACAAGAGTTATTCCTCTTTCGTTTTTCATGCTCCTACCTCATAATACATTTCAGTTTCGAATTCAGGTTCATTTATCCCTCTGCCATCAAGTGATTTAACAATTACTTTAACTTTTTTTAATCCTTCTGTAGGTCCATCCATCTCAAATAAAAGTATGTTGTAATCGTCATTGTAGTCATCTATATTCTCGCAGCTTGAAAAAACAAAGGCTCTATTTTCAATATCTTCGGCAGAACAAATTTTGCCCACTGAGAGAATTGAATCTTCACCTTCTCTTAATTGCCCCACCACATCCTCAGCCACTTGCACCGCCGTCAATGTCTCATGATTATGTGCAGTAAATTTCGCCGATTGGGTAAAGAAAGTCATGAAAGCGACTAGTACAATGCTTAGCAAAACCAGTGCCGCCAAAATTTCGACTAATGTTAGGCCACTATTATTTTTCAGATATTTTTTCAATTGGACCACCTGTTCTTCCATTTTAAGAAGTATGTATTGTAAAAATTCAATACAGACCACACTTTATATGCTTAGAATAGATTAATTTTACCATAATAAAATATTTTTACTAGTTAGTTTAGGATGCTTCTATGTAAATTTATATAAGTTCTTAAAGAGAAATAGATACAAAGACGTTCACTATACACTATTACAAAAAAATTTTATGCCAATTATAAATTAACAAAAAGAAGCGGAGCCCAAAATGGACTCCGCTTTTATCTACTATATAATATTAACTTCTCAATTCCGCACCCGATTCCCTCAATCTTGCCACAACTCTTTCATGCACCGCCGTGACTTCTTCGTCGGTCAGTGTTTTCTCCGGATCGAAATACTGCAGCGAGAAGGCCACTGATTTCTTGCCGGCTTCCAGGTTGTCGCCTTCGTAAAGGTCGAATACGCGGACATCTTTCAATAATTTGCCGCCTGCCGAACGGATCAGTTTCTCGATTGTTCCGGCTTCGACGATTTTGGACAATACAAGCGCAACGTCGCGTGTAATTGACGGATAGCGCGGCACTTGCGTATATTTCAACGCACCTGTCTCTTCTTTGAACAGTTCAGCGAGGCTGAGTTCCATCACGATGGTGGTTTTCAGATCACGTGCTTTTTGCTCCGTCGGATGCAACTGGCCAATGATGCCGATGCGGCGGCCATCCAGCATAACATAGGCGGTTCTGCCCGGATGCAGGCCATCCATTTCGCCGCGTTCAAATTCAAATTCCACGCCCATTTTATCGGCGAGCCCTTCAACGATGCCTTTCAGAACAAAGAAATCGACCGCTTTCTTTTCTCCCTGCCAGCTGTTGTCGAGCCATAACCCGGTCATCGCCACTGCGACATGCTCTTCTTCATTGAGCAATTCATCGTGTCCTTTCAGGAACACTGAACCGGTTTCGTATAGAGCAACGGAATCGATTCTTCTCGCTGTATTATAGGAAACGGATTCCAATAAATGCGGCAGAATGCTCTGGCGAAGCGTGCTGCGTTCTTCGCTCATCGGCATCAATAAACGCGTCAATTCGGTGTGTTTCATTGCAAATTGAGTCGCTGATTTCTCGGATGTCAGTGAATAAGTCGTCGCCTGCAGCAAGCCAGCACCTTCCAGGTAATTGCGCACGATGCGGCGTTTCTGCTGGTATGACGACAAGCCGCCTGGAGTTGTTGCAGTTTCCGGCAAGGTTGACGGAATTTCGTCGTAGCCGTAAAGACGGGCAATTTCCTCCACGACATCTTCTGCAATCTGGATATCCTGGCGCCGTGTCGGCACTGAAATCACCAATTGGTTGTTCATCGCCTCCGTTTTGAATTGCAGGCGGTTCAGAATATCGAGCATATCGTCAAAGCGGATTTTCATGCCGAGACGGTTGTTAATGAAATCCGGTGACACTTTCACGATTTTTTCTTCACGCTTCAATTGATCAAAAATGACTGAACCGGCAAGCACTTCGCCTCCAGCAATTTCCGACAGCAGTTGTGCAGCGCGTTCCGCAGCAGGAATCACGCGGTTCGGGTCAACACCTTTTTCATAGCGTGAACTGGCATCGCTGCGCAGGTTGTGCTCTTTCGATGTCTGGCGGATCGATCCCGATGCGAAATAAGCGGATTCGATGACAATTGTTGTCGTGTCTTTGCTGACTTCCGAATTAGCGCCACCCATGACGCCTGCAAGCGCAACTGGTTTCTCGCCATTCGTGATGACGAGATTGTTTAAGGACAGCTTGCGTTCATTGCCATCCAGTGTCGTGATCGTTTCGTCCCGTTTGGCATGGCGCACAGTGATATTGCCGGTTTCCAATAGATCATAATCAAAAGCATGGAGCGGCTGGCCGTATTCCATCAGAACGTAATTCGTGATATCGACCACATTATTATGCGGGCGGACGCCGGATGCCATCAACCGCTGCTGCAGCCACATCGGAGATTCCTTCACTTCGATCCCCCGCACAACTTTAGCGACGTACAACGGATTATCTTCCGGCGAATCAATGTTCAGCGTCAGCATGGAAGATGCCTTGTCTTCCACTTCGTTATATGTGATTTCCGGCAATTTCACTTCTTCTTCCAAAATCGCGCCGACTTCGTAAGCCACACCGAGCATGCTCATGGCGTCAGCACGGTTCGGAGTGAGCCCAAGTTCCAGAACGGTATCATCCAGGTCGAAATTGGCGATGACGTCTGATCCGACTTCCGCATTTTCCGGCAGTACATAGATTCCTTCTGCATATGCTTTCGGAACCAGCTTGCCTTCAATGCCAAGTTCCTGCAATGAGCAAATCATGCCGTTCGATTCTTCGCCGCGCAGTTTTGCTTTTTTGATTTTCATGCCGCCGGGAAGTGTTGCTCCCGGACGGGCGACGATGACGTTTTGGCCAGCTGCAATATTCGGAGCGCCGCAGATAATCTGATCGACTGTTCCGCCGACGTTGACCTGGCAGATGGATAATTTATCCGCTTCCGGATGTTTTTCACATGACTCCACATAACCCACGATGATGTTCGAAAGGCCTTCCGAACGGTCGATGACAGCATCCACTTCGATTCCTGAACGGGTGATCCGCTCACCAAGCTCAGCCGCCGGCAAGTCCTGTGTATTAACATATTCCTTCAACCATTTTATCGATACTAACATTTGATTTCCTCCTTATACTTCCGTGCGTTCGAATTGGGATAAAAAGCGGACGTCATTCGTGTAGAAATGGCGGATGTCTTCGATTCCGTATTTCAGCATCGCAATGCGTTCCGGCCCCATGCCGAATGCGAAGCCGGTCAGGCGTTTCGAATCATAGCCGGCCATTTCCAGTACGTTCGGATGCACCATGCCCGCTCCAAGAATTTCGATCCAGCCCGTTTTTTTGCAGACGTTGCAGCCTTCTCCGCCGCATTTGAAGCAGGAAATATCCATTTCGACGGAAGGCTCCGTGAACGGGAAGAAGCTTGGACGCAGACGGATTTCACGGTCGTCGCCGAACATTTTCTTGGCGAACACCGAAAGCGTGCCTTTCAGGTCGCTCATGCGGATATCTTCCCCGATGACCAATCCTTCGATTTGTGTGAACTGGTGGGAATGCGTCGCATCATCGTTGTCGCGGCGGTAAACTTTTCCTGGGCAGATAATTTTGATCGGTTCCCCGCCTTTGGCTTCCATCGTCCGCGCCTGCACTGGTGACGTATGCGTTCGAAGAAGAATATCTTCTGATATATAGAAGGAATCCTGCATGTCGCGCGCCGGATGCCCCTTAGGCAGATTCAATGCTTCGAAATTATAATAATCTTTTTCCACTTCCGGCCCTTCTTCCACTTCGTAGCCCATGGAAATGAACAGATCTTCGATTTCTTCCACTACACGTGTTAGCGGATGAGCGTTGCCTGTTTTCGCCGGACGCCCCGGAAGCGTGATGTCGATTGTTTCACTTTGTAATTTCTCATTGATCGCCTGCTCCTCAAGAATTGCCATACGCTCTTCCAGTTGGGCTGTCACTTCTTCTCTCACGACATTGACCAGAGCTCCCATTTTCGGACGCTCTTCTGCCGGCAGTTTGCCCATGCCTTTCAGTAAATCCGTAATCGGTCCTTTTTTACCAAGATACGCAACGCGTACTGTGTTCAGTTCTTTGACGTTTGCTGCTGCGGCGATTTTTTCCAGCGCCTCTGTTTTTAATTCATTTAATTGTGCTTCCATCTTTTCTCCTCCTCTTAAACATAGAAAAGCCCCGTCCCTGAAAAGGGACGAGGCATTGATCGCGGTACCACCCTAGTTATCGCCCGCAGGCAATCACTCATTTACGTAACGGCTCTTCACCGGCCCGCCTTTACAGCAAAATGCTGGTCCCGGCGGCAGCTCGCGGGGTGAACTTCCGAAACGTTTGCATATCCGCGCTTTCAGTCGAGGCGCAGATTTCCTGTTGATGCAAATGGGTTCCGTACTTTTCCCGGTCGATGCTTTTGTTTTTATTTACCTGTTAATTATACGAAAGTTCACCGGCTTTATCAACTCTAGTTCTTTGAAACAAGGCTGTACAATAAAATCCCGGTCGCAACTGCAACATTCAGGGATTCCGCGCTGCCGTAAAGAGGCACCATCAGGTTCTGTTGCGTCAAGTCCAACAGCTCTTGTGAAACGCCGCTTCCTTCATTGCCGACGATCAGCGCGAATTTCTCCTGCGTTTCAGCTTCATGCACCGGGACCGCGTTCTGCAGAGCCGTGCCGAATACCGGAATGCCCGTATCATGCATTTTTTGAATCCATTCCGTTAGATCGCCTTTGACGACAGGAACTTGAAAATGGGAGCCCTGTGCCGAACGGACCGTTTTCGGATTGAACGGATCGGCGCAGCCTTTGCCGAGAATGACGGCATCGATTCCGGCGGCTGATGCCGTCCGGATCATTGTCCCGATATTACCGGGATCCTGCACGGCGTCGATCAATAAGAGACGCGTCCAGTCTGCCTGGTCCTGTTCCGTAAATTCCGGCTGCGCGCAATGCGCAAAAATGCCCTGTGAATGCTCAGTCTCCGAAATTTCCTTGGCCACTGCCGCAGTCACCGAATAATGTGGGACCCCTTCGATGTCCCAGTTGTCTGGGATATCAACGCCTTCTCGGACGATCAGCCCTTTGACGAGGTCTTTCTTTTTCAGGGACTCTTCCGTCAAATGGAATCCTTCTACAAGAAACTCCGAAAATTTATCGCGTTCCTTGCGGGTGTTGCCAAGTTTCTTCCAATGTTTCACTAAAGAATTTTGAATAGATTCAATCCGTTTCATAATTGCTCACGCCTTTAAGTCAGAATAGCTCCAGTATAGCATACTGCAGCTGTTCTTTAGAGTTCTCTCGTGAAGAAATCAAATCCGAGCGCTGTCAGGATTCCGAAAGCGAGTGTCCAGACTGCAATGCTGATTGTCAGCCAGACGGTCGTAGTTTTTTTCGTGGCGCCGAGCGTCATGCCGATGAATGCGGCGATGTGTGTGCCGATCAAAATTGGCCCAAGCATGGCAAGTCCCGGCAATCCATACTTATTCCAGATCCGTTTGGCGCGTTCACTCTTTTTATTTTCCGGCTTGCCTTTCGCTTCCTGGCGTTTATTGTACCAAATCTTGAAACGATCAAAGCCGATGATCAGCGCCAGAACGGTCACCATATTGCCGACAAACGCCACGAGCATCACCCAAAAAGGCGACAGCCCCCAAACAATTCCGAGCGGGATGACCAATGCGATTTCAAACCATGGAATTGCCGCTCCCAGAAAAACCAGGATGTATTCATAAATCATTCTTCTTCCCCCTTAAAATGCTTGCGAACTTCGGCGTAATAAATCCAGTATTGAACAAAAGCCAATCCCAGTATTGCGAAGATGATGACAAGTCGCGGCAGCGGCAGAGCAATGACTATTCCAGCAAGGACCGGCAAAGCCCATGAATAGAAAGTATATACTTTCTGCACAGCTCTTCGCGTAATATGCGTCATTCCTTCGTCAGCCTCCAGATATTCAGGCGGCCGCAGTGAGATTATCGAGATTTTCTGATGGGGATTGTTCTTATTGTATTGTTTGACCTTCTTAATAAAAATGCTCAATACAATTAGATACAAAATCAACGAACCGAAAACTAGCAAAAATGCAAATCCTTCTACTTGGATGAAGAAACTGGTTGCAGTTTCATTCACTTCCACTGTCGATGAATGTATGCCTACTGCGAATATCCCCAAAACAGCAATGAATGCCATCATCCATAACGGGTAATTTAATCTGATATCACTTTTCATGAAGTTCCTCTCCTTCCAGCCAGAATAATTCGTTGACGTCCACCTGCAGCGCCTTCGCCAATTTCAACGACAATGTAATAGAAGGTGAAAATTCCCCTTTTTCAATAAAGGCAATCGTCTGGCGCGTCACATCGACCTGTTTGCCTAAATCGCTTTGCGTCAGGCTGTGCCGTGCACGCATTTCCTTCACCCGATTCTTCAGCATCCTATTCATCCTTCCTGTAAAGATGTTCGGTATCTATAACATAATGTACATTATACTTAACATTTTGTAAAGTATTATTTGCTTTTTATGGAACGCTGCAAGCGTTCCGGGCATTCAAAAAGGCATGCGCAGGGTTTGCGCATGTCTTAGGTTCTGGTTTTTCATTTGTTTGGAACGTGGATTCCTCTCTTTTAGTGCTCAATTATTGCTTTTCACCGAAGTTTCCCAGTGCAAGCCCCTGAATGGATGCGTTTCTCGGACGGAAAGCCGTTCGACCGGCTGATTTTATTTCTATGAGCGGATTTACGGGTTCTATGAGCGCTCTTTGGATTCTATGAGCGGTCCACTTCATTCTATGAGCGCTTATTCGATTCTATGAGCGCTTATTCGATTCTATGAGCGGAAATCGCCATTCTATGATCATTCACTCAATATTTCAGCATCATTGAGTGAGTATTTGCTATGTCTCCTGCTCCCATCTTTCGAAATGAAATTCTGAGATAGTAGCCGCTTCACGATATGCCGATTGTTTATTTTCAGGAACTTCCGAATTTCTTCATTGTTTGCCTGAAAGCCAAATAACGCGAAATAATCCTTTACCGCTTCTTCGCCTGCGTTTGCGGATATTTGCCCGCACGTTGCACATTGCCATCGGCGCTGAAGGCGGGAAACATTAAAAGTTTTGCACGCCTCACAATAAATTCCCACTTCAAAAAGATTCGGATCTAAGGAATATTGAACTGAAATCGGTTTTTGAATAAATGGGGTGAGCTGGCTTTCAATTGTTTTTCTATATTTTTGAAGAGTTTGTTTACTGAGTTGGGGACCCGTGGGAATTTCGTTGATCGTTTTAAACAGAAATTCTATCATGTGGTGGTGTCTGCAGGTGCGAATGGTGTGGGGAAGCGAACAGAGTTCGGCTTGCAAAGCTGTGAATACGAGAAGACCATCTACTCGCATGCGAATCTTATTTTCTTCGAACCAGGTTTTTAAAAAGCGTATATGTTTTTCAACTTGAACAGCCGGATTGTCCATAACAGTCTTGATTCCATTTGAATCCCGTCGGTAAAATTCTCCGGTCGAATTTTCAAAATGCAGCTCGCCGCTTATGTTTTTCGATTCGAGAATGATAGCAGCTTTTTGCGTCAATAGCAGACCGTCAATCTGCACTGGCCAATTGCCCAGAGTCAGACTTGTATTCCAAAGAATTTCAAACGGTTCGGATGAATAAAATTCCACAAACTTTCTTTGAAGCCTCTTTTCTCCCCGGATACCGGCTTCGGCCTTGAATAATTCCCTTTCCAGAAACTCCCGATCCGGTGAATTCTCTTTCATTCTGTTAATAGCTCTATTTAACATATCAGCTTTTGTCAGTGTCATGTCTCTCCCCTTTCTTCTTAATCGGATTATAACATTCACTCGCTTGAATAAATGCTTTATTTTTCCTCTAATCATTACTTTTGACCACCTTCAGCTGGTGCGGATTTCTATGAGCGGATTTATGGGTTCTATGAGCGCTCTTTGGATTCTATGAGCGGTCCGCTTCATTCTATGAGCGCTTATTCGATTCTATGAGCGGAAATCGCCATTCTATGATCACTCAGCCGTTTTTCACGAATAAAATCAAAAAAACCCAGCCATTTCGGCTGGGTTTGCGATTTTTATTCGAATGTAATTTTCGCTACTGTGTCTTTGTCCAATTTCTTGATGACTTCGACGATCAGTTTTACTGCGTTTTCGTAATCGTCGCGGTGAAGGATTCCGGCATGTGAGTGGATATAGCGGGTCGCCACGCCAATCGCAAGTGCTGGAACACCGTTAGCAGTCAGGTGAATTGCGCCGGCATCCGTTCCGCCGCCTGCAATTGTCTCGAACTGGTAAGGGATGCCCGATTCTTCAGCTGTATCCACAACAAGTTCGCGCAATCCGCGATGGGAAACCATTGAAGCGTCGAAAAGAAGGATCTGTGGTCCGTCGCCCATTTTACTGTTGGATTCTTGAGCCGTGATGCCCGGTGTATCGCCGGCGATGCCCACATCCACTGCAAATCCGATGTCCGGCTGGATTTTCGCTGCAGCGGTTTTTGCTCCGCGCAGTCCAACTTCTTCCTGTACAGTCCCTACGCCGTAAACGACATTCGGGTGGTCCTGGCCTTTGAGGCCTTTCAACACGTCGATTGCAATGGCGCATCCGATGCGGTTATCCCAAGCTTTCGCCAACAGGAATTTTTCATTGTTCATGACATTGAATTCGAAATAAGGCGTCACCATATCGCCTGGTGCGATGCCCCATTCCTTCACTTCGTCACGTGAAGACGCGCCGATATCGATGAACATGTCTTTGATTTCAACCGGCTTTTTACGTGCTTCCGGTGACAGGATATGCGGCGGTTTCGAACCGATTACGCCAATTACTTCCTTGCCGCTGCGTGTTGTGATCGTAACGCGCTGTGCCAGCATTACCTGATTCCACCAGCCGCCAACTGTCTGGAATTTCAAAAATCCTTTGTCGTCGATCTGAGAAATCATGAAGCCCACTTCATCCAGGTGGCCGGCAACCATGACTTTCGGTCCGTCAGCTTTCCCTTCTTTTTTCGCGATCAGGCTTCCCAGTCCGTCCGTTTCGACTGAATCCGCAAAAGGTGATATGTATTTCTTCATGACTTCACGCGCTTGGCGTTCGTTGCCCGGTATGCCGTTAGCATCCGTTAAGTCTTTCAGCATTTGTAACGTTTCATCTAATTTTACCATTTATTTCGACCTCCTAAATAGTCTCACTTCTTCATTATAAATGAACATGCGCATATATTCAAAAAATTCATCAAAAAGATTAATACCCATCCTTTTGGCGGTCATAGTTTTTCTGATTTTTTGCAAGATACGCTTCCATCACATCGTCGTACGTGAATCCCAAAATCTCGGCAATCGCACCGTAACAGCTCCACACAGTCTGGTATGCGGACATGGAATGCTGCTCCATAAATTTCAGGATGCTGCTATTGGTCTTGAGGAACAACGTGGTCAGATCATTATCATTCAACGGCTTCGGCCAGTCCTTCAGCATATTCAAGTCCCGATCGATACCCAGTGACAACAGGAAATGAATTGAATCCACATATTCCTCGAGAATGACTTCCCGGTCAGATGGCCCTTTCGAACTCCAAAATTTAAACGTCCGGGTTTCATTCGCCAATTCGGCTAGCTCGACAATCAGCGCCAGTCCTTTTTTATCGAACAAGTCACCGTTCACCTCATTATTTGTTTGTATGTATCGGTCCAATTCTTCCTGCATGGTGAATAATTTCTCTAAATTCATGTAAATCCTCCTTTATTTCAATAAATCTTGAAACCATATATCTTCATGTCCGTATTATACATGACCACTACTTTTTTAAGGGGGTATTTTGCATGGCCATCATTATCCGATTTCTTGTGATTGCATTAATCATCTATTTGTTTTACAAGTTACTGCGCTATGTATTCGACCCGAAAAGAAAATTTGATGCGGCAGTCGAAAATAAATCCTATTATTTTTATGACGATGTCCAAAATGTCCGTAAAAATTTCTTCATTACGCTGCGCGGCGTGGTTTTTGAAGGGGAAAAATACCTTGGCACCACAGATGACGCATTTGAAGTGGTTTCAATATTCGTCTGGGCAGAAGATCCGGACAGCCTCCAGGGCTTCACAAAAGAGGATTTCCACTTTCTCGAAAAGGAAATCCATATGAATTACCCGAATGCCGACATCAATTGGAAAAATCCGATTGAACAATTAATGACAAGCTGAACAGAATTATTGCAGACCGAATTCAGTATAAATCCAGACAAGCAGTGCCGCCTGCAGCATCGCCAGCACGAGGAAACCGATGCGGAAGTTCGTGTGCTTCGTTTTGTGGCGGAATGCCATCATGCCGATATAGGCCCCAATTCCGCCGCCGAACAGCGCTACACGCCAAAGATTCTTTTCAGGGATGCGCTGGCCTCTCTGCTGCGCCTGCCGTTTGTCGATTTTCATCATAGCGACAGCCATGATTGATAAAATTGCAAGATACGCTGAAACTATCAAAAACATTTGATTTCCTCCAATAAAAAAGACTGGCGAATGATCGCCAGTCTTTTTTGCATTTAACTTATTTGTTCAAAGCTTTTTTAGCCTGATCAGCAAGTGCTGTGAAAGCTACTGCATCAGATACAGCGATTTCAGCAAGCATTTTGCGGTTGATGTCGATACCGGCAACTTTCAATCCGTTCATTAGACGGCTGTAAGAGATATCGTTCAAACGAGCTGCTGCGTTGATACGAGTGATCCACAGTCTGCGGAAATCACGTTTTTTGTTGCGACGGTCACGGTAAGCATAGTTACCTGACTTCATCACCTGTTGGTTTGCTACTTTGAAAAGGATGTGCTTTGCACCATAATAACCTTTTGCTAATTTAATGACCTTTTTACGACGCTGGCGCGTCACTGTTCCACCTTTTACGCGTGGCATATCACATTACCTCCTGCTTGAATATAAATAATTCGATTTTTTGTTCGGTTTTATTTCATGTTATAAATTAGTGATTTAATGCGTTTCAAATCTCCAGCTGATACAAGCTTCCCTTTACGGAGTTTACGCTTTTGCTTAGTCGATTTGTTTGCAAATAAATGGCTTGTGTGTGAACGATTGCGTCTTACTTTACCTGTTCCAGTTTTCTTGAAACGTTTTGACGCACCGCTATGGCTTTTCATTTTCGGCATTTCGAGTTCCTCCTAAACAATTGTACTGTTATTCTTTTTCGTTGATTGGAGCCAGCATCAAGAACATGCTGCGTCCGTCCATTTTAGGGCGCTGTTCAACCGTGGCAACATCTTTGCACGCTTCAGCGAAACGTTCAAGGACACGTTGTCCGATTTCTTTGTGCGTAATCGCACGGCCTTTAAAACGGATTGAAGCTTTAACTTTGTCGCCTTTTTCAAGGAACTTGATTGCGTTCCGAAGCTTTGTGTTAAAGTCATGATCGTCGATTCCAGGGCTCAAACGAACCTCTTTCACTACGATGACTTTCTGATTCTTACGAATCTCACGTTCCTTCTTCTGCTGTTCGAACTTGAACTTACCATGGTCCATGATGCGGGCAACCGGCGGCTTAGCTTGAGGAGCCACAAGAACCAGATCCAAGTTGACACGGCCTGCAATTTCTAGGGCTTCGGTGCGCGTTTTAATGCCGAGCTGTTCACCGTTCTGATCAATAACCCGTAATTCCCGTGCACGAATGCCTTCGTTTACATTACTGTCTTTGCTAATAATAATCCACCTCCGGATAGTGTTGCGAATAGCTTAAAATGCGAAACCGACCATGTCGGCTTACAGGTTCCGATCCAAAGAAAAAGCGGATGGGCCTCGTTCGGCCCACCCGCAATTTATGACAGCACGCCGCAGCGTGAAAAAGTCAAATCGTGTCTACCTGCCAACAAATGGTCGATCAGGTGAGAAGCGGGTGCTCCTGCTTGCACATATAAGTATTCTATAACCTTATTCATAGTATCACGCACACTGACCCGTGTCAACAACCTTCTCTAAGTAAGTTGAAGTATTAAGTCACTGTAATCGATATTCCGCAAAACAGCTTCGAAGGCATTAGCCGACGCCTGTGCGAGGATAATGCCTTTGCGACGAAGTGCATAGCACTGCAGGAGCACGATTATTATTTGTGCTCCTGCATCGCTACGCTGCTTCGTCGCAAAGAGTTGCCCTCGCAGGCTTCGTTCAACTCTTTGCTGTTTTGCTTCATATCTTTAGAAATTTCTATAGCGCCGGCGCGCCTATGGACTGAGCGAAGCAATAAGACGAGTGGTCTTCTCGGCTTATGGTGGGAGCCTTGTCCAAAGCGCCGAAGCGTTACATATGGTATTCCCCTAGTTTAAACTTATCGAAGTTCTCCCTGGATCATCGACAGGAAGTCATCGAACGGCATGCTTTCGGATTTCTGTTCGCCGTATTTGCGGACGTTTACAGAACCGTCTTCCATTTCCTTATCTCCAAGAACCAGCATATAAGGAACTTTTTGCATTTGAGCTTCACGAATCTTATAGCCGAGCTTTTCATCGCGCTCGTCTATATCGATACGCAATTTATGCGCCTGCAATTTTTCCTGGATCTCTTTCGCGTAATCGCTGTGAACATCGAGTGAAACCGGAATAACTTCCACCTGAACCGGTGCCAGCCAAGTCGGAAAGGCGCCTTTGTATTCTTCGATCAGGAAAGCCACAAAACGTTCCATCGTTGAAACGACTCCGCGGTGGATGACAACCGGGCGATGCTGCTTGCCGTCTTCTCCAATATAGGAAAGGTCGAAACGTTCCGGCAACAGGAAATCAAGCTGCACTGTGGAAAGAGTCTCTTCTTTACCGAGCGCCGTTTTCACCTGGACATCCAGTTTCGGGCCATAAAATGCCGCTTCTCCTTCAGCTTCCACGTAATCCAAGCCCATTTCGTCCATCGCTTCTTTCAGCATGGATTGAGCGCGCTCCCACATTGCATCGTCATCAAAGTATTTCTCTTTATCTTCCGGATCGCGGTACGATACGCGGAATGAATAATCTTTGATGTCGAAATCCTTATAAACTTCCACTACCAAATTGACGACGCGTTTGAATTCTTCCTTGATCTGATCCGGACGGACAAATAGATGCGCATCGTTCAGCGTCATGCCGCGGACACGCTGCAAGCCGGAAAGAGCGCCTGACATTTCATAACGGTGCATCGTGCCAAGTTCCGCGATGCGGACCGGCATCTGGCGATAGGAATGGATGCCTTGCTTGAAAATCATCATATGGTGCGGGCAGTTCATCGGACGCAGCACGAGGTCTTCATTGTCCATTTTCATGACCGGGAACATATCTTCCTGGTAATGGTCCCAGTGGCCGCTAGTTTTATAAAGTTCAACACTGCCAAGAACCGGCGTATAGACATGATCGTAGCCCAGACGCTCTTCTTTATCGACGATATAGCGCTCGATGATGCGACGGATTGTCGCGCCTTTCGGCAACCACATCGGCAACCCCTGCCCAACTTTCTGGGAGTTCATGAACAAGTCCAGTTCCTTGCCGATTTTGCGGTGGTCGCGCTCTTTCGCTTCTTCCAGCATTTCAAGATGCGCTTTCAGGTCTTCTTTTTTGAAAAATGCAGTGCCGTAGATGCGCTGCAGCATTTTATTGTCGCTGTTGCCTCTCCAATATGCACCAGCTACGCTGAGCAATTTGAATTCCTTTAGTTTGCCAGTCGCCGGAACATGGATTCCGCGGCACAAATCGAAAAAGTCGCCTTGCTCATAGATGGACACCTGATCATCTTCCGCAATCGCTTCGAGCAATTCCACTTTATACGGATCTTCAATCGCCGCAAAACGTTCCTGCGCTTCAGCACGCGTTACATCATGGCGCACGATTTCCAGATTTTCACCAATGATTTTTTTCATTTCCTTCTCGATTTTCGGAAGATCTTCCGCAGTAATGGCTGAATCAGTATCGATATCATAATAAAAACCGTTTTCAATTACCGGGCCGACGCCAAGTTTGGCATCCGGGTAAAGACGTTTGACTGCTTGTGCCAGTAAATGTGCTGTGCTGTGGCGCAGAATTTCCAAAGCTTCATCAGACTCTGCAGTGATGATGGCAATTTCTCCGTCTTCCTTCAGTGGTGCTTTCAAATCCACAAGGCGGTCGCCAAGTTTACCGGCAAGCGCTTTTTTGCGCAAGCCCGGGCTGATGGACCCTGCCACGTCTTCAGTTGTAGTTCCCCGTTCGAATTCCTTAACTGCCCCATCCGGGAATTTTAAATTGATCATGTCTGACATAGCAATCTCTCCTTTTTTCTTCATTCTTTTCGGTGTCCAGACTCCAGCGGCCCAGCTCTTCGGGTCATAAGCCACTCTGGCTGTGCGGCTGAAAAAACGCCGCTTCGCCAGATCGTCTTATGCCTTTCAGAGCTTAACGGGCGCTGTCGCATTTCAACGCAAAAAAGCCCCATCCCAAAGGGACGAAGCTCAGTTCGTGGTTCCACCCTTCTTCTGCTCCGATCAGAAAAACTGAACGGAACGAAGCTCTGCATCGGCTAACGGGCCGGTTGCCGGCAGCTGCTACTGAAAGTTCACAACTGCTGCTCGGAGGCGGTAAATGGATTGCCGTTTCTTAAGAAGCTCTCAGCCTGGGCTTCTCTCTCTGGAAGGCGTTCAATCCATTATTGTCCTCGTCAGTGCATTTAAAATCATATTTCGATTAGATTCACTATAAACCGAAAACATTTAAAATGCAATCTCTGTCAAATAAATGCATTTAAAAATGATTTGTTTGCTTGCTTTAATTGCGCCGATTGCGGCCGTCGAGTTTCACCGGCTCCGTCAATGCACGGATTCGTTCCATGACACGCGCCGCTTTTAAATCCTCTTTTTCACCGCGCTGTGAATACGTCAGGTGATGCTGAAGTTCAGTATAACTGAAGTTCGAGGTCATGAACGTCGGCAATTTTTCCGCCATGCGGTAATGAAGTATGGTGCCGAGCACTTCGTCGCGGGTCCAGCTCGACATCGCCTCAGCACCGATATCATCCAGCATCAGAACATCAGCTTTTTTAACATAGTCGACTTTTTCCTGAAGCGTCTGGTCGCCGATTGCCTGTTTCATTTCGCGCATGAATTCCGGAACGAAGACCAGAACGGATTTGACGTTCATCTCTGCCAGTTCATTCGCCACAGCACTCAATAAATAAGATTTGCCGATGCCGAATTTACCGTACAGAAACAGGCCTTTATCCGGAAGATCGTCCGGTCCCGTCGCCTGATCCAGGAAATTGCCGACGGCACGGAATGCTTCCATGCGGCTGTCGTCAAGTTCAAAGCCTGAAAGTGTTGCCTGCATGACCTCTTTCGGCATATACATGCTGTGGATCAGCGAGCTTGCACGGCGTTTATTGTCATAGGCATTTTTGGACTTGCATGCGGTATAGGCGATACCAATTGTATTACGCTCCAACACCAGGTTCGGTTCGAAGCCTTTCAGATGATTGATGCAGCCTTCAAGGCTCGGGCATTTATTGCAATCATGAGATTGGTCGATATACTCGTACAATTTATGCATGCCCCGGTCGACGGTGCTTTTATCGATTTCCTCGGCATGGTCTTCAAGAAATTTCTGGACGCCCGGATTTTCAAGCACCTCCTTGCGCATATCGTTATAGCGTTCGGAAAAAGCGGGTGCATTGACAACGCGTTTTAAGGTTTCCCGAATCGGTTCCATTTAATCACCCTTCCCTTTTCTCAAAGCAAGTTTTGCCAGGAGTTTTTGTTTCTCGACTTCCAGGCTTTCGTTTTTGGGAGAATCGGCTCCCTGCGGTTCATCCTTCGTATAGAACCATTCCGGCAATTTTTCCTCGCGGACAGGTTTTCCACCGGAGCGCGCTGATGATTTTGAAGCAGCGGACGGCGAACCTTCCGATTTCCATTTCATGTACTGAGCGTGTTCTGTACGCGCCAATTCCATTGCTTCGGCTGCAGTGGAAACATTTTTGCGGATCCAATGGGAAGCGATTTTTTCGACATAACTTTTCGTCAATTTCATATCCGTCCGCAGCAGCACATACTGAAGCAGGACGTTTACCACAGCCGGCTCCATTCCGTGATGCACCACCAGATTATTGGCAAGCTGGACATCTGCCGACAACGGCTCTTTGCCTCCTGCGATATCCCGGAGGACTTCAATGGGTGACGCCGATTCGAGATAGACGACCAATTCATCCTGCCTTGTTTTCGGTTCCTCTTTCGGTTCCGGAGCTTTCGCAAGGACCGGTTCCAATTTCGGTGCAGTGGTGGACACCGTCATTTTATAGTACTCGGAAGCCGACTTTTTAATTCCTTCTATAGTAAGACGATAATCATCATCAATGGCCAGGAGGATCACTTTCTGCATTTCGAGTGGTCCCCAACCATAGAGAAACGCCAGTTTACAGATGGTGTCCTTGATCGATGCGGTCAGCACGCGTTTCGGGACCAGCTGCTCGGAAAGTCCCTGATGCAGCAGACTGAAGTCGAAATCGTATTCCGCTTTATAGCCTGTTCTGCTGCGCTGCTGCATTTTTTGCGAGTCCTGCGGATAACCGGCTTTGGCATGCACCGGCTGGAAAATATCCGTAAAAATCCGCGTCACTTCTTCGAAAGATTCCATGGCTTCTGCCGGCATGATGAACCGGTCGCGAATTCGGCGATAGGCGATATCACCGATTTTGCTGAACAGGAACATCGACAGCAGAGGATCAGCGAAAAAATCTTTCGGGTCAAGCGGCGGGCATAATTCATACAGGAACGTCCGGGATTCAGTTCCCTTCCGGTATGTCTTTATCAGACCGATCGCTTCCAACTGGATGCGCGATTCAAAAACTTTCGAAATCGGCATGCCCAGCGTATTCATCAATGAATAATGCGGCGTTTCTGCACGCAATGCTTCCCCTTCCGCCCAAAGCGTAAGGTAAAGCGACACGGCTTCTGCGCCGATCATCGGCTGGTAAAGCAGTGTCAGCAATTGGCGGTCATAATCGGAAAATGGATAAGGCAACCGGATCTTAAATGCATCAGCCGGCTGCAATTCCTTATAGAATGCAGTCATATGTCACCGCCTTATTCGGATATCTTGTCATCCGGATTCTTATTCAATAAATCCTTCAGCTCATCTATAAATACGTTGATGTCTTTGAACTGGCGATAGACGGAAGCAAAACGGACATATGCCACTTCATCAATTGCCGCCAGCCTGTCCATCACCATTTCGCCGACCTGTTCGGATTTTACTTCGGCGTTGCCGATTCTGCGCAGATCTTTTTCGATATTGAAGACCAGTTCTTCAAGTTTTTCAAGTGGTACCGGACGCTTTTCACAGGCACGGATCAAGCCGCGCAATACTTTTTCACGGCTGAACTCTTCGCGTGAACCATCTTTTTTCACGACAATCAGCGGCATCTCTTCCACTTTCTCGAAAGTGGTGAAACGATAGCCGCATTCTTCACATTCCCGTCTTCTCCTGATCGATTTCAATTCATCTACTGGCCGCGAATCCACAACGCGGGTACCATTATGCTGACAAGCCGGACATTTCATTTTGACATCTCCCCAAATTCTCTTTCTGTTGCTATAAGTATAACAAAATTTCAGCGTTTATAATATTTCATTTTTGAAACTGAATAAAAGTACAGAAGAACTAGCTTATATATGACGCTTCGTCGCTTTGGACTAAGCTCCCGCAATAAGCCGAGAAGAACACTCGTCTTTTGCTCCGTCGGCATTCGCCTGCTCCGGCGGCGCTCCTTCGCTGGGGGCCACTTCTAGATATAAAGAAGCAATAAAGAATCCTTTGGGATCTAGTGGAGTACTGAACCACACTCGGGCATAGGCCCGAGTTAGCTTTGCGTTTAATCGAAGCATCGATGCAGGATATATCTTTACTCTGCGTTGCCTTCCGCTGTTACATTATAATGGGTTCTCTAGAGATATGGAGCAAAACAGCGAAGACGCCCAGGGGAGCAGGCGAATGCCGACGAAGTGCTGAGATCCACTTGGGCGAAGTGAAACGAGACCGAGTTAGCTCAGCGCGAGCCAAGAGTTGGCCGAAGGGAGTTCGGCCGAGTCTTTGCGACGAAGCTAGCGCAGCGATGCAGAGACAGGAGCACGGGTTTTGGCAAGCGAAGCTGTTTTGCGGAATATCGATTGCTAAAGATTTTCTTTCTACTTTACTATGTACACAAATAGAAAAAGCAGAGGATCAGCTCCCCTGCTTTAATGTTATGGTTTCATGGATTATGCAGTTACTGTAACTTTGGTTTTTCCAGCACCGACTGGACCCATTCCACGTTGCAATTCTTTAACTTCGCTCGATTGTGAGCCAAGTGCCAGAGCGATGTAATCCGCTGCAATTGTCGGATCCATGTCACCGCAAGTGTATACATCTACACTCGCATAACCGTGTTCAGGAAAGCTGTGGATTGTCAGGTGTGATTCAGAAATAATTACTACGCCGCTTACGCCTTGTGGCGCAAATTTGTGAAAAGCGACCTCGCGGACTTCTGCCCCTGATTTGAGTGCTGCATCAACAAAAGTTTTTTCGATAAAATCCATATCGTTTAATTTGTCAAAATCACACTGCCAAAGTTCTGCAATTACGTGACGTCCCATTGTTTCCATGGTTCGTTTCCCCCTTTGATATCATTTTGGTTTCGCGCTCAAAATATTCAAAGTTGACTACCACGGGGGAAAGTTAGTCCAAAGAGGTCCTAACCCTTTAAGCAGTCATGTGAATAAAAATTCTTCGTTCCGATCCCTCATTGAGCTTTGGAATCGTTATGAAAAAAGTAGCCCGTTTTCAGCTACGAATCATAGTATATGATGTATTCCGTGGAAAAGCAACAAATAAATCTGATATAAATATCTTTTATTTCATGGATTTTTCTTACAATTAAGAAAATCGACAGCGCCCGTTAAGCTCTGTAAGGAAAGAGGTGGACCAAATTACATTTGGTCCACCTCTTTGCGACGAAGCTAGCGAAGCGATGCAGGAGCAATAAGGTTTTTACGATTTGGCGAAGCGGCGTCTTTTCAGCCGCACAGTCCCGAAAAGCGGAAACGGCCGTTCAGCTCCGAAAGGCTTAAGATGAACTTCCGAAGTGGCGCTCTTTGCCGCAGAGGAAGGACAGCTTAAGTCCGAGGAGTTGGCCGTTGGAGTCTGGACACAAAGTGGCTTATGACCTGAAGAGCTGGGCCGCTGGAGTCTGGACAGAGAAAAGCGACAGCGCCCGCTTTCATATATTAAATACCCCTATACACTCTTAAACAGAAAAAAACCACTTCTCCATAATAATAGGAAAAGTGGTTTTCGTTCTTAATTTGCACTCATTGCTGAAGCGACCTTTTTTGTCAGGTCGATAACGCGGGCTGAATAGCCCCACTCATTGTCATACCATGCCAGCACTTTGACTTTCCGGTTTGCAATTACCATGGTAGTCAGACCGTCGACAATGGCAGAGTCCGTTGTCGTATTAAAATCTATTGAAACCAAAGGTTCCATCGTTAAGCTCAAGATTCCTTTCAACGGCCCGTTTGAAGCATTAATGAATGCTTCATTGACTTCTTCAACCGTCACATCTCTATTCAGATCGACCACCAGGTCTACCAACGAGACGTTCGGAGTTGGAACACGCAACGCCATCCCATGCATTTTTCCTTCCAGATCAGGCAAAACCTGTGACAGCGCTTTCGCAGCACCCGTCGAAGTTGGAATGATCGACTGGGCACACGAACGGGCACGTCGCAGATCCTTGTGCGGGTTATCCAGATTTTTTTGGTCGTTTGTGTAAGCGTGAACAGTCGTCATCAAACCGTTGTCGATTCCAAACGAATCGTTGAGGACTTTTGCAACAGGCGCGAGACAATTTGTCGTGCAGCTGGCGTTCGAAATGACATCGTGTTTTGCAATATCCAGTTGATCTTCGTTAACACCCATTACAATCATGATGTCTTCATTTTTACCAGGAGCAGTCAAAATAACCTTTTTTGCACCGGCTTCAAGATGAAGAGCAGCTTTATCGCGCGAATTGAATTTACCCGTAGCTTCGATGACAATATCAATGCCCATCTTTTTCCATGGGAGTTTCAGTGGGTCGCGTTCGCTGACCAGTTGAACACGTTTCCCATTAACAATTAAAGCTCCTTCTTCAGCTCTTACTTCGGCGTCAAAGATGCCGTGATTTGAGTCATACTTTATCAAATGAGCCAAGGTTTCAGCAGGATAGCTGGCATTTACCGCTGAAATCGTTACGTCATCCATCAGGATGGCCTGTCTGAACACCATGCGGCCAATACGGCCAAATCCATTAATTGCAATAGACACTGTCATTTAAAAGTCCTCCATTAATTAAGTTATACTTATTTTTTAATCCGTTATATAGTATAACACATTATGTCGATTACAGAACCTCAAAAGCGGATGAATATTTCATTTTTGTGAACTTTCACTGCCACTGTTCCAGGATTCTGTCCAATTGAAGAGCGGTTTCTTCAACCGTGCCATTATTATAAATTACCGCGTCAGCTCCTTCTTCTTTGACGGACATGGGCAGCTGCGAGCTGATCCGGGCTCTGGCGTCCTTTTCACTCAACCCGTTCCGCTCCATCAGGCGGGCAAGCTGGTTTTCTTCGGTTACACTGACGACAAGGATCCTATCGACAAAATGCTGTAATTTGCTTTCGAACAGCAACGGTATATCCATAACGATTGTCCGGAATCCTTCAGTAAGATATTCGTTCCGTTTTCTCAGCATTTCTTCACGGATTGCCGGATGGATGATATCGTTCAATTGCTTTCTCCTTGCAGGATCTGAAAAGATGAGTGCTCCAACTTTTTCACGATCCATCGAGCCATCCGTTCTGATCACTTCCGGACCGAATAAAGCTTCAATTTTTTTCAGTGTTTCCGATCCGGGTTCGACCACTTGCCGCGCGACCATGTCCGCATCAATTATCGGATAACCCAATGCTTCCAGCATTTTTGAAACTGTGCTTTTCCCGCTGGCTATACTTCCTGTCAATCCAATAATCATCATCAGCCCTCATTTTTGGCATGCCGGGCAGTATACAGATGTGCGCCCCCCGATTTTCAGGGTTTTGGTCACAGTGCCGCAAGCCATGCATTGTTTTTTTCCATATATGGCGAAGCGGTTTTGCATGCCCCCTGATTCGCCGTTGACGTTCCGGTAATCAGAAATGGTGCTGCCTCCTGCTTCGATGCTTTCGAGTAAAATTTCGACGATTGCTTCAAATAATTCAATTCTGCGTTTTCTGCTGATACGCCGCACAGATCTGTTCGGGTGGATTTTCATCCGGAAAAGGGCTTCCGTCGCATAAATATTGCCTGCTCCGGAAATCACCTGACCGTCCATTATCACTTCTTTAATCGGTTTATTGCGGTATTTGGCGGAATCGGCCATGTCCAGAAAATGCTGCATTGCCCCTTCTGCAAACGGTTCCGGAGCCATCAGCAGGAGCGGTGGATAATCGCCTTCATGGAGCAGCACGCGCATTTCACCGAAACGCCGTATATCTGAATAAGCGAGAAGATTGCCATCACTCAAAGTCAGAACCACATGGACATGCCTGCGGAACTTCTCTTCCGGAATCGACAGCAGGCTGTCGACGTAAAACCATGCACCTGACATTCCCAGGTGGTTGACGAGCAGAAATTCAACATCTTTTCTTAATCCAAAATAAATATATTTGCTGCGGCGTTCCACGCTGACAATCTGAGAGCCTTTGACCCGGTCAATAAAACTGTCAGCTTCAATCTTTTTCAGGATCGCTTCACGGCCGCCGGTCTTGGACAGCCGGATGGTATCGGAAACGAATACATCCTCGATCCTTTTGCCGATGGCAACAGGCCGTATCTGCCGCACCACTCCTTCGACTTCAGGAAGTTCAGGCATCTTATCGGCCTCCAATCATTTTGTTTCATACCAGGTGTCGCCATGTGCGATATCGACTTTCAATGGAACATTCAGTGCCACAGCCGATTCCATGACTGACGGAACCAGCTCCATCAAACGGGTTAATTCGTCCTTTGGTGCTTCGAAGATCAACTCATCGTGCACCTGCAGAAGCATGTTCGCTTTCAATCCTTCACGTTCGAGTGCTTCGTCCATGTCAATCATCGCCTTCTTGATGATATCGGCCGCACTTCCCTGAATCGGTGTGTTCATCGCTGTCCGTTCTGCAAAGCTGCGAAGATTGAAATTTGAACTTGTGATGTCCGGCAAGTAACGGCGGCGGTTCATCAAAGTAGTTACAAATCCTTCTTTCTTAGCAGATGCGACGATATTTGTCATGTATTGCTGAACTCCAGGGAAGCTCTTCAAATAGCGCTCGATGAATTCCGCTGCTTCCTTGCGTGGAATATTGAGACTTTGTGAAAGACCGTAATCACTGATGCCGTAAACAATCCCGAAGTTTACCGCTTTGGCCGCACTGCGCTGTGCACCTGTCACTTCTTCCAGGGACACATGGAAAACATCTGCCGCTGTGGCAGTATGGATATCCCGGTCATCTTTGAACGCTTGGACGAGTCGTTCGTCTTCAGACATATGAGCTAGAACCCGCAATTCAATCTGGGAATAATCGGCAGCCACCATCACCCAATCAGGATGCGAAGGAACAAACGCTTTTCTGATTTTCCGCCCTTCTTCAAGGCGGACCGGAATATTCTGCAGGTTCGGGTTGGTCGAACTCAATCGGCCAGTTGTCGTCAATGCCTGCTGAAAACGTGTATGGATCTTGCCATCCTCATGAATTTCCTTCAATAAACCTTCTATATAAGTGGACAGCAGCTTGCCCAGCTGGCGGTAAAGCAGAATATGCGAAATGATTTCGTGCTGCCCTTCCAATTTTTCCAGCACATCGGCTGCTGTCGAATAGCCGGTCTTGGTTTTCTTCAACGGCGGCAATCCCAGTTTTTCAAAAAGAATGACGCCCAATTGTTTCGGTGAGTTGATATTGAATTCCTGGCCTGCCAGGCTGTAGATTTCCACTTCGATCTTCTCAAGTTTTTCGGACAATTCCTTGCCCATATCCGACAATTGGTTGCGATCCACCATGACGCCAAGCGATTCCATTTCTCCAAGCACAGTGGCCAGTGGCAATTCCAATTTATCGTACAGATCAAATTGCTGATTGTCCTCCAGCTTTTTGATGATGACGTCGCGCACTTTCCAGATGGCCCGCGCTTTTCTGGCGATATGTTCATGCAGGACAGCATCTTCTGGCACTTTCTTTTTCGCACCTTTGCCATAAACTTGTTCATTCGTCGAAACATCTGTATAGCCGTATTCCAGCACAATGTTCGCCATATCGGTATATGTCAGGGACGGATTGACGATATAGGCGCCGAGCATCAAATCGAAGTCGACTCCATCCAACTCGATTTCACAGCGCAGGAAAGCGGCAGTCGAGGCTTTGGAATCCGACATATACTTACGCTTAGCCGGATCTGCCAGCCAGGCTTTGAAAGTTTCTGATTCTTTTGCAACATCCATAGAAATGACATAGACCTCATTGTTGTCAGACAAAGCCACGCCGAGCAGATCGCATGTGTGGTAATGTTCATCATACAATTCGAGATGCACTGCCATTTCATCTTTCAGGATGGATGGGTCCACTTCCGTCACAACGGTAAATTTTAATTCTTCTTTGACTGTTTCTTCAGCCGTGTAATCCATTTTTTCCAATAACGATTTGAAAGCCAGCTCATTCCAAATCCGCACCAACTCATCCTGGTCCGGACCGGCATAGCCCAATTCCTCAAGTTTCACTTCGACAGGAGCCTTGCGCTCAATTGTCGCCAGCTTCTTGCTGATGTAGGCCAGGTCTTCATTGGCGACCAATTTTTCTTTCATCTTCCCTTTTTGCTGGTCGATTGCCTCGTAAACGCCTTCCACCGAACCATGGGCTGCCAGCAATTTGAGTGCGGTTTTTTCACCCACACCCGGAACGCCCGGAATATTATCGGAAGCATCGCCCATCAGGCCTTTCATATCGATGATCTGCAGAGGTGTTAAACCGTATTTCTCTTTGATATGGTCAACCGTATATTTTTCGATATCGGTAATCCCTTTGCGCGTGATGTAAACCGTCGTGGTAGGAGAAGCCAATTGCGTCAAATCTTTATCTCCCGAAATGACAACGACTTCGTCTCCCTGCTGCTCAGCTTCCAGGCTGAGCGTTCCGATAATGTCGTCTGCCTCGTAATTTGGCAATTCATATTGTTTAATGCGATAGGCATCGATCAGCTTCCGCAAATAAGGAAATTGCTCGGATAATTCGGGCGGCGTTTTCTGGCGTCCGCCTTTGTATTCACTGAACGTTTCATTTCGAAACGTCGTCTTCCCGGCATCAAACGCAACCATCATATGGGTGGGTTGTTCCTCTTCAAGAATTCGCTGCAGCATCATCGTAAAACCATAGACTGCATTCGTGTGGATGCCACTTTCATTTGTCAGCAGCGGAAGCGCGAAAAATGCGCGATACGCCAAACTATTACCGTCCAGTAAAAGTATTTTCTTAGCCACAAAATTACCCCTTTCAATAAAAAACCGTCATTCCCTTTATTTTACCACGCGGGCAAAAAGAAGAGAAATGACGGCTCGGTTTATTCCATTATCCCTGACAGGACACTGGCGTAAGGTGAGTCTGACGGCAGGATGATGACGGTATCATCACCGATTGTTTTCGTATAGGACTGGAGTGACCGGTACAACTGGTAAAACTCCGGGTCTTTCGAGAAGGACTCATTATAAATCCTTGCCGCTTCGGATTCCCCTTCTGCCTGGATCAATGCAGCTTCTTTGCGGGCAGTCGCGATGACTTCCTGGGCTTCCCGGTCAGCCTGTGCTTCGATTTCCTGTTTTTTCGCATCTCCCTGCGATAAATAATCCTGTGCAGTGGAGTCACGCTCTGAAATCATCCGTGTATAAACCGATTGCTCGTTTTCTTCCGGAAGGTCCGTCCGCTTCATCCGGACATCCGCCACCCGTATGCCGTATTTGTCTTTCTCGAGGAGCTCGTTGACTTTTGCTGTGACGTTGTCGTTCAAACTGCCTCTTGATGAATTCTCATCGTTGATGATTTCATCGTAATTCAATTGGCCAAGCTCTGAACGGATCACCGAGTAGATAAACTCTTCCATGCGTGATTCCGCATTGACGATCGTCACCGCATTGGTGATCAGATTGCGCGGGTCCGTGACTTGCCAAACTGCATAGTTATCGATAATAATCCGTTTTTTATCGCGTGTATTGATTTCAGCTTCCGACACATCGTAGATCATCTGGTGTTTCGGCAGCGTTGTCAGGCTTTGGATAAACGGAATTTTCATATGCAGCCCCGGGTCTTCTTTAATATCCACAACTTCTCCGAATTGGCGGACGACCCGGTACTCGCTTTCCTTGACGACATAGACATTGGTCAATACGATCAGCAATACAATAAAAGCCAGTGTCAGGGCCACAATCATTTTCCAATATTTTTTGAAGTTGATGGGATCTTTCGGCGGCTTTTGCTTCTTGGAAGGGCTGTAGGCATCAAATTTGCTGGTTTCGTTTTGCGGTTTATTCGTTTCCATTAATTGTCCCCTCCCGTTTCAGCTTCAGCCACCGGCGGCACTACTGCCTGGTTGTCTCCGAGTGGCAGATATTTCATCGTTCCGCCTTCGTCGTTCATGATGTACAGTTTCGCGTTGGGCAGGACCGATTCCAGCGTTTCCAGAATCAGGCGCTGTCTTGTAACTTCGGGGTTAGCTTCATATTCAGTGAATAATTTATCAAATACTGCAACGTCCCCAATTGCTTGTTCCACACGCGCCACTTTCTGGCCTTCGGCACGGGAATTGATCGCCGCCTTTTCACCAAGCGCTTCATTGCGTTTCTGATTTTCATACTTTCTGGCTTCGTTGATTTTCGTGTTCATCGTTTCACGTGCATCCGTAACATTCGTGAATGCCGCGCGTACTTCTTCGTTGGGCAATTCGACATCCTGCAATTTAACCGCCAACACTGAAATACCGATATCATATTTCTCGATTAATGATGCCAGCAGGTCCCGTGTATCCGCTTCTATTTCCGCTTTCCCGGAAGTCAGGGCATCATCGATCAGCGAACTGCCGATAATCGAACGGATTGATGCAGACGTGGCATCATGCAAAATATCTTCCGGATTTTCTGCATTGAAAAGATATTTCTTTGGTTCTGTGATTTTCCACTGTACAACCAGGTCGGTCAGCACAATATATTCATCGCCGGTTATCATTTTTGTTTCTTTGTCGAATGAGACGATTTCACCGTCTTCATCCTGACTGTAACCGAATTGAAGACTGAATGTTTCCTTGGATAAAGTTTCAGCCCGCTGGATCGGCCAGGGCATTTTGAAATGCAGGCCGGGTTCGACAATGGTTTCGTTGACTACACCGAATGTGATGATGACGGCCTGTTCGGATTCATCCACTGTATACCAAGATGTGAGAACAGCTACGAGAAGCAGGATCCCTGCGATGGATAACCCGATGATGGACAGTATTTTTCTGGTTGTCATATTCTTTCCCTCCAATTGAATTCTATGTATAGGTAATATACGGAAAAACTGTCGAATGGTTTCAAAAAAAAAAAAAAAAGAAGAAGGACCTCGTGGAAGGTCCTTCTCCTTTTTTATGAGTTGAAAGGGGGTTCTATTAGAATATAACACCCCAATATGAAGACAGTGTTAAGTCTGTGTAAATTTACCATTGATTATTCTTATATTTTTTATAGTAATTCACCTGGCGCGCAAACAGGTACAATTTGCGTTTCAGATGTTTGTCTTTCTTATAGAAAAGCGGGTTTCCATATTGGCCTCCTTTAATCAGGCGTTTTATGTCTTTAAGGACCGCTTTGTTTTTGACAAAATTACGTAAAACGATTTTCGGCACAACCGTGAAGAGAAAATCTTCATTCAAATAAGTCACCGGTTTGTCCTTCTGATAAATAAGATCATCAACAAAATACTCAGCCATATTATGTCCGAGGGCAGTTACGTAATAACTTGAACGGCCCTGGCGAATATTCACTTCAAACACTTTGAACTTTTTATCCCGAGCATCGTATTTCAAATCGAAATTCGCAAAGCCCTGATAACCGACCGCCTCCAGAAAGTTCTGCAGCTTGACCATTATCTCTTTGTCAAAACGGGTGATCAGCGCTGTATAATTTCCGATAGCCGAAACTGTATGTTCCTGCAATACGACCTGCGCAAAACTGACCAGTTGTGTTTTTCCTTTGGAATTCGAATAGATGACCGAATCCCACATGAATGTATCATCTCCGGGAATATAATCCTGGATAATCAGTTCACCGCGATAGCCGCCTGCTTTAATTTGCTGGATCACCTCGTGCAATTCTTTCGGACTTTCGACTTTATAGACTTTCTGCTGGTTTTCAAAATGGAGTTTATTGTACTCGATGCCATTGCTCGGCTTGATGATAGCAGGGTATATCATTTCATCGTTGAATGGCTCTTTTGAATTGCAATCATAAAAGACCGTTGTTGGCGTATCGATGCCATGCACTTTGCAAAGCTCGTAAAAATTCGCTTTAACCTGCAGTTGGTTCATCAAATCCTCATTAATATAATTAAAGACATAATGCTCCCGCAGTATTTTCGCATTTTCAATGATCAGCCGCACATAAAGGTCGTTCGTCCCAATAAGCAGCAGGGTTTTGCCGGGCGTTCTGTACTTATCGGCAACATCGATCAGGATATCAGCAAACCGGGAATCATCCGCAATGCCTGAACGCAATTCGATGTTTTCAGTGATTGTACTTAATGAAGTGAATGACAGGGGTTCTTTGCCGACTAAAATCGGTTTTATGCCATATGCTTCATGAAAAGAAATGGCCATATTATAAGCGTTCATATCGGTACCGATAATAATCGGCAAAAAAGGGTGTTTAGTAACCATAATTTCCTCCTAAATTAACTAGCCAAAGGCAAATAAATGGTGAATGTAGTGCCGACACCAACTGTGCTGTCGACTTCCACTTTCCCATGATGTGCCTCGATTAAATGTTTAACAATTGACAATCCGAGTCCAGTGCCGCCTGAATTACGGCTCCTTGCTTTATCTACCCGGTAAAAACGTTCAAAAAGTCGGGGAATTTCAGCCGAAGCGATACCAATCCCCTCGTCTTTCACTTTAATGACTGCCTGATTCCGGTTTTCATACAGGCTGATTTCAATCGTCTTTTCGGGCGCGGAATAGTTTATGGCATTAGCCAATAAATTCATGAGAATTTGCACAAGCCGATTGGCATCTCCTGCGACATTCACTGGTGTTAGATGCGTTTTCAGCGTCATGTTCTTTTCAGTCAGCCCTGGCTGCATCAGCTCAATCGCATATTCGATGACTGCTTTCATATCTGTCGGCTGGGCATCGACCTGAAAACCGCTTTTCTCCACCCGAGATAATTCGAGAAGTTCCTCGATCAAAGTTTCCAGCCGATTTGCCTCTGTCTGAATGATCTCCATAAAAGAGAGTAAGCTCGATTCATCTTTATAAGCGCCATCAATCAGTGTTTCTGAAAAACCTTTTATGGAAGTTACCGGCGTCCTCAATTCGTGTGAAACATTCGCCACGAAATCTTTTCGGATCTGCTCGAGCCGTTTCAGCTCGGTAATGTCATGGAGCACAATGACAATACCAAGCCACTGTTCATGATTTCCGATAACAGGTGCACCGTAAACTTCCAATGCCCGTTTATTGATGCCTGCCTGATACTCCATCTGCTCACGGGCTGGGGTTTCAGTCATGAACACCTTTTCGATAAAACTTGCCAGCTTGTCCGGAATAGGGAGCTCGCCATAAAATTTGCCGATCAGCTTTTCAGCACGCAATTCAAATTCGTTTTGGAAGTATTTATTGAACAGTGAAATTTTGCCTTGCCGATCAACCATGATCAAACCACTGCCCATCGTTTCAATGAGCGTTTTCAAACGTTCCTGTTCCATTTCACGCACAGCGGTGATTTCCTGCAGATTGCGAGCCAGCACGTTGATAGTGGAACTCAGCGAGGAAGAACCAGCCAATGGTTCTTCATAAGCTCTGGCCTGATAATTGCCTTTGACCAGTTCCATGGCTGTTTCCGTAATATTTTCGATAGGTGCGATAAGAACTTTGATGACCCGGTAGCCTACAGCTGCAGAAACTATAAATGCCAGAAGGAATACCAAACCGAGCAGGAGCCAAAATTCCAGCCGGCTGACTGCATCATCGTATAAAGGTAATAATTGTATCACTACGACGTAGAGACTCACTAACAAAGCCCCGAGCCATAGCAGCAGGTTGCCTAAAATGCGGCGCCGAAATGGCTTCATATCAGCTTGGGCTCCTCAAATTTATAACCAAGTCCCCGGATTGTTTTGATGAACACAGGCTTTCTGCTGTTTTCTTCTATCTTATCCCTTAAGTGGCTGATGTGGACATCGACAATACGGGTGTCTCCTGCAAAATCATATTTCCATACCGAACTCAATAATTGGTCACGCGTCAAAACCCGGTTCTTATTCTCCATCAGATAGACCAGAAGCTCGAATTCTTTTGGTGTGAACTCCAATTGTTCATCGTTCAGAAAAGCTTCGTATCGTTCAGGGTAGACCTTCAGCTTGCCAAAACTCATTTCGGATGAAGACCAATCGTCTCGTGTGACCTTCATGCCTTCGGATCTGCGAAGGACTGCTTTGATTCTTGCAACGACTTCCCTTGGACTGAAAGGCTTAGTCATATAATCATCCGCTCCAAGTTCCAGTCCAAGCACCTTATCGAATTCATCATCTTTTGCCGTAAGCATAATGATCGGAATACTTATTTTCTGGAGTCGCAATTCTTTGCAGACTTCCACCCCATCCATTGAAGGCAGCATCAGGTCGAGTACGATTAATGATGGCGACTCGCTGATGGCGAGATCGAAGCCCTCTTTCCCATCGTTTGCGATGATCGTTTCATAACCGGCCTGTTGAAGATTATAAGATAATAATGTTGCGATGGATTGTTCGTCTTCTATAATTAGTATTTTCTTCTGCATTTAACAGCCTCCACATTCAGTTTGAAACCCCCATTTCAAACCAATCAGAAATTATCCATTGCTTGTGTGGTCAGCTGACTAAGCACTTGAGGTGGATTCGCAATAATGTTGCCTTCGAGCACCAAATCTCCATTTTCATCGGCAGCTTCCACGCGGACCGTAACTTCATTTGCTGCAACATTCACTTCGGTAACTTCCAAAAGAAAATCGATGGAAGCATAATGATAGACGGGCTTGCTGAATTTCAGATGCTGTTCCTTGATATAAGATCCAGGTCCCGGCAGATATTTCGACACGGCCGAAGTGATGATGCCTGTCAGCATCGCTGTCGGAACAACCGGTTTTTCAAATTTCGTCTGCGATGCGAAATCATGTTGGATATACAGAGGATTTCCATCGTTTGTAAGTCCAAGATAGAGAAGAAGATCTTTATCCTCAATATTTTCTGTAAGCTTCAGTTTTTCGCCAATCGCCATATCCTCGATTTTACGGCCTAACTTCCGTTTTTTTCCGAGCAACATTAAAATCCCTCCTGTGGTCTTATATCTTAATAATATCAATTAAGAAATGAAATGCAAATGCAGTAGATACAGGTGAAGCAGCCGGCTGCGGCTTTCTGCCTGTTTGTTCTGCGTTATGTCAGGACTTTCATAACTGCTCTGACAGATTCAGCCGAGTGATTCAATAATGCTTTTTCTTCCTCGTTTAAAGTTATCTCAATGATTTTCTCTATTCCGCCCGCGCCAAGGATGGTCGGGACTCCGAGATAGATTCCATCCATGCCATATTCACCTTCCAGATAAGCAATGGAAGGCATGATGCGTCGCTGATCCTTGATGATCGCTTCCGCCATTTCAACGAGCGATGCCGCAGGGGCATAATAGGCTGAACCGTTTCCAAGAAGGTTGACGATCTCCGCGCCGCCTTTACGGGTCCGCTCCACGATGGCATCCAGTTTCTCTTTAGCTATCAAGGTTTCAAGTGGAATTCCTCCTGCATAAGAATAACGGACGAGCGGCACCATATCATCGCCGTGGCCGCCTAATACAAATCCACTGATGTCTTTAACGGAAAGATTTAATTCCTGCGCGATAAACGTACGGAATCGTGCCGAATCCAACACGCCCGATTGGCCGATAACTCGCTCTTTCGGAAATCCCGATTCCTTAAACACAGTATAGGTCATGGCATCCACCGGATTAGTCAGCACCAGAATTGTGGAATGCGGTGAATATTTGACGATTTCTGCCGTAACGGACTTCATGATTTTTTGGTTGGTCTGAACCAGGTCATCTCTGCTCATTCCGGGTTTACGGGCAATGCCAGCTGTTATGATGATGAGATCCGAATCCTTCGTGTCCTTATAATCTGCAGTGCCGGTCACATTTGCGTCAAAACCGATAACCGGACCGGCTTCAGCCATATCAAGCGCCTTGCCTTTTGCCGGATCTTCCATTTCCGGAATGTCGACCAATACGACATCTCCCAGTTCTTTTTGCGCCAAAAGAAAGGCGGCTGTTGCTCCAGTAAATCCTGAACCGATCACTGATACTTTTTTACGTTTGAATGTCATGGCTATTCCCCTTTGTATCATATTTTTAAATACCAAAGAATGATTGAAAGCTTCTACTCCATTACAATTTCCTTAGTATGGCATTTTGAAACAATTGGAACTCAATTTCCACCACATAAAAAAGAGAGAGGAAGTCCCCTCTCTCTTAAAATTACATATTTTTAATTAGCTCATCAGCGAACGCTGAAGTTTTTACTTCAGTTGCACCGTCCATTAGACGTGCAAAGTCATAAGTTACAACTTTGGAAGCAATTGTTTTTTCCATAGAGTTTGTGATCAATTTCGCCGCTTCGCTCCAGCCAAGGTGTTCAAGCATCAAGACGCCTGAAAGGATGACTGATGAAGGGTTCACTTTATCTTGTCCAGCATATTTAGGTGCAGTACCGTGAGTCGCTTCGAAAATAGCATGTCCAGTATCGTAGTTGATGTTCGCTCCAGGAGCGATACCAATTCCGCCTACTTGCGCAGCAAGTGCATCAGAGATGTAATCGCCATTCAAGTTCATTGTTGCAACTACATCGAACTCACTTGGACGTGTAAGGATCTGCTGTAGGAAAATATCAGCAATCGAATCTTTAACAAGGATTTTGCCTGAAGCAAGAGCTTCTTCCTGCGCTTTGTTTGCAGCATCAGTTCCTTGCTCGTCTTTCACTTTATCGTATTCGTTCCAAGTGAAGACTTTATCGCCGAATTCCTGTTCAGCCACTTCATAGCCCCAGTTTTTGAAAGCTCCTTCAGTGAACTTCATGATGTTTCCTTTGTGTACAAGAGTTACAGACTCGCGGCCTTCAGTCAATGCATAGTTGATTGCTGCGCGCACAAGGCGTTTTGTTCCTTCTTCAGAAATTGGCTTGATGCCGATACCTGATGATTCTGGGAAACGGATGTTTTTAACGCCCATTTCGTCAGTTAAGAAAGAGATCAATTTTTTAACTTCGTCACTGCCGTTTGCATATTCGATACCCGCATAGATATCTTCAGTGTTTTCACGGAAGATGACCATATCAGTGTCTTCAGGGCGTTTAACCGGTGAAGGTACGCCTTCGAAATAACGCACAGGGCGTAAGCATGTATAAAGGTCAAGCTCCTGGCGAAGTGCCACGTTCAATGAACGGATACCGCCGCCGATTGGCGTTGTAAGAGGTCCTTTGATCGCGATCAAATACTCACGGATCACTTCAAGAGTTTCTTCAGGAAGCCATTCACCAGTTTCGTCGAATGCTTTTTGTCCGGCAAGAACTTCTTTCCAGACAATCGATTTTTCGCCGTTGTAAGCTTTAGTTACTGATTCTTCAAGAACGCGTGAAGCTGCATGCCAGATATCCGGTCCAGTTCCGTCACCGATGATGTATGGAATTACCGCATTGTTAGGTACGTTCAATACACCGTTATCTGTTGTGATTTTTTCGCCGTTTGCCATTATAAAATTCCTCCTGTAGTCAAAGTCATAGGGCTGCACTAGGTGTCAGCCCTATTGTCTTTAGTTATTTTCTTCAATTATAACAACTGTTTAAATAATCGACATTCCGCAAAACAGCTTCGCTTGCCTGGGGGCTTGCGCTGAGCTAACTCGGGCTCTTCGCCCGAGTGGATCTCAGCACTTCGTCGAAACGACGTTGGAAAGCCAACGCCATTTCTGCTCCCCTGGGCGTCTGCGCTGTTTTGCTCCATATCTAAGTGCCGGCGCGGCTCAGGAGCAGGTGAATGCCGACCGGAGCAATAAGACGAGTGGTCTTCTCGGCTTGTTGCGGGAGGCTTGTCCATAGCGCCGAAGCGATTATCAAAGACTGTCATTAATTTTAAAATGATGAGATTATCTCTTTTCAACAGGAACATAAGTCTGCATTCCTGGTCCGATGTACTCTGCGCGCGGACGGATCAGACGGTTGTTTGAATACTGCTCAAGGATATGAGCCAACCAGCCGGAAGTACGTGAAACCGCAAAGATCGGTGTGAAAAGGTCATGTTCGATGTTCAATGAATGGTAGACAGAAGCAGAATAGAAATCCACGTTTGGCGGAAGATCCTTCTGGCCCGTAACGATTTCATCGATTTTGATCGACATTTCATACCATTTTTCTTCTCCGCGAATTTTTGTCAATTTCTGAGACATATCACGAAGATGTTTCGCACGCGGGTCACCTTTACGGTAGACGCGGTGGCCGAAGCCCATGATTTTTTCTTTGTTATCAAGCTTTTCAGTGATAACTTTTTCAACGTTTTCAACCGAATCGATTTCTGTCAGCATTTTCATGACCTGCTCATTTGCTCCACCGTGAAGTGGGCCTTTAAGAGCGCCAATAGCTGCAGTAACACCGGAATAAACATCAGAAAGAGTTGCAACAGCAACACGAGCAGTGAATGTTGAAGCATTCAACTCGTGGTCTGCATGGAGCACCAATGCTTTATTGAATGCTTCTTCTTCGATGTCAGCCGGAACTTCACCGGACAACATATAAAGGAAGTTGGCAGCAAAGCTTAAATCTTTTTTCGGTTCAACAGGTTCCTGGCCGGCACGGACGCGTCCGAATGCAGTCACCAATGTAGCGATTTTCGCCTGGATGCGGATTGCTTTGCGGTAATTCGCTTCCGGATTCATCTCTTCAGCTTCGTCATCGAAAAGACCAAGCATCGATACAGCTGTACGTAGTGCAGCCATTGGATGAACGTTTTTGATTTCGTATGTTTTGAAATGATCCAATACAGCCTGTGGAACTGCCATATTTTCAGCCAATTGCTGTTTCAGTTCAGCAAGTTCGTTTGCTTTCGGCAACCGCTGATGCCATAAAAGATAAATCACTTCTTCGAAGCTGGCATTGTTAGCCAGATCATCGATATTGTAGCCAACGTATGTAAGCGTGTCATCAATAATTGAACTGATGGCGGATTGTGTAGCTACTACACCTTCTAAACCTTTTGACGATGTCATAAAATTCGCTCCTTCTTCAGTATAATTCACCATTCCACAAAAAAAGGCAGAATGATGATTCATCTGCGTTTATGAAACTCTGATAAGTTCCCTACCTTGTCCATTATAATCAATTAACCTTACTTTGTGAATGAAAACGCTTGTTTTTCTGTAATTTGGAAGAGAAAGTCGATAAAAAAACTCGGGTCAGCCAACGATAACCCGAGTATTTTTCATTTTTTTATGGATAAATCGATGAACCATTGGCTTGTACAATTTCTGTGTTGGTGCGAATAACAAGCTGAACCCTACCGCATCCGAGATGAAGCCGGGAGTCAGCAGCATGACCCCGCCAACCAGGATAAAAGCTGCATTCATCAGGTTTTCACCCGGCGGCTGGAAATTCGACATGCCTTTTTGAATGTCGCCAATTGCTCTTATACCTTGTTTTTTGGCAAGGAAAGCACCTACCAGGCCGGTGGTGATAATCATTGCCACAGTAAAGAAAAATCCGATATTATTTGCTGCCCATATCAGCAGCGCCAATTCGAGTGCGGGAACAACGATCAATATTGCGACCAGCCACTTCATAATGACCCGACACCTCCTGTATAAATCTTACAGAACACTTGCATGTCCGTGGTAAACGACTCCACTATCTGCATCAATTGTAATGTCTTTTTTGTCTTTAATAATGCTAGTGGCATTTTTAACGCCGACGATTACAGGGATTCCAAGGCTCAATCCAACTACTGCCGCATGACTCGTCAAGCCGCCTTCTTCTGTAATGATCCCCGCACATTTTTCAATGGCCGGCATCATTTCACGGTCAGTGCCGATGGTGACGATGATTTTCCCTTCGGCATCCGCCGCCTTCGCTTCTTCAGCTGATCTGACCACAAGCGATTCGCCGTAGCCGACCAGCTTGCCGATTCCCTGCCCTTTTGCAGCAATATCTCCGATGACATGAACTTTCATCAGATTGGTAGTTCCCGCTTTGCCGACAGGGACGCCTGCAGTTATAACTACCAGATCTCCGTGGTCAACATAGCCGTGTTTCAGGCTTTCATCAACGGCAATCGCGAATAATTCATCAGTTGAAGATACCGGTGTGCCGACAATCGGCCGAACACCCCACACAAGCGTAAGTTTTTTGGCTGCTATTTCAGACGATGTCACGGCAATAATCGGTGATTCCGGACGGTATTTTGAAATCATCTTGGCAGTTGTGCCGCTTTCAGTCGGCGCTATGATGGCTTTCACTTTCAAGTTCAATGCCGTATAGACGACCGCCTGTCCGATTGCTTCAGTCATATTCGACTCTTTATCTTTTCTTCTATTGGAAACAAGCTGTTTATAATTCAGAGCTGATTCAGTTGTCATTGCAATGCGGTGCATCGTTTCAACTGATTCGATTGGATAGATACCGGCTGCTGTTTCGCCTGACAGCATAATTGCATCGGTGCCATCAAAGATCGCATTGGCCACATCACTTGCTTCAGCTCTCGTCGGACGTGGGTTGCGCTGCATGGAATCGAGCATTTGCGTGGCAGTGATGACAGGTTTGCCGGCGCTGTTGCATTTTTCGATCAAGGATTTTTGGACCAGTGGCACTTCTTCAGCAGGAATTTCCACACCAAGATCGCCCCTCGCTACCATAAGGCCGTCAGATACCACGATAATTTTGTCGATATTGTCTACGCCTTCCTGGTTTTCGATTTTCGGGATGATCTGGATATGTGAACCGCCATTTTTTTCAAGAAGCTCGCGAATGTCCATTACATCAGAAGATCTTCTGACGAAAGATGCCGCTACAAAATCGACGCCCTGTTCGATGCCAAAAAGAATATCCTGAGCATCTTTCTCGGTAATTCCCGGAAGCTGGACAGAAACTCCTGGTACGTTGACGCCTTTTTTACTTTTTAAAGTACCGGCATTTTCAACGATCGTGTGAAGCAGGCCATTTTCCTTATCGATGCTCGCGACACGCAATTCGATTAATCCATCGTCCAAAAGGATAATGGATCCTGTATCGACATCATCGATCAATTGGTCGTAGCTGATGGAAAACTTGTCAGCTGTACCAAGCACTTCTGTCATCGAAATGGCGATTTTCTGATTTGTCACCAGATCGATGCCGTCGTTCTCCATTTGATGGGTACGAATTTCCGGGCCTTTCGTATCAAGAAGGATCCCAACAATTTTCCCTGTTTTTTCAGAAGCTGCGCGGATACGCTTGATGCGTTCGGCATGCTCCTCGTGATTGCCGTGTGAAAAATTAAGTCGGGCAACGTTCATCCCGGCTTCAATAAGGGATTCCAGGATTTCCGGTGTTTCACTTGCTGGTCCAATGGTACAGACGATTTTCGTTTTTCTCAATTGACTCACTCCAATTAGCATTTAAATTGATAATTCTTTGGATAATTTATACAAACTCATATCGGTGTCATGTTCACCAAGAAACGCTTTTGTCATATCATAGTCTACCACTTGATGATTTTTCATGCCAATAGCCCGCCCACCAGTGCCTTCAATCAGAACTTCCAGAGCTCGGGCACCAAAAAGACTGCCCAACACACGATCTCGCCCGGTTGGGGAACCGCCTCTTTGAATATGGCCAAGAACAGAAACCCTAGTTTCCAGTTCCATTTTCCCGTGCATCATTTCTGCCAGCTTATTGCCGCTCATCACACCTTCAGCGACGATAATGATACTGTGTTTTTTACCGCGTTTCTTTCCTTTTTGCAAACGGTCGATCATGTCATCCATATCAAAATCGACTTCAGGAATTAAAATCGTTTCTGCACCGCCGGCAAGACCTGCCCAAAGCGCCAGGTCTCCAGCATCACGGCCCATTACTTCAATTATGAATGTGCGCTCATGACTTGTCGCTGTATCCCGGATTTTATCGATAGCTTCTATAATAGTATTAAGTGCCGTATCGAATCCGATCGTATAATCTGTACCCGGAATATCATTATCAATTGTTCCAGGGACGCCAACACATGGAAAACCTTTTTCTGTCAAAGCCATGGCGCCGCGGTAGGAACCATCTCCGCCAATGACCACCAGACCTTCAATGCCATGTTTTTTCAGTTGCTCGATTGCACGCATCTGTCCTTCATCCGACTTGAATTCTTCGCACCTTGCAGAATACAATTTCGTGCCGCCGCGTTGAATGATATCTCCAACATCGCCTGCTTCCAATCTTTGGATATTACCATTTAAAAGGCCCTGGTAACCATAATAAACACCAAAAACTTCCACTTCGTGAAAAATCGCTTTCCGGACCACGGCCCTCACCGCTGCGTTCATTCCAGGCGAGTCACCGCCACTTGTCAATACTCCGATTCGCTTCATCATTCATGCCTCCTGATCTTCCTAATGCTTCATTCACCTTACCACGATATATGCTTTGCTGTCAGTTCACTTACCCTGTTTTTTTCATTATATATCCAGTTTCCCAAACAGACGCCAGAACACAAAAATAACCGCCGAAGCGGTCATTATTCTGTAAATACACCGATAGCTTTAAATTTATTGTAGCGCTGGTCGATTAATGCTGCTCCGTCAAGCACATTCAGTTCATCTAAAGATTGTTTGATGGCAGCTGACAGCAATTCTGCCTGTCTTTCGGGATCGTGATGAGCGCCGCCGCGTATTTCCGGGATCATCCGTTCAATGATACCCATCTCAAGAAGATCCGGGGCAGTGATCTTCATTGCTTCAGCCGCTGTTTGGGCGAGCGCTGAATCTTTCCAAAGAATCGAAGCGGCACCTTCCGGCGAAATCACAGAGAAAGTGGAGTTTTCAAGCATCAAAATGTGGTTTCCAACACCCAGGGCGAGCGCTCCACCACTTCCGCCTTCACCGATAACGATGGATACGACCGGAACTTCCAGACCGGCCATTTCAACAAGATTCCGGGCGATGGCTTCACTTTGTCCACGCTCTTCTGCCGCTTTTCCGGGGTACGCGCCCTTTGTATCGATCAGGCAGATGATTGGCCGCTTGAATTTTTCGGCTTGTTTCATCAGACGCAAAGCTTTACGATAGCCTTCGGGATGCGGCATGCCGAAATTCCTGCGGACGTTCTCTTTTGTTTCCTTGCCCCGCTGATGGCCGATGACTGTAACCGGCTGGCCTCCAAAAGAAGCAATGCCCCCGACGATCGCTTCGTCGTCTCCATACAACCGATCTCCATGGAGTTCGATGAAATCGTCAAAAATGTATGGCATATAATCCAGCGTGGTCGGTCGGTTCGGATGGCGTGCCACCTGGACGCGGTCCCACGGTTTCATATCCACGTATATTTCAGTCTCCAGCTTTTCCAGTCGTGCTTCCAGACTGGCTATCTCTGAACTTAAATCCACTTCTGCATTTTCGGTATATTCCTTCAACTCGATAATTTTTTTACGGAGCTGGATTAATGGTTCTTCAAACGGCAGCGACTTTTGAACTTTTTTAGCCATTTGCCACAGCCCCTTTCGTATGCAATTTGATCAGCAAAGATAATGTTTCACGCATTTGATGGCGGTGAACCACCGCATCAAGCTGGCCATGTGCCAGTAAAAATTCGGATGTCTGGAAATCCTCAGGCAATTTTTCTCTTACTGTCTGTTCGATTACCCGTCGCCCTGCAAACCCGATCAATGCTTTTGGTTCTGCGATATTGATGTCTCCGACAGACGCAAAACTGGCTGAAACGCCACCAGTTGTGGGGTGGGTCAAAATCGAGATGAACAATAAACCTTCATTGCTGTGCCGTTTCAACGCCACACTGGTCTTCGCCATCTGCATCAAAGATAAAACGCCTTCCTGCATGCGCGCTCCGCCACTTGCTGTGAAAATTACAAATGGGTGCCCTTTATCCGTAGCCATTTCAACGGCGCGAGTTATTTTTTCTCCAACAACGGAGCCCATTGATCCCATACGGAAGTGCGAATCCATAATTGCAGCGACAACCGGCTGACCGTCAATTTTGCCGGTTCCGGTAAGAACCGCTTCATTCAGTCCGGTTTTTTTGCTGTCTGCTTCAATTTTTTCACTGTATCCCGGAAAACCAAGTGGGTTTGCGCTTTTCAAATGGTCGTCAATCGATGTAAAGGAATCTTTATCCATCAGGCTTTCCACTCGTTCGTATGCCGTCATCTTGCAATGATGATCACATTTCGGGCAAACCTTCTGAAGTTTCGCCAGCTCTTTCGTCAATACGATGTGTTTGCATTCCGGGCATTTGAACATAAGCCCTTCCGGGACGTCCTTTGCTGCTTTAGAAGGTATAGTGGGACCGTTCCGCTCTCTATTGCGCTTGAATATATCACGTATCATTGTCATCTTTTTTACTCTCCTTTTGCAGCCAGTCAACCCAATTTCTTAATTCGGAAACGGCTTTTTCAACATTCTGCTGGCTGATTGAATTCAATATCCCTTTGACCATTTCCGATTCAGCCGGAGTTATCCGGTCTTTATAAGGATTCCCACTATATTGAGCTAATAGGAGCCAAATTTTCAAAGACAGGCGGTTTCCGGATAAAACGATCATTTCACGTATCAGATCTTCCCTCAGGAATCCATCCCCGTCATCGATGCGCTGTAAGAAACCTTTCCAAACAGGCAATTCACTCACTGCTTTATCGCTGCAAATTGTTTGCACTGCGGCAATCTCATGAATTTTCCGGGTCTCCCAAACATCCCTTTGAGACTGATTATCCTGCAGTATAAAGGTCGACAGCACCTCAACCAGCTGATGATTGCGATGGTCAGCGAGAAAAGTTCCCTCTCCTCTGCGCGTTTCAATCAAACCTAATAATTCAAGACTTCTTAACGCTTCCCGAATGGTTGAACGGCCAACTTTCAATGTTTCGGCCAATTCCCTTTCAGATGGAATTCTGTCACCGGGCCTGATCCTTTCCTGACTGATCATTTTTCGTATATCCAGGACAATGTCCAAATATCGTTTTGGCTGATTCATAACCGACCCCTGTTTCCATTTTTTTGAAAGTGGTCTGACCACTCATATTCCCCTATAATACAAAAAAAAATGTCTGACGTAAAGAAAAAACTGCTTTTCTTTTCAGAAAAGCAGTCAATTGCCGATATTTTTGCATATGATCGATGTACGGTTATTACGATTTTCGATAATGCCCTGCACTTCAAGAATCGCATCTTCTAAAAGCAAAGCATTGAATTTCGCGTATTCTTCAGGGAATAATGTGACTGACGCCGGACCCGTGTCGTCCTGCAAGTTGACGAACGCCATAGCATCACCTTTTTTCGTGCGGATCCTTTTGACTTCTTCTACCATGCCGAGCACAATAACGCGGTCTTTATCCCGCTTATGCTTCAATGATTTCAAATCGTCATAGTTCTTCTGCCTCTGCTCTTTTTCACGTTGGAGCGGGTGGGTTGAAAGATAAAAGCCCAGCACTTCCATTTCCAGATCCAATTTAAGATTTTCCGGAATCGGAGAAGCCTTTGTATATTTCGGTTTCATGAAACTGATGCCCGTGTCGTCAAATAATCCCGGTTCCAGATCGGGCCTGACGAGTTCTGCATGTTTCACGGCACTGTCAAGAGAAGCAAGAAGCACTCCACGGTCCAGCCCGAAATCATCAAGCGCACCGGCTTTGATCAAAGGCTCAAAAGCTTTGCGGGTAAAATGAATGGCCGATACCCGCTCCGCGATATTAAAAAGACTGGTGAACTCCCCTTCCATCCGTGAAGCAAGCAAAGCTTTTACTGCCGTTCCCGGTACACCTTTAACGCTGTTCAGACCGATTCTTATTTTACCTTCTTCTATAGAATAGGAAGAAAAGCTCTTTTGGACCGAAGGCGGCAATAAAGGAATGTTTTTTTCTTTCACTTCCTGAAGCAGCTGCTTTGTCTTTTCAGCATTGCCGGTGGAATTGCCAAGCATTGCCGTATAGAAGTGCACCGGAAAATTCGCTTTCATGTATGCCAGCTGGTATGAAATCATGCTGTAGGCGACCGCGTGGCTTTTCGGAAAGCCGTAATCCGCGAAACGAACAATCAAATCATAAACTTCCGTAGCTTCACTTTCCTTAAATCCTTTTTTCAACGCACCATTTACAAAATTGACCCGTTCCTGATCCAGGATTTCTCGTTTCTTTTTGCTGACAGCGCGTCTTAGAATATCAGCTTCACCCAGAGAGAATCCTGCCATCTGGGCAGCAATTTTCATGATCTGCTCCTGGTAGACGATAACTCCGTACGTTTCTTTCAGGATCGGCTCCAATATTGGATGAACATAAGTTACAGCTTCCAGTTTATGTTTTCTGCGGGCATATAACGGAATGAATTCCATCGGGCCCGGCCGGAAAAGTGCGTTTACTGCGACGATGTCTCCAAAAGCGGTCGGCTGGATCTGCCGCAGCGCCTTGCGCATTCCGTCTGATTCCAACTGGAACACGCCCGAACTGTCTCCTTCAGCCAATAAACCATAAGTTTTTTGATCATCCAGTGAGATCTTTCGGTAGTCAATCAATTTTCCGGTGTCCCATTTCACCAATCTTTGGATTTGTTCAAGTATCGTCAGATTCCGCAATCCGAGAAAATCCATTTTCAATAAGCCAATGGCTTCTAGGTCACCCATCGGCCATTGTGTCAGGTAGATTCCTTCATTGCCTTCTTCAATTGGTACATAATCCACCAGTGCAGTGGGGCTCAGGATGACTCCTGCTGCGTGTGTCGAAGCATGGCGCGGCAGGCCTTCCAGCTGAATCGCGGTCTTGAACCAGGTTTTCCGCTCTTCCTGCGCAATAATCCAGTCATTAAGAGCCTTATTCTCTTTTAAAGCAGAGCGCAAAGTTGTGCCCGGCCTGTTGGGAATCATTTTTGAAATAGCTTCGAGGTCTTCATTGTCAAAACCGAAAACCCTTGCTGTATCGCGGGCAACCGCTTTGGCGGATAGAGTGCCGAATGTGATGATCTGAGCCGTTCTTGCCTGTCCATATTTCCTGGCGACATATTCCACCACTTCATGCCTTCGGTGATCGGCAAAATCAATATCGATATCCGGCAGCGTCACACGCTCCGGATTGAGGAATCGCTCGAACAGCAAACCGTGTTCGAGTGGATCAACATCGGTTATTTGCAGGGAAAATGCGACCAGTGAACTGGCGGATGAACCCCGCCCCGGGCCGGTCATGATTCCCTCATTACGTGCGAATTTCATAAAATCAGCTACAATCAGAAAATAATCGATATAGCCCATTGTCCCAATGACATCAAGCTCGTATTCCAGCCTCGACAAATACTCGCTGTCTATTGAGGCTCTACCCAGCCTTTCCTTAACACCTTGTTGACATAATTCTTTTATGTAATCTGCTTTATTTATTTCTTTGGCTAATGGAAAAACCGGGAGCAGCTGCCGATTTGTTTGAATGGTTACTATGCAGCTCTCGAGCATTTTCTCTGCAGCAGACAGCCATTCCGGCCGGTCCGAAAACCAATTTTTCATCTCATCTGCAGTTGGTGCGTAAGCATTTGTGTGTTGTGGTGAAATCCGCTGATCATCTGACAACTTCAGTCCCTGTCCAATAGCCGCTGCCACTTCATGAGCAAAGGCGCCTTCTTTTTTCAGGTAACGGACTTCCTGCGTGGCAATGATCGGGAGAGATTTACTTTTGCATACTGCAATAAAATCTTCTTCACTTTCTGATATTTCGCCTCCCGGCCGTTGGATGCTGCCATAACAACGCTCTCCAAAAATAGCGGAAATGTAGTCGAAGATTTCACTGCGGTCTGTCAAGGTCCATTCGAGCCCGTCTGGAATCACACAAATGAGTCCTTCCTGATATGCGTTCAGCCATTGTTCCGGAATCGACTCCCGTTTGCGTGTAGCAAGGGCACTCGAAATTTTAAGCAAATTTGCGTACCCTGTATTGCTCTGCGCATAAAGCACGACCGGATAATGCTGCTCTTCGAATTCGATGGACGTCGAAAAGCCGAGCACCCCATGGATGCCGGCTTTGTAGCATGCCTCCCAAAATGGAAGCACGCCGTATAAGGCAGTATTGACGATAGCGACGGCGGCCGTCCCCTGTTCTTTCAGAAAAGGGAAAAGTTCATCAAGGCGCACTGTGCTCTTCAGCAAATCTGCCGACGTACTTATGTATGGATAGACCATTGACAAAAGAATCCCTCCTTTTTATACTGCTGCAGCGCAGATTTCTTTCAGGCGGGCAATCACTTTTTCCACTTCATCCCATGAATACGCTGTGGCACCTGAAGCCATTGGATGGCCGCCGCCATTGAATTCCTTCGCCAGCTCATTAATCACTGGACCTTTGGATCGTAAACGCACACGAATTTCATCCTCTTCTTCGATAAAAATGACCCAGGCTTTCATTCCTTTGACGTTGCCCAGTGAGCTGACAAGCAGCGAAGTTTCGGTGGCAGTCACTTCAAATTCCTTAAGAACGTCAAGAGTGATTTTCACAAAAGCGGCGCCGTTTTCATCCATTTTGAAATTTTGGTAGATATAGCCCTGAAGGTGAAGAAGTTTTCTCTCCATTTCATACATGCCGTTATGCAGTGCGTTGCGGTCAAAACCGGTCTTGATCAATTCCCCCGCAATCGCGAACGTCTTTTGGGTGGTGCTTGGAAACATGAATCTTCCTGTATCGCCGATGATTCCGGCATAAAGCTGGCGTGCAGCGGCCTCCGGAAGCTCCCAGCCTTCCAACTCTTTTCCAACTGCATACAATTCATAGACCATTTCGGAAGAAGAGCTCGCATTTGTATCCACTAAAAGAAGGTCACCGTATGCATCATCATTCGGATGATGATCGATTTTTATGATTTTTTCACCATCAATATAGCGCTGGTCGTCGACCCGTTCCGTATTGGCAGTATCTGTAACAATGACAAGAGACCCGTTAAAATCGGAATCCGACACTCTATCCGGCATACCGAGAAAATCCATTGTGGAATCATGTTCCCCTGCTGCCAGAATCCGCTTTTCGGGATAATTATGCTCCAATATGTATTTCAGCCCCAACTGGGAACCGTAGGCATCCGGATCCGGCCTTACGTGGCGGTGGATGATAATCGTTTCGTATTGTTTAATTGTGTCGATGATTTGACTGTTCATAGTCTGTTCCTCCAGTTTTCAAGGAAATCCATTCGCATTCACATTCATTTCTCAGTACAATAGAAGGAGAGTTTTTGAATACAGGAGGTCCTTATGTTAATTTTCGTATTTCTAATAATACTGTCCGCCGTGTTTTATTTTTATTATAAGACAAAACAGTTCCGTGCAACATTGCCGATACGCAAAAAATGGTACGCTTCCAACGCCTCAATTTTCCTTGGCAGTTTCATCCTGTTTTTCGGCATAAACCAGCTGGTGAGTTTTCAGGGCGCTGTGACTTATATCATCGCCGGCATCTTCATCGCTCTTGGGATTGCATTGATTGTTTTCAATTACAAAGCGGCAAGGCATTACCATAAGTTTGTCGCAGAAGAAACGCGCCTGAACCAATAATTTCTCCCCCCTCCTTGTGAGGGGGGGTTTTATTATGGATGAGATCAGCCGAATGTGCGCCCTCGCTTTTCTTCATTGTCTGGACTCCAGCGGCCCAGCTCTTCGGGTCATAAGCCACTTTGTGTCCAGACTCCAACGGCCAACTCCTCGGACTTAAGCTGTCCTTCCTGTGCGGCAAAGAGCGCCACTTCGGAAGTTCATCTTAAGCCTTTCGGAGCTGAACGGCCGTTTCCGCTTTTCGGGACTATACGGCTGAAAAGACGCCGCTTCGCCAAATCGTCTTATGCATTTCAGAGCTTAACGGGCGCTGTCGCTTTTCTTGTTTATCGATCCAACAGCTGGAATGTCAATAAAGCTTTGCCTACAATCACACCTTCGAACGACACTTCAACATCCACTTTTGCCGATTTTCGGCTCATATCCAATATCATCGGCCTGATTGAAATAAGCGAATCGAGTTGAACGGGCTTCAGGAAATAAACAGACATGTTTTCAAGTACGCTGTCTTTCCGGTTTTTGGTCTTTAAGGCCGCTGTGGCAGCTTCTGCCAGGATTGTTGTATAGGCGCCATAAGATATCGCTCCATAGGAATTGGTCATTTGCGGCGTTACTTTAAAATCCAACGACAGCTTTTCAAGAGGCTTCATCTGCAGCTGGCTTTTGATGATGTCGTCAATCGTTTCTCCCTGCTGCGGCTGGCGTTGTGCAGTCTGTATCGCTTTCAGCACATCCTGTCTGCTGATGATGCCAAACAATTTGCCATAATCATCAATTACCGGCAGTAGGTCTATGCCTTCCCAAATCATCCGGTGGCCGGCTGATGCCACGCTGGTCTGAAGTGTCACGGTGATTGGATCTTTAGTCATCGCTTTTTCAACTGCGTCTGCGTCTTCGAAACCGATGATATCCCTGGAGGTCAAAATTCCGATAATTTTACCGGTATCATCAACAACCGGGAATCCGCCATGCGTTGTTTCTTTGTTCAATTCGCGGTAACGGCTGATCGGATCGAGATGATGGAGAAAATGAGTGTTTTCCAGTGGGGTTAAGATATCCTCGATTAATAAGATTTCTTTTTTGATCAATTGATCATAAATGGCCCGGTTGATCATCGTGGCAACTGTGAACGTATCATAGCTGGTGGAAATAACCGGAAGTTCATATTCATCAGCCAGTTTCTTGACGGTGTCCGATGCATCAAAACCGCCTGTGACCAGAACAGCAGCTCCTGCCTGCAATGCATATTCATGTGCTTTGAAGCGGTTGCCGACGATCAGCAGATTGCCTGCTTCCGTATAGCGCATCATATCCTCCAGTTGCATCGCCCCTATAACAAATTTGGTCAATGATTTGTGCAAGCCCGCTCTGCCACCGAGCACCTGGCCATCCACGATATTGACAATTTCCGCATAGGTCAGCTTTTCGATATTTTCCTTCTTTTTTCTTTCGATGCGAATGGTGCCGACACGTTCAATCGTCGACACAAGCCGTTTGTTTTCCGCTTCTTTAATGGCACGGTAGGCTGTTCCTTCGCTGACTTGAAGTTCTTTTGCGATGCGGCGGACGGATATTTTTTCCCCGACATCCAAGGTCTCGATATAGTCAAGAATCTGTTCATGTTTCGTCGCCATCATTTCACCTGTTCTTTCTGCTTTCTGATGCTTTTAGTGTACCATATTTACCAAAATAGAAACCCCCGAAGAATTGCTCTTCGGGGGTTCATATTATAATTCGAATGAATTTCCGGCTTCCATAATCCTTACATCCGAACCAGTCACCATTTTCTTAAATTCCTGTGGATCCTGTTTAATTGGCGGGAATGTATTGTAATGGATCGGCACAACCGTTTTCGCATTCAGTAATTGGGCTGCGTAAGCAGCATCTTCCGGCCCCATCGTAAAAAAGTCTCCGATTGGCAGGAACGCCACATCGATTTGATTGCGTTTACCAATCAGTTCCATGTCTCCGAACAATTCCGTATCCCCGGCATGATAGACGGTCTTGCCTTCCCCCATGAACAGAATTCCGGCAGGCATCCCCCCGTAAATGACTTCACCGTCATCTGACGTATAGGAAGAACTGTGGAACGCTTTGGTGTATTTGACGGTGCCGAAATCAAATTTTTTGGCTCCTCCCAAATTCATGCCGACCGTATCCAGTCCGAACGTTCCCAAATAGTTCGCCAGTTCCACCGGTGCAACAACTGTGGCCTCATTTTTCTGTGCCAGTTCCACCGTGTCGCCGACATGGTCATTATGTGCATGTGTCAGCAAGATCACGTCCGGCTTTTCATCTTCCACATTCAGGTCAGTCAAGCTGTTGCCGTTGATGAACGGATCGATCAAAATCGTCTTTCCCTCTGTCGTGATTTTAACGACGGAATGTCCGTGATAAGAAATTTTCATGTTATCCCTCCATTGGTTTATACGTTCAGTTTCTAGCTGTCTTATACCCTTATCTTTGTTATGCTACACATATAGAGGAGGAATTCTAATATGAATAGAATCAGTAATTTGCAAATTTATTTAAAGGAAAACCGGATTGATGCAGCGTTTATAACCAATCCTGATAACGTCTTTTACTTTACCGGTTTCAAGAGCAACCCCCATGAACGTCTGCTCGGTGTCATGATTTTCAGTGAGGCTGAACCGTTTCTTATTTGTCCTCAAATGGAAATTCCGGATGCGAAAGCTGCCGGATGGAACGGCGACATCGTCGGCCATACCGATACAGAAAATGCGATGGAGATTCTTCAGCACACCGCGCAGAAAAAAGTTTCTTCCATTACAACAATGGCAATCGAGAAATCGCATATGATTGTGGAACGTTTTGACGCGATCAACGAATTTTTCAGTTCACCAACTACAGTCGGCATTGATGAAAAAATAAATGCCATGCGTGTCATCAAAGATGCCGCAGAGATGGAAATCCTTCGCGAGGCTGCAGCGCTTGCAGATTATGCAATCGAAGTCGCCGCAAAAACAATCAAAGAAGGCATTACGGAAATCGAAGTCATGACAGAAGTGGAACTGGCACTGAAAAAACGCGGTGTTACACATATGTCCTTCGACACGACAGTACTGACCGGCGACCATGCCGCTTCTCCTCACGGCAAAACCGGAGACCGCAAATTGAAAAAAGGGGACCTGGTCCTGTTTGACCTGGGCGTTGTCCACAAAGGCTATTGTTCAGACATTACACGCACACTTGCACTCGGCGAACCCGGTGAAGAACAGAAAAAAGTCTATGGCATCGTCCTTGAGTCCGAACTTGCGGCATTGCATGCTGTAAAGCCTGGTGTTACCGCAGCTGAACTTGACAGAATTTCCCGGGAGGTCATCGAACGTGCCGGATATGGTGAATACTTCACTCATCGGTTGGGCCACGGTCTTGGCATTTCGGTGCACGAGTTCCCCTCCCTTCACGGCTCTAACGACATGAAAATGGAACAGGGCATGGTGTTTACCATTGAGCCCGGCATTTATGTTCCCGGTTCCGTAGGCGTAAGGATTGAAGACGACCTTGCTGTCACAGCAGACGGTGTCGAAGTTTTAACCAACTACCCGAAAGAACTCCAGATTATAAATAATTGAAAAACCAAAAGCATGTTGAGAAAGTAAAAATGAAAGCCGATATTCCGCAAAACAGCTTCGAAGGCAGTATCCGACGCCTGCGAGGATATTGCCTTTGCGACGAAGTGCGTAGCACTGCAGGAGCACGATTTTAAGGCTGCTCCTGCATCGCTTCGCTAGCTTCGTCGCAAAGAGTCGGCCGAACTACCTTCGGCCAACACTTGGCTCGCGCTGAGCTAACTCGGTCTCGTTTCACTTCGCCCGAGTGGATCTCAGCACTTCGCTTGGTCCCCTGGGCGTCTTCGCTGTTTTGCTCCATATCTCAGATCGTTTTCTATAAAGGAATACACGTTTAAGTGTGTTGCAAGCTAGAAAGTGGACACTTCCATTCTGCACAAAACAGAATGAAGCGTCCGCCTAGAGCGCAATGATTGGAGAAGTTGTCGGTTTTTCGACAGCCTGAAAAGCTGCACCGGAAAAAATCCCGGTGCAGCTTTTTTATTTCTATTGTTAACGCTAATTCACCTGAGATTCAAGTGGATTACGTTAAGCCAACAGTTCGTCTACAGATTTGTATTCGAGTCCCTGGTCGTCGGCAACCGCTTTATAAGTGACATAGCCGCCAAGCGTATTTACGCCTTTTTTCAGTGCTTCATTTTCAAGAATGGCTTTTTTATAGCCTTTGTTCGCAATTTGCACGGCATATGGAACCGTTACATTCGTCAATCCGATTGTGGAAGTACGTGGAACTGCTCCGGGCATGTTCGCTACAGCGTAATGGACAACATCATGTCTGATATATGTTGGTTTATCATGCGTCGTGATGCGGTCACTTGTTTCGAAAATTCCACCCTGGTCGATCGCAATGTCAACGACGACCGAGCCCGGTTTCATCGATTTGATCATGTCTTCAGTCACTAGTTTCGGAGCTTTGGCACCCGGAATCAATACCGCTCCAATCACGAGGTCCGCTTTCTCGACAGCATCCGCAATATTCAATGGATTTGAGATCATTGTTTGAACATCCTGGCTGAACAAATCATCTAGTTGGCGCAGACGATCGGGATTTAAGTCAAGGATGGTTACATTTGCTCCCATTCCGACAGCTACCTTAGCGGCATTTGTCCCTGCGACGCCTCCGCCGATCACTGTAACTTTGCCGCGTGAAACGCCAGGAATTCCCCCCAGAAGGATTCCTCCCCCGCCATGGATTTTTTCCAGGAATTGAGCACCAATCTGAGTCGCCATTTTACCGGCAACTTCGCTCATAGGAGTTAATAAGGGCAATGAGTTATTCGGCAGCTGGACAGTTTCGTAGGCAATTCCGATAACTTTCGAATCCAGCATCGCTTGTGTCAATTCAGCTTCAGGAGCTAAATGCAAATAAGTGAACAGGATCATACCTTCTCGGAAGTAACCATACTCAGAAGCAGTCGGTTCTTTTACCTTCATGATCATTTCCTGGTTCCATGCTTCTTCGGCCGTTGCAACAATGCTCGCCCCTGCAGAGACATAATCTTCATCCGTAAAATTAGATCCAAGGCCGGCACCTTGTTGAATAAATACCTCGTGGCCAGCCAATGATAAATTGACTACGCCAGATGGTGTCATTGCTACTCTGTTTTCATTATTCTTCACTTCTGTTGGAACTCCAATACGCATGGTGATACCCTCCAATAATAATTAATAGGAAATATAGATTAGAACATTTATACTTCAAAGCAAATCCATTCTATCAGATATTATTAAACTTTGCCCAATTTTATTCCTATTTTCATTAATTCATTCAAACCTCCCCATTGGACTCAGTTAACGAAAAGGCAGATATATTGTGATAGGCTATTTAATTAAATATTAAAATATTATTTTTTTCGAATTCAGCTAATATATCAACTAATCTGATACACTTGGGCCTTCAATGGAAGCGATTTTATGAAGCTGAATTTTTCATTCCCAATTTTTCTGTCACATCTTTCAGGTAAATTTTATGTAAAAAGAAGGACCTGCCCCTACCGATAGCGAATTTCATAATTAGATAAGGAGGAATGTAATTATGACATTAAAATATCAGCAAATCCTGGTAGCAGTTGATGGGTCGAAAGAAGCTGAGTGGGCATTCAAAAAATCGGTGGGAATCGCAACCCGTAATAACGCAACTTTGAACCTGGTCAATATCATCGACACGAGATCATTCGCAGCAATCGAAGCGTATGACCGCTCCATCGCGGACAGAGCGCAAAAGTTTGCTGAAGATCTTTTGGCGGACTACAAAAAAGAAGCCATGGCAGCAGGTGTTGAAAAAGTTAATATCGTAGTTGATTACGGTTCACCGAAAACAATGATTTCCCGGGATCTGGCTGCAAAGGTTGAAGCCGACCTTATAATCTGTGGTGCCACCGGTTTGAATGCAGTCGAACGTTTTCTCATCGGAAGTGTCTCCGAGCATATCGTGCGCTCAGCTAGATGCGACGTTCTCGTTGTCCGGACTGACGATGCTCCTGCCGATCTGAAAGCAATGGCTGATGAAGAGCAAAAACCGACTACCTAGTATATAGCATTAAAAACCTTTTCCGTCTTAGGAAAAGGTTTTTTTCTATGGATAAATTATTGAGCTCATAACCGCAACCAACTGCTTCTTATGTCATTTCACAATCAGCACAGGAATATCGACTTTATTTAAAACTGAACGGCTGACACTGCCAAGCACCATTTCCTGCATCGGATTCAAGCCCCTTTTTCCCATTATCAAAATATCGAAATTCCGGTCATTTGCATATTCTGATATCACATGGGATGGAATGCCATAGATCATTTCCTTCTTATAAAATATTTCTTCGCTTTCAAACATATCGATAATAGGCTCTATTTTTTTCTGGCGGGCTATTTCAACTTCCATTGAAGTTCCGCGGTGAATCTCTTCGCTCTGAGCTTCGTTGTGATCGATGACATACACAATCGTCACTTCAGACCCTTTTGACAAGGAGGCAAGTTTGACAGCTTCCTTTGCAGCACGCAATGAATTATCTGAACCATCTGCAGCCATTAAGATTTTTTTATACATAAATTCCACTCCTCGAATGGGGATTATGTTGCCGGTCTCTTTAACATACTTCTAGAAAGCTGGCTGCAACCCTTTTTTTCGGAGCCGAAAACGTAAAATTATAGAAGAAAGTTGTAAACCGATATTACGCAAACCAGCTTCGCTTGCCTGGGGGCTTGCGCTGAGCTAACTCGTTCTCGTTTCACTTCGCCCGAGTGGATCTCAGCACTTCGCTTGGTCCCCTGGGCGTCTTCGCTGTTTTGCTCCATATCTCAAATGGCTTTCTATTAAAAGAATATTCTTTTAAGTCTATTTTATGAAGCAAACACTCCAATTTTATATAGAACCAAAATGAAGCGTCAGGTGGCGAAAAGCAAAGATGTGTTCATAGGCTTCGGCCAATGTCTTTCCTGCGGGAATCAGAAAAAAAGACAGACCCGCGAAGGTCTGCCTTTTCTTATTGGTCACACACCCATTTTTCGGCGGGTATTATTGACTTTCTTGGTTTGCTGGCTTTTCATCTTTTTCGTTTCCGAAGATGCGTTGCCGTTTCCTTTATTGCCTGAAGCCTGATTTTTCTTGGCTTCGAGCTGACGTTTTACAGCTTCCTGCAAACTTACTTTTTTTGGTGTTTCACTGGATTCACTCACGTGTCGTCCCTCTTTTCAATTGGTCTGGTGTCACATTTCTGCTGACTCCAGTATAGCATATTTCTGTCAATTCAGCCTTTATTTTCTTTGAACCAATTATTGACCTGTGTGAAAAACTTTGCCATTGATTCCGGTTTTGACATATTCGGAACTTTCGCCAGCAGCACTTCTCTTGGTGCTTTTACGCCTTCTTTTTTCTTTTGCAAAACGAGGATACCTTTGGCGTGGGAAGAATTTTTAAAAAGAGTGTCAGGCAGTTCCATCACTGCCTGAATATAGGCAGTTTTTTTCAAATATTTGTGAAGCTGATCGGCCATCGGTGATTCAAAGAGCGCTTTGGGAACGATAAAGAAAAGATAGCCCCCATCCGCAGTATGTTTCATTGATTGTTCAATGAATAGATGGTGTGCATAGGACATGCCTTCGTCCGCTTTCAATTCGAAGGATGCTGCATTTTCCTCTGAAGGATAATAGCCAACCGGCAAATCGGATACAACCGCATCCACCGGATCGATCAATAAAGGCTGCAGGGCATCCTGCAAATAGAGTTTAATCGGCTGCTGCACCAGATTGCCGATATTTGAAGCCAATCTGATCAGCAGATCATCTATTTCCACGCCGGCTCCCAGTAATTTGCCATCCAGATAATTCATGATGGTCAGCAGCAAATTCCCTGTTCCGACCGCCGGATCAAGGATCGTCGCCTGCTCTTTTTTCACAAACAACTCCACCAGATAGCCCATCAACAACCCTAAAGCATCCGGAGTCATCTGATGATGCGGCTGAATATGCTCTTTCATGCCTTTTAAAACTGCGAGCTGGATTGCTTTGCGGATATCTTCCTTGCCGGCATCACCGTCGGGCTGAATATGTCCGTCCAGCCAATTCTCAGTAGTCGTCAATAAACTTTCAAGATAGGAATTATCCTTCTCCTTTTGTATTTCTTCAGTATGCTTATCAATAAAATTAAAAACATTTTCCATGGATGAATTCATCACTTCGCCGTCCTCAATAAGGAAACCCACTCAGATGAGTGGGTTTCAAGTTTTATTTTGTCAATTCTTTTACTGCTTCGATCGCTTTATCATAATTCGGATGATTCGTTCCCTCAGGAACATATTCCACATATGTCACTTTATCGTTTTCATCCACTACAAATATGGAACGGGCCAGCAACCGCAGTTCCTGCATCGTTACTCCGAACGCTTCACCGAAAGAAAGATCGCGGTGATCGGAAAGTGTAGTGAGATTTTTGGCTTCATTGACTTCAACCCATCGTTTTTGTGCGAAAGGCAAATCACAGGTTACATAGTAGACTGCAACATCGTCTCCCAGCGTAGAAGCTTCTTTGCTGAAACGTTTCGCCTGATCAGAACAAACACTTGTATCCAAGGATGGTGACACTGTGAACAATCTGACTTTACCTGCTGTATCCTGGGCAGTTACAGGGTTCAAGTCATTGTCAAGTACTGTGAAATTCGGGATTTGGTCTCCAACTTTGACTTCTTTGTTTGGTAAGGTAACACGATTATCATGAAATGTAACTTGTACCATTCAAACGCCTCCCTTTCATATTGTCTTCATCATACTAAAAGACACTCTTCTCTTGCAACCCGGAACCTTCACGACGTATTTTTTGCATCATCCGGCGTTTTCGGAAAGATTGCTCATGGACAACCGTCGTATCTGCAAAATAATCATGTACACCCTGCTTTAACGGTGTAAAGCCTACGATAAAATAGAGAGGGAGAACTGTCACTGATATAAATCTGCCAATCCATTCTCTGAATAGCAAAGTGCCCCAGTCAAGCGTATCTTTTTGAAGTGAAACAACTCTGATGGCGAATATCATTTTGCCAAGCGTCTGTCCCAGAAACTTTGTCATCAATACAAAATATGCATAGAACAATATTGCCGATAGAATCGCAAACGGTGCATACCATGGAACATTGCCAGTATCGATTCCCAGCAGCGTAAAAACAGGTTTCACCAATATCGATGTTGCGGCTGAAATCACCAGCAAATCGATCAGGTATGCCCAAAAGCGGATCCAGAAACCGGCTGGTTTGCGTTCGTAGAACATCACTTCCTCGTATTGCAATTCATCAGGGCGTTTGGTTCTGGAATCATCCACTGTCATTTCCTCTGGAATATTATTCTCGGCCATGTCCAGCCCTCCTTATTTGTCACCGTATAAATACATCATGCGCGGCGCGCTGTATTCGGTCATCAATTTCGTGAGCATTTGTGTTTCCAAATCGGCTCCGAATAGCGATTGAACTTTCACGGAAAATAATGAAGCCCAGCTTTGGGAAGTGCCATATTCGAAAACTTCAGCGTTTTCAAGATCAAAATCATTTCGAAGATGCGCTAAGACATCTTCTGCATAACCGATGTCATCTGCCAGGTTCGCTTCCACTGCCTGACGGCCATTCATAATGCGTCCATCAGCCACTGCCCGGACTTCTTCTTCGGACATATCGCGGCCTTCAACGATTATATCAACAAAGTTCTGATATGAATCGTCGAGCATTTCCTGCAACAAAGCACGCTCTTCATCAGTCATCTCACGGGTCGGACTCATAATGTCTTTGTATGGGCCGGACTTGATCGTTACAAAATCAACTCCGTAGCGTTCTGCAAGTTCACCATAATTGATACTTTGCATAATAACCCCGATAGAACCCGTCAACGTTTCCTGGTTCACAAAAATTTTCTCAGCCGGTGCAGCGATGTAATAACCGCCTGACGCTGCCATTGCCCCCATCGAAACGTAAAACGGCTTTCCTGTCTCTTCCTGGATTTCAGTTATTTGATCATAAATTTTTGCGGATTCAACCACTCCGCCTCCAGGCGAGTCGACTTTCAACATTACCGCTTTGACCGTATCGTCCATCTTTATCTGTTCCAGCTGTTGCAGGAAAAATTCATGGTTATAGCCAACCGTACCCAGTAAAGGAGATGCTTCTCCGGTATCCTGGATGGCACCATTCACTTCCAGAACAGCAATACGTGAATTGGCACTGCCGTCTTCAAGAACGGTTTCATCTAATCCGGAGCTCTGTTCTATCATCATCTCATCTAAGTTTTGGGTAAAATCATTCTGAAAAATTGTGAACACCGAATTCACCAGCAATGAGACTACAAGCACCGCTGCTGCTATTACCAGAGCGATCCACCTTTTTGTATTCATAAAAATTTGCCTCCTTCTTTTATTCTATTTAATATACGCCTTACTTCATAAAATGTTTCATTGTTTTGTATTATAGGCGATCGGTTTTTGAACCCTATCTCTCCGGATCTTATGTGCCTCAGACATTTTGGATGCTGTAAAAAGGATCAATGCGACCCAAATAAATGAAAATGATATCAGGCTGATCCGGTTAAATTCCTCCCCGTAAATCATCACCCCGATTACGAGCATCATAGTAGGCGCGATATATTGCAGGAATCCTATCATATACATGGGTATGAGCGGAGCACCGCTTGCAAATAAAAATAATGGCAGGGCCGTGACGGCACCACTGAGGATCATCAGCCAATCGGTTTCTGCGTTGACTGTTGTAAATGAAGCCCTGTCGATTGCAAACAGGTAAATATAAAAAACAGTGGCGACCGGCAGGACAAACAGAGTTTCGAGCGCCAGTCCGCGAAGTGCATTCAATTTAATCGTTTTTTTGATCAGTCCATAAAAAGCGAAACTGAATGCCATTCCGGCGGCCATCCACGGGAATGAGCCATAGGAAATCGTCAGGATCGCAACACCGATTGCTGCCAGCACGAATGCGAATTTGATGGCAGGTGTCAACTTCTCTTTCAGAAAGAACACACCCAGCAGCATCGAAACCAGCGGATTGATGTAGTAGGCCAGACTCGTTTCGACTATCCGGTCACTGGTCACCGCAAATATGTAGAGAAACCAGTTCAGCGTGATCAGATAGGATGCCAGCATCAATGTAAAAAAAGCTTTCTTCGATTTCCAGAGGCTTTTCAGGTCTGCCAGCAGTTTTTTATGGCCGCCAATTGCAAATATGAATGCCACTGTAACCCAGAATGCCCAAAAAATTCGTGCTGCCAGGATTTCGTCGCTTGGAACATGTCCAAGCTGCTTCCAATAGATTGGAAGGACTCCCCACATCGCGTAAGTAAGTATTGTATAGATTATCCCTTTTTTCTCATCTGCCATATTCAATACTCACCATTCTATTGTTATTTTGCAAAACGAAACATTATTCAATTATAGGCTCCAAGCTTAGCTAAGGCAATTAAAAGAGCAGCCGGAATTTTCCGGCTGCTCTGCAGTATGATAAATAAGTAAGATATGACATGGTAGCCGATATTCCGCAAAACAGCTTGCTTGCCTGGGGGCTCGCGCTGAGCTAACTCGGTCTCGTTTCACTTCGCCCGAGTGGATCTCAGCACTTCGCTTGGTCCCCTGGGCGTCTTCGCTGTTTTGCTCCATATCTCAGATCGTTTTCTATAAAGGAATAAACTTTTAAGTTTATTACAAGTGAAGAAGAGGACACTTCCATTTTCTGCACAGAACAGAATGATGCGGCAGGCGGTGAAGTGCAAAGATGTGCTCCTGTCTCTGCATCGCTGCGCTGCAGGAGCATCGGTTTTCAACGCGACTGAGGAGGCTCAGGACACGCTCCCCGCGGAAAGCATCCGCCTAGAGCGAAATAATTGGTAAAGTTGTCGGTTTCTCGATAGCCTTAAAAAGCAGCCGGAATTTTCCGGCTGCTAGTTCTTATTTATTCATTTCCTTCTGGCGAAGTTCGACCCGGCGGATTTTACCGGATGCGGTCTTCGGCAATTGGTCCAAAAACTCGATCGACCGCGGATACTTATAAGGAGCCGTCAATTCCTTGACGTGATTCTGCAACTCTTTCACCAGCTCATCGGTCTGGTTAACTCCTTCAACCAACACCACAAACGCTTTTACGACGGTTCCACGGATTTCATCCGGTGAACCGACAACGGCACATTCCTGCACAGCGGGGTGTTTTACCAAGGCGTCTTCCACTTCGAAGGGCCCAATCGTATAACCGGAAGAAATGATGATGTCATCACCTCGTCCCTCAAACCAGAAATAGCCGTCGTCATCTTTTGACGCTTTGTCTCCGGTAATATAGTAATCGCCGCGGAATTGCATTTTCGTGCGTTCATCATCGTTGTGATAGCCCTTAAACAAAGCAGGTGTTTCAGCGTGGACGGCTATGTCTCCGACTTCGCCAGGTTTGCAGGGCTGACCGAACTCATCGACGATTTCCACTTTATTGCCCGGAGTGGGTTTGCCCATAGAGCCGATACGGATATCCATCCCTTTCATAACGCCAACCAGCAGCGTATTTTCTGTCTGGCCGTAGCCATCTCTGACTTCCAGCCCGAAATGTTTTTTGAAGACATTGATGACTTCGGCATTGAGCGGCTCACCGGCTGACACCGCACTGTGAAGTGAAGACAGATTGAAGGTGGACAGGTTTTGCTGTTTTGCCATCAGCCGATATTCTGTCGGCGTGCAGCACAGGACATTAATTTTTTGGCGTTCAAGAATCTGTAAATATGTTTCCGGATCAAATTTCCCGTTATAGACGTATCCGGTCGCACCACTGCCTAAAGTTGCCAGGAAAGGACTCCAGATCCATTTTTGCCATCCGGGGCTTGCTGTTGCCCAGACCAGGTCGCCTTCGTTTACACCCAGCCAATGCTCTGCAGAGGTCCGCAGATGCGCATATGCCCATCCGTGGCTATGCACGGCTCCTTTTGGATTTCCAGTAGTGCCCGATGTATAGGACAGAAACGCCATATCATCGCTGACCGTTTCCGCTTTGTTAAACTGATCGGATGCCGATTCCATTTCCATCGTCAGGGAAACCCATGAACTGTCGGAGTTACCGATGACGAATTTCACCACACGATCCATTTCCGGAACCTCGTTGAATTGATCCATGAATGGTTCATATGCGAGAACCGCTTTTGCACCGCTATGATTCAATCTATAGGAAATATCTTTTGCTCGGAGCATCTCTGAACTGGGAATTACAGTGAGACCCGCTTTCAATGCCCCGATATAAGCTACATAAGCTTCAATCAGCCTCGGGACCATGACAAGCACAACATCGCCTTTTTGAAGACCTGCCTTTTCAAAACTGTTGGCGGCTTTATTGGCCAGTGCCATCAGTTCATCATATGTAACTTTTTTGGAATCCCCACCATCATTCTCCCAGACAATTGCCAGTTTACCGGTTCCGTTTGCAAATTTTTCGATCTCATCTACAAGATTATAATCTTTCGGTGCCAATAATGCTTCACGGTCCATGTTGAAACCCCCTAAAATTATTTGCTGTTTATACCCTTATTATTGTAACGCAATAATTTTAGTATTCAAAATAATTTAATATAAATAAAGACCGCCCATTGGCGGCCTTTACAATAAATCATCGAACTCAGTCTCTTTAGGTCTTGGAAACTTAATGATTTCGCGCTCATCAACAGCTTCCTGGATCAGTTCTTCAAATGACACAAATTCCTCGTAATACTCCACTTTTTCCAGCTTAGGTTTTGTTTTCGGATTTGCCGGTGTGAAAATCGTGCAGCAATCTTCGTAGGGCCTGATCGAAATATCATGCGTTCCGATTTTCATCGCTGTATCAATGATTTCCAATTTATCTGTTGCAATCAATGGCCGCAACACAGGTGTAGTGGTTACCGCATTGATGGCGTACAGACTCTCAAGTGTCTGGCTCGCCACCTGCCCCAGACTCTCACCGGTGATGATCGCTTTGCAGTCAGTGGCTTGAAGGACGCCATCCGCGACGCGCATCATCATACGGCGTGTAGACGTCATCGTGATATTATCGGGCACCTGTTTATGGACTTCCTGCTGAAGTTTTGTAAAAGGTATGATGTGAAGATTAACGGATGAACCGAATTCACTCAATTTTTGGGCCAAATCAAAAACTTTCTCTTTTGCGCGTTCATTTGTAAATGGAGGACTGAAGAAATGAATCAATTCCAATCTGACGCCCCTCTTCAACATATGATAACCCGCGACCGGACTGTCGAGACCTCCCGACAGCATCAACAACGCTTTCCCTCCCGCTCCGATTGGTAAACCACCGGCACCGCTGATGACTTCAGCCGTCATATAGGCAGATTTTTCGCGGATTTCGACTTTTAAATCGATATCCGGATTTTTCATCTGGACCGACAATTCCGGAAATGCCCGAAGTACATGTGAGCCGATGCCATGGAGGATTTCCGGTTTCTGCAGCTCAAAATCCTTATTGGCCCGCCGGACAGTAACTTTAAAACTTTTTCCTTCTTTATCCATTTTCCCCACCAAAATCCTGGCGGCTTCCTGCATCGCTTCCAACGATAATTCCGTTTCGGTAACCGGACTGAAAGACTGGATGCCAAAAACTTTTGGAAGGCGAGCTATGACCTGTTCCATATCTTCTTCGCTATCTGAATAGATGAACATCCGGTCGCGTTCCGCTTTGATCTTCAGTTTTCCAAGGTCACTGAATGTATGATGAATATTATCACGGAGACGGCCGACAAAAGAGCTTCTGTTTTTTCCTTTTGTAGATAGTTCTCCGTATCTGATGAGTATCTGATTAGTTTTCATTTTTTCGAACTCCTTTGATAATCCGATGGACCTTTTTGAATGCATGTTGAAAGTCCATTATATCCTGTTGTGTCGTAAATGCTCCGAAACTGATTCGAATAACACCGTCCCTGAAAACGGGCGGCACATTCATCGCGTCGATGACATGGCTGGTTTCCGTGTTTTTCGAGGAACAGGCACTCGAGGTGGATACGATCACCGCTTCATCCTGAAGTCCGGAGACCAGCACTTCCCCTGTAACACCACTTAATGCCAGAGATAGAATATGGGGTGCCGCACTGTCGGGACTGATGATCATGATATCGTCAAAAGTACTGAAAAATTCCCGCAGGCTCCGATTCCATTCCGGGAACAGCGGATTCGGCTGCGCAAGCCTCAATGCTTTTGCCAAAGCAGCGGCATGGGGAACTGCAACCGTTCCGCTGCGAATCCCTGCTTCCTGTCCTCCGCCATAAATGATCGGCTCCGGTTGAAAATTATTAAATGCGAGAATGCCACCGCCTTTAAGGCCATGAATTTTGTGGGCAGACAGCGTCAACAGATCTGGCGTATTTTGCGGATCCAGTCCAATTTTGCCGATGCTTTGGACAGCGTCCGTATGAAGAAAAGCCCGTGTTGAGCTTATAATCTTTTTAATTTCCGAAAGTGGATTGATGACGCCGGTTTCATTGTTGACATGCATCAATGACACAAGGATCGTATCGTTTCTCAGGCTCGCCTTCAACTCATCTAAATCGATTTGACCAGCCTTATCAACTGACAGTCTTGTGATTTCAAATCCTCTGGATTCAAGTTCGTCCAATGTCTTCAACACTGATGCGTGCTCGGTCACTGCGGATATGACATGGCTGCCCCGGTGCCGATAGGCGGTCGCCGTGCCAATTAACGCCAGGTTATTCGATTCAGTGCCGCCTGAAGTGAAGACAATCCGTTTCATATTCAACAATTGCGCAATTTGCTTACGTGCAGACTCTAATAAATTTTCCGCATCATTGCCAATTTTATGAAGGGATGCCGGATTGCCGTAATATTCCTCACTTGCTTTCATAAACGTTTCCAATACTTCTTTTTTGGGTTTTGTTGTTGCACTATTATCGAAATAGATCATCCTATAACCTCCGAAAAGAAAACCACCAGCACGGGAGCTGGTGGTTTCAAGTTTTACATTCTCCAAGCATTCTCTTTAACTAAAACTTCAATCCGTTTCATCGAACCCGGTTCAAAGCTTTCGACTGCTGTCGCAGCTTCTTCCAGTGCTTTCGAATAACGGAGCTGACGGAAAGATTCCTCAGCTTCCATCAGTTTATGGTTCATTTGCGGATTTGTTTTCCGGTAACGATTGCCATACTGGATAATGCGTTCGATCAATTGGACATTTTCAACCATCTCAACCGATTTTTCTTCCACTTCATCAATGGAACGTTCGGCTTTTACCAGGTAATTATCCACCAACTTCATATTCAATGGCACTTCCTGTAAGCCTTGCATCGCTACAAATAAGTTTTCTTCCGCTTCTTCCAGCCGGACATCCATTTCTTCGGGAATTCCTGGAGTGTTGGCTTTATGCAGCATTCTGTCTGTTTCCTGCAATTTCCTTTTCAGAACTTCTAGTCTTGCGCGCGCTTGATGCTCATCTGTCCGCAAGCTTTTCAGCGATTCTGAGAAACTGCTTTGAGTGGCATTAATCGTTTCCAGTTCGGCACGTATTTCACTCAACTCTTGGTGAAGGCTTGAATAGGCGGATTGGTCTTCCAGTGTGCGGGAATGCAACAAATCAAATCGCTTCTGAAGTTCTTCGAGAGATTCCAGGCAGGTTTTGGGAATTTTCACATCCTGCTCTTGAATTTTATAGCTTTGTTGGACCACAGCACACTCATCCGACATTTCCCTTGTTTCTGCAGTAACTTTTTCCAGCAAGTCAGCCGTTGTATTTTTATGCTGATCCACGTAATGTTTTGATTCGACCTCTTTTTCAAGCAGTTCATAGAATGAATCCACTTTTTCCTTCATTTCCTCGACAGAAGCTTGCGGCTCTTCAATATTGAGGCTGATCACTTGTTCTTTTGCTGCAGCGAGTTCTTTTTCCATCGCATCCAGCTGAACCGAAATTTCCAGATGTTCCAGATAATAGCCTTGAGATTCCATTTCGCGTATGCCATTCCGCAGTTCATTTATATAGGAAGGAATTTTTGACTGGATGTCCGCAAGCAATGGCGGAATGACTTCTATCAGTCGGAAGATATGCTTGGCTTCGCCTGAAAGGCTGATGACAATTTCGCGGGCCTTTAAGTAATTCCCTTCCGCCGTCAGCTGATCATATTCATCAAAAAGCGGAGTGAAAGTTTCCAGCTCCCTTTCGAGCTGGCCGGCGGCGGCACCATAAGAATGTTGGTGGGCCAATAGGCTTTTGCGGGCTTGTCTGTATTGGTCTCTGAGAAGATCCATCTCACTGCGGTTTTTTTCATCACTGCCGATCAGTTCTTCGAGTTCAACAAGAATCTCGTTCATCTGTTGATCGACCTGACCAATTTTCTCTTCCGCTTCTTTTTCAGAAGCCGATGCTTTCCCGAATTTGAAACGGTCGATTGCATCTTCTGCATCGAAAAGCAGGCCGTCAATTTGCGGAATATGTACATCCATGACTTCGGTCCAAGTTGCGCGCCAGCGTTCAAACATTTCTTCTGTCTGGCCGTTCATGTTCAATTGTTTCACTTTTGTCAATTCTTCTAATATCGGTTTGTTTTGTATTTGCAGTTTTAATTGTTCCAAGCGTTCAATTTCCGCATGATGTTTCTTCCGAAACATAAAGCCGACGATAATTAACGCTAATAGAATGATGACCGCAATGATGATATACTTCACCATAAGTCATATAGCCCCCTGTTCAAAATCACATTTCCAGCACTATGTAAATAAAATTCTAGATTCTCCTATTTTAACATGTAATGGCCTTTTGTGTTCGCGAAAATAAAATAAATCATATAAATATTTTCATTCCATTCGAAAGCAGGTTTTACAATGAAAAGAGATGCGCACATCCATTCTCCTTATTGCCCTCACGGCACGAAAGACTCGTTGGCAGCATATGTGGAAAAAGCGATAAAATCCGGTTTTAAGGATATCAGCTTCACAGAGCACGCCCCCCTTCCCCCTTCCTTTACAGATACGACGCCTGACAAGGACAGCGGGATGGATTTAGCTGCCTTATCGGAATATCTCGATGCTGTCGAAAGAGTTAAAGACATATATAAGAAAGATATCCGAATACGGACAGGTCTTGAAATTGATTTTATCGAAGGATATGAGCATGAAATCAAGAATTTTCTGGATCAATGGGGTCCACGACTCGACGATTCGATCCTGTCTGTACATTTCCTTAAACTTGAAGGCCGTTACATGTGCATCGATTTCAGTAAAGAAGTCTTTTTCGATGCAGCAAAAATTGCGGGATCCACCCAAAACCTCTATGACCGCTACTACGATGCTGTCGAAGCATCAGTATTGGCTGACCTTGGTTCCTATAAACCAAAACGCATCGGCCATCCGACGCTGGTACACAAATTCCAGCTTGACCATGGGGAAAAGATCGACGATCAGGCGCGGATCAAAGGGCTGTTGCGGAACATTGCAGATAACAGCTGCGAAATCGACTTGAACAGTGCCGGCTTGTCCAAACCCGGATGCCGCGAATCCTATCCGCCGGAAGTCTATCTTCCTTATGCAATTTCTCTTGGCATTCCGCTCATATTCGGATCCGATGCCCACAATGTCGCAGGCTTGCATAAGCATCAGGAAAAATTTTATAATGAATCCACTATGAATTAGAAAAGAGGTTCTCCATGTTTACACAAACAGATTACAGTGGCACACGCGCCGATCAATATTCAATGCTTGGCAAACAGCTTGATGCGCTTTTGACGGGTGAAACAAACAGAGTTGCAAATTTAAGCAATGCGGCAGCCTTGCTCAATCAATTTCTTGAACGCATCAATTGGGCCGGTTTTTATTTGATGGAAGAAGGCGAATTGGTCCTGGGACCTTTCCAGGGGCTCCCGGCTTGTGTGCGCATCCAGGTTGGACGCGGCGTTTGCGGAACCGCCGTTTCTGAAAAGAAAACCATGCTGGTGGAAGATGTTCACCAGTTTCCCGGACATATCGCCTGTGACGCAGCTTCGCGTTCGGAGATTGTTGTACCATTGATCAAAGACGGCGAAGTCATCGGCGTGCTCGACATCGACAGCCCGGAACTCAGTCGCTTTACCGAAGAAGATCAACTGGGCCTCGAGGCATTCACTGAAATTTTAATGCGCCACATCTAAAAAACCGGAAACTCTGTCGAAGAGTTTCCGGTTTTTCTTGGCTGTCGAAAAACCGACCACTTCTCCAATCATTTTGCTCTAGGCGGCCGCTTTCCTCGGGGAGCTGCCTGAGTCTCCTCGCTCGCTTCGCGTTGAAAACCGATGCTCCTGTCTCTGTCCCTGTCCCTGCATCGCTGCGCTAGCTTCGGGACATGGAAGAGCGTTGCATCGCTGCGTTAGCTTCGAGACAAGAAAACCGTTGCAGCGTTCAACGCTTCGTCGCAAAGGTTCGACCGAATGCTGTTCTGCCAAACCTTCCCTGCGAGGTCTCAGGACTCGCTCTGGTTCCCGATGGAGTCGCCGCCTGCCGCTTCATTCTGTTCTGTGCTGATAATGCAAGTGTTCACCTTCTCACATACCACACACTTAAACGTCTATTCCTTTATAGAAAAAGAGCTGAGATATGGAGCAAAACAGCGAAGACGCCCAGGGGAGCAGGCGAATGCCGACGAAGTGCAAGATCCACTCGGGCGATGTGCAACGAGACCGAGTTAGCTCAGCGCAAGCCAAGTGTTGGCCGAAGGCAGTTCGGCCGACGCTTTGCGACGAAGCTAGCGCAGCGATGCAGGAGCACGGGTTTTGGCAAGCGAAGCTGTTTTGCGGAATATCGGCTTTCATTTTTACTTTCTCAACAAGCTCAAAAAACCGGAAACTCTGTCGAAGAGTTTCCGGTTTTTCTTTATTCTGGTGCAATGTCCATTTTGTCTGCTGAAACCACTTTGATCAATTTTTCACGCGGCATCGACAGCCATTTTTCAACCTGATCGATAACCGCCGGTTTAGCGTAATAATACCCTTGCACTTCCTGACAGACGAGCTGATGTAGAAAATTACTTTCCTCCAGCCGTTCAATTCCTTCAGCCAGACACGTCAGCTGGAAACGATCTGCCATTGAAGCAATGGTCGTAACGATTCGCTGGCTGTTGGGATTACTGTCTACATTTTCAATAAAATCACGGGGAACTTTTATTTTATCGACCTGCACTTTTGCCAGGATTCCAAAGGAAGAATAGCCGGTGCCGAAATCATCGATGGCAATCCGGATTCCTTTCGCCCGCAGAGCATTGATTTTAGCCAAATCTTCAGGCCGGTTCTCAAATAATGAACGTTCGGTCAATTCAATTTCCAGCCGGTCAGGTGCGAATCCGATCCTCTTTAAAATCTGAAGAACATCTTCGACGAATCCTTCCTGCCTGATTTGTATGAAAGATACATTGACCGCAAGTTTTAAAGGACGCCCGATGGAATCTGACAGCATCTGAACTTCCCAGCACGCTTTTTCCAGAATCCATTTGCCAAGTTGTATGATAAATCCATTTTTCTCTGCAATACCAATAAACAAACCTGGCGAAATCATTCCCATCTGAGGATGGTTCCAACGGATCAGCGCCTCGACTCCGATAATCTGATTGGTTTCCAATTCAATTTGAGGCTGATAAACCACGTGAAATTCCGAATCAAGATTCGCCTGGTACAAGGCTTCTGAAATTTGTACCTGGTTCATTGTGCTGCTTCTTAATTTGTCGGAAGAAAAAGCGACTCTATTGATGCCCTCTTCTTTTGCCTGGTCCAATGCAAATTGTGCGTGGCGCAGCAACTCATCACTGGTTTCGCCATCCGCTCCGGAAAATGCTGCCCCGATATTAAAGGTCAATTGATAATCATAGCCGGCTAAATCATACGGAGCTGTCAGATATGCGAGCATTTTTTTCAGGTTTGTTTCCACATCTTCCTTATTAAAATTAGCGGTGGCCCCTAAGAAAGTGTTCCCTTCCCCTTTCGCCAAATAAATGTCTCCGGGCATTTTCTCTTCCAGTCTCTCTTTGACCATCAACAGCAATTCGTCCGTGCGTTGATAACCCAATACATCATATACGGATTGAAATTGATTCAACTCCAGTTTCCATAGAAAAATATCAGTTGATTCCAGTTTGTGATCCACATACAAATTAAAATCATAGCGGTTCGGTATTTTTAAAAACGGGTCCAAAAAGGCTGTTTCTTCCGCCTTGTATATGTAATGGTATAATAACTTCTCTTTATCGTTAATTGAGTACAGGGCATGCAGGCAAATGGCCGCTGCGATTGTAAAAAGCACCATCCGGATGATGTAATCATCGATTCCGAGCAGAACAGTCATTTGGGCTGGAGCTGTCATCATTAGAATGCCAAGTCCCAGCATTGAAGAGATAAATGAGTAAATCAGCATTTTCCAGCTTTGCAAAGTCATCGCCATCAGAAGATACAAGAAAGTCAAAGACCAGATGGTCGTTGCGGCGTCTTCTATAAAATAGAGCAGGATCAATGGAAAAAGCATGTAATTCAGTAAGTAAACATGAGGCCGTACCGCATCCCCTTCGCGCTTTTTACTGAGCCAAAGAGACAATAAACCGAGGATGATCATTCCGATTGGAACAGGATATTGCAAAAATGAAACGTTCCGCTGGTCCATCAGCATATAGAGGCCGAAGATAATACCTCCGACGAGATTTCCCCAGCCCATCACATCTCCCAGACGCTTGGCCACTTTCATTTTTAATTGTTCAGTCTCAAGTATGTAATTATTATTTATCCTGTGATTTGTCATGTAAACTACCTCATCCAGTGGATTCTGCATTTGCGCAGACGATTTATGTGTAATATCGGCATATTTCAGAAATACTTAACAGTTTCAAATATTTTTCCATTTACATACTTCATATGAATTAATTTATTATAGTTTATCTAGTATAAATTATTCATCATTAAACGCGCAATGATGAATTTTAAAAGTCGGTCCTGCAATTTTTTACTATTAGCATTTATAACATCTGAATTTCCAATAAAAAGGCCAATGGAGGGATACAGCATTCTCCACTGGCCTTGCCTAATAAATTGTATTGGTTCCTTTTACGCCATCTTTCCACTCGCGATTTTAAATTTCCTGCAGCTTGGCTTTGGTTGCCGTTTTTTCAAAAGCCGCAGTCAAGTCGGCGATAATATCATCAGACGCTTCCAAACCAATGGAAAGCCGGAGCAAGGAATCGGAAATTCCCATTGCATTTCTGGATGCTTCCGGAACAACCGCATGGGTCATCGAAGCCGGGTGCTGAATAAGCGTTTCGGCATCCCCCAGGCTCACGGCAATTTTGATAAGGGATAAAGCATTCATGAATTTTTGCGCTTCCTGCTTACCGCCTTCGAGCTCGAATGAAATCAGTCCGCCGCCTTTTGCCATTTGCTTTTGCGCCAGATCGTATTGCGGGTGGCTTGCATCCATCGGATAGAAAATTTTCTTTACCTCAGGCTGCTGCTGTAAAAACTGCAGAACTTTGCCGGCATTGGCAATGTGACGGTCCATTCTGACATGCAAGGTTTTCAGTCCTCTAAGCAGGAGCCAGGCATCAAACGGAGACATGATGCCTCCCACATCTTTTTGCACTGTCATACGCAGATGCTGCATTTCCTGCCCGTCTTTCCCAACCAGAATACCTCCAATGACATCGCCATGCCCATTGAGGTATTTCGTTGCACTGTGAAGGACAAAATCAGCTCCCATTTTCAGGGGATTCTGCAGATAAGGTGAACAGAATGTATTGTCGACTACTACACGGATTCCGTGCCTGTTGGCAACTTTGATGACCGCTTCCAAATTGACGAGTTCCATTGTCGGGTTGATTGGTGTTTCGACGTAAATGCAGACTGTTTCAGGTTTTATCGCCGCTTCGATTTCTTCTTCAGTAACCATGGAAACCAAGTCGTGGGTAATGCCATATTTTTCTTCCATTATTTCAAGGAGACCAAAAGTGCAGCCATAAATCCCCCGCGAACACAGAACATGGTCATTGGCTTTCGTCAAATAGATCAGAATAGCACTTACCGATGCCATACCGGACCCGAATGCGAGCGCCCCTTCGCCGTATTCGATATCGGCCATTCGTTCTTCAAGCACACGGACTGTCGGGTTGCCGAGCCTGGAATAGATATTCCCTTCCGTATTGCCGGCAAAACGGTCCTCCCCTTCTTCTGCAGTGGCAAATGAAAACGTCGATGTTTGATAAAGCGGAGTTGCTAGGCTGTCGTGATGCTTCGCACTGTCATAGCCCCTGTGAATGACCGCAGTTTCCATACTCATTTTAGATTTTTCCATTTTTACACCCCTTATACATACTTAGAAAGCGCTTACATCTATCCTCTTCATTCTACCGCGAAACCGCATAAAAGAAAAGCCGGCTTCCTATAGTTGATAATAAAGATTGACTTTTGGCGTTGAAACCGGTTATACTATGCTTTGTGTAAAATAATCGCAGCAGTTGTATGTGCCTGCCCGCCCATTTTATTCCTTATATGACTAACCCAATGTCTGGGTCCGGACTATAGAGGTGTATCGCGTAACTCTTGGCTGCTGAGCGAAGGTACAAGATTATAAAATGGCTTGCAGCATGAATGCATCTGGTTTTTATTTTACTCTAAAAACCAAAAATAGAGGAGGAGACTATTATGTCTCGTTATACAGGTCCAGCATGGAAACTGTCCCGCCGTTTGGGAATTTCCCTTTCAGGTACAGGTAAAGAATTAGAAAAACGCCCTTACGCACCAGGTCAACACGGAGCTAACCAACGCAGAAAAGTTTCTGAGTATGGTTTGCAACTTCAAGAAAAACAAAAACTTCGTTTCATGTTCGGAGTAACTGAACGCCAATTTAAAACACTATTCAACAAATCTGGTAAAATGCCAGGTAAACACGGTGAAAACTTCATGATCTTGCTTGAAGCCCGCCTTGATAACGTTGTTTATCGTTTAGGACTTGCGCGCACTCGCCGCCAGGCTCGCCAATTGGTAAACCACGGTCACATCCTTGTTGATGGTAAACGCCTTGACATCCCGTCATACAGCGTAAAACCAGGACAAACGATTACTTTCCGTGAAAAATCAAACAACCTTGACATCGTCAATGAATCAATTGAAGTGAACAGCTTTGTTCCTGAATATGTTTCAATCGACGCTGACAAAAAAGAAGGTACATTTGTACGTTACCCAGAGCGCAGCGAATTGTCTGCTGAAATCAACGAGCAATTGATCGTTGAGTACTACTCACGTTAATCTTACGATTTCAAACCCCGAACCGGATTCTCCGGTTTGGGGTTTTTCTGTTTCTCAGCGCCATGTCACCGGTAAGACTCCCCTGCTTTATGATAAACTGGGGAAAATGGAGGTGCAGCAATGAGAATCATTTCAATTTGTCCAAGCAACACTGAATTGCTGGCGTTTTTAGGCGCAGAAAGCATGCTGGTCGGCATAGACGATTATTCCGATTGGCCTGAACAAATCACCCACTTGCCGAGACTCGGTCCTGACCTTTCCATACGGATGGATGAACTGGAAGGTCTGAAGCCCGATTTGGTACTGGCGTCGCTGAGTGTACCAGGTATGGAAAAAAATGTGGAAGAATTGAAAAAAAGAAATATCCCCCATATGATCCTGAATCCTCAAAGTCTGGATGACATCGGCCAGGATCTTTTGGCAGTCGGTGAGGCTTGTGGTGTCGACGCGCTCGTTGCATATTCTGCATACGTTTCAGCAATTGATGAGATAAAAGAGCGTTCCGCCAATGCCGAAAGACGCCCTTCACTCTACTGGGAGTGGTGGCCGAAACCGATTTTCACTCCCGGACGGATCAATTGGCTAACAGAAATCAGTCAAATCACAGGTGCTCACAATGTATTCGATGACATCGATTCGGCTAACATCCAAACCGATTGGGAAGATGTTCTGCACCGGGATCCGGATTATATCCTGTTGGCATGGGTCGGCATCATGACTGATAAAGTGAAACCTGCACTCGTCCGAAAAAGGCCTGGTTATGAGTCAATGAAAGCTGCGGACAACATCCACATAATGGAAGAAGAACTCTATTGCCGCCCATCTCCCCGGCTGATTGAAGGAGCCATTAAACTCGGCATGCTTCTGCATCCCGAACAGTTCAATTCAATGGAGATGCCGGCTTTTTTAAAGCATTAAAAGATTGTGGAGAATTTTTCATTTTATTACAATTAAAAAGCAACGCCATCCAAATTGGAGGCGTTGCTTTTGTCTGTGAAATTTATTCGAAATAATTATTATAGACTTCTGGACCCTCTGATACCGCCGGTTCTATCTGTATTCCCGATCAATGGATCGGTTTCTGAAAAGCTCTCGCGGTCTTTGCGATCAGGAATATCCAGCGTATCGTCTTCAACCAATACGAGAATTTCACCTTCATTGAACCGGTTTTCATAATCCTTCGCTTCATCTTCGGGAATACCCATACCGATTAATGCGCCAGCCAGACCACCAACGCCCGCACCTGCTGCAGCCCCGGTTAAACCGGCTACAATCGGGCCGGCAGCAACAATTGGCCCGATACCAGGTATCGCCAGTGCACCAATCCCGGCAAGAACGCCGCCGAGTCCACCTAGTGCCCCGCCAGCCAATGCTCCGGTTGCTGCACCTTCACCGGCATGCGTGTCTGTTTCTTCGGTCACATGTTTTGTTTTTTCTTCATTTTTTCCGAGAACGGAAATGTCCTCAGAACGATGTCCTCTTTTTTTTAAATCTTCAATCGCTTCAATTGCCTGTTCTTCTGTCCGATATGAACCTACTACTCTTGACATTATTACGCCTCCTTAGATTTGTAAGTCAGTATAAAGGGTCTCACGGTTCAAATTTACCCGCAGAAAAACAGTTTAAACATTCACACCAATAAAACCCATTACAAAAGAGGATTCTAAACGAAGTGGCCCGCTCTTTTTTATGAATATTACGCTAAAAACTGCACCATATGGTATTTCTTTTTGCCACGGCGTATGATTGCAAAAGTATCTTCAAGGCGGTCCTTGCCATCAATGATGTAATCAAGATCCGTCACTTTTTCACCGTTTACAGAAATGGCTCCATTCGTGACATCTTCCCTCGCCTGCCGTTTGGATGAAGAAATCCCGGCTTCAACAATCAAATCGACAATGGGTTTAGCCGTCCGCTCCATTTCAATAGAAGGAACGTCTTTGAAAGCTGCTTTCATTTCACTTGCGGATAACGCTTTGAGATCGCCACTGAATAATGCCTTTGTGATGCGCTGGGCATCATCCAAAGCGGATTCACCGTGGATCAATTTCGTCATTTCTTCTGCAAGCACTTTTTGCGCTTTCCGGAGATGCGCTTCTGTTTCCACCGTTTTCTCCAGAGCCTCAACTTCTTCACGGCTGATGAAGGTGAAAATTTTCAAGTATTTGATGACGTCGGCATCTGAAGTGTTGATCCAGAATTGGTAAAACTCGTAAGGAGAAGTTTTCTTTGCATCCAGCCACACAGAGCCTCCGGCAGATTTTCCGAACTTCGTGCCATCCGCTTTTGTCACCAGCGGAATCGTGATGCCAAAAGCTTTTGTTTCTTCGCCGTGTGTCTTGCGGATCACTTCGAGACCGGATGTGATATTGCCCCATTGATCCGATCCGCCGATTTGCACCCGGCAATTGTAATTATCATATAAATGGTTAAAATCGATTGCCTGGATCAGCGTGTATGAAAACTCGGTAAATGAAATGCCCGTTTCGAGGCGGGACGCCACGGAATCTTTCGCAAGCATATAATTGACGGAAATCAGTTTACCAAAATCACGGAGAAATTCAATAACGCTCATTGCGCCTATCCAATCCCGGTTATTGACCATTTGCGCCCCATTTTCAGTCTGGAAATCAAAAATCTGCTGCATTTGTACTTTAATACCGTCCACGTTGCGGTCGATCTGTTCAGCAGTCTGCAATTGGCGCTCCTCGTTGCGGCCTGATGGATCGCCGATCATCCCTGTGGCTCCGCCCACCAACAGGATCGGCCTGTGGCCATGCATCTGAAAGCGGCGCAATGTCAGAAGTGGTACGATGTGGCCGATATGCATGCTGTCTGCAGTTGGATCGACACCGCAATACAGCGAGATCTTATCTTTCTCCAAAACCTCAGCCAACCCTTCTTCATCAGTCTGCTGGTATAATAATCCTCTCCACTTCAGATCTTCCAATAATTCATTCGACATTCCAATTCCTCCTCGAGTACAATTACTTAAACGGACAATGCAGAAGTTCTTAAACAATAAAAAAGCGCCCCTGCATGTCAGACATGCAGGGACGCAATTGCGCGGTACCACCCAGCTTGAAGGAATTCAATCATTCCCTCCACCTCAAATGTGCCGAACGGGGCACAGCCGAAAACTCCAAACCTGTAATTCAGCTTCTGTGTTTTTACCGATTCACACCAACCATCGGCTCTCTTTAAAAAATCACAGTTCCTACTTCGGATTCTTCACAGTTTTAATATTAAAAGATAATAGTAGTGTACTTTATTATCGCAGATTGTCAATAACTTAGTCGACAATATAAGAATATGTTATAATATAAAAAGATTTTAGGGGGTAGATATTGTGCGTGAACGAATAAGATCTTGGCAAAAGAAATCTGAAGACATATATCATAAATGGCACTCGACAAAATGGTCAAAAGGACTGAATATTACCACTGGCGTATTTTGGAACCTTGCAATCCTGTTGGCCATCCTGCTGATGATCGGTGGAGTTTTCGCCGCATCGGTTGGTGCAGGATACTTCGCATCTTTAGTGGACGAAGAAGAACTGCGCACCGAAAGCGATATGCGCGGTGAAATCTATGCCTATGAGGAAACGTCTGAAATATTCTTTGGAAACGATGAATATTTAGGGAAATTGAAGACCGACCTCGAACGTGAAGAAACGAACCTTGATATGGTGTCTGATTATGCGATCGACGCTGTGCTGGCAACCGAAGATGAATATTTCAATGAACATGAAGGCATAGTTCCGAAAGCGATATTCCGCGGACTTTTCCAGGATGTTTCAAATGCTGACAGCCAAACCGGCGGCTCTACGCTGACTCAGCAGCTCATCAAGAACCAGATTCTGACGAATGAAGTTTCCTACGAACGTAAAGCAAAAGAAATTTTACTTGCAATGCGCCTGGAGAAATTCATGAAAAAAGAAGAGATTCTGGAAGCTTACCTGAACATCATACCTTACGGCAGAAATTCAGCCGGAACGAATATCGCCGGCATTGAAACTGCAGCAAATGGGATTTTTAACGTACCGGCAAGCGAATTGAATCTTCCACAGGCTGCTTTTATCGCTGGAATTCCAAAAGCGCCTTTCCGCTATACACCGTACTCATCAGGCGGCGGACTGAAAGAACCTGAGTACTTGGAATTTGGAATCGACCGCATGAGAACAGTCCTTTACCGCATGCTGGAAACTGAATTCATTACCCAGGAAGAATACGATGCGGCAATCGCCTACGATATCATCCAGGATTTCAGAGAAGATGAAACCCGCTCTTATGAAAGATACCCGCATATTACAACCGAAGTTGAAAAACGCGCGACACGCATCATCATGGATGTGCTCGCTGAAGAAGCCGGAATCGACCCTGCCAGCTTGTTGGAAAACGACAAGCTATATGAAGAATATCAAATTTTGGCTGACCGGGCGGTCCGTTCAAGAGGATACCGGATCCATTCCAGTATTGACAAGGAATTATATGACGCCCAACAGGCTGCAAAGAATGCCTACGAGTCATATGGGCCGACCCTGACTAAAACAATCATCAACCAGGAAGGCGAGGAAGAAGAAGTTCCGATGCCTGTGCAGGTCGCTTCCGTTACGACCGAAAATGATACGGGTCGCATGTTGAGTTTTGTCGGAGGACGCGACCATGAAGTCTCCAATTTTAATTACGCCACTCAGGCATCCCGCTCCATCGGCTCCACCGCAAAACCGTTATTGGTTTATGGTCCAGCTCTCGAGTATGGAAAAATCGGTGCCGGAAGCCCTGTAGTAGATGTGAAATTTGAAGTTATGCAAAGTAACGGAAGACCTTGGACACCAAGCAACTTTACAGCTACCAGTGAACAAGGCATTATGTCTGCACGTGACGCTTTGGCACAGTCACAGAACTTGCCGGCAATCCGCCTGTTCGCTCAGATCCAAAATCAGATGCCAATCACTTATCTGATGAAAAACGGATTTTCTTCAGTTGAGGAATCAGAAAACGCCAATCCAACCTCCGCACTTGGTGGGGGAATCGAAGGCACGGCAGAAGAAGTTGCCAATGCTTATGCAACATTTGCCAATGGAGGCACATTTGCAGCATCTTCCATGATCGACCGGATTGAAGATCCTGAAGGAAATATTATTTTTGAACATGAAATTGAAACTGAGGAAGTTTATACTCCTCAAACATCTTATGTAATTACCGATATGCTCCGTGATGTGTTCAGTGGGCCACGCGGAACTGCAAATCGTGCAAATGATCTATTGAAATTTAATGCTGATTTCGCCGGCAAGAGTGGTACAACCCAAGAAACACGGGATGTATGGCTTGTTGGATATAATCCAAATGTGACAATGAGCGTTTGGCTGGGTTATGACCAGGAGACGAGTTCTCTGGACATTATGCGCAATAGCACCCTTCAGCCGTCTACACGCGTTAACCAGGTTTGGGCAACTTTGATGAATGCCTCTTATGACGTTGACCCTGAACTTTTCGGTACTCAGGAAACGTTTGAAGAACCTGCTGGCATTGTCAGCCGTTCGTTCTGCGGCATTTCCGGTCTCGCTCCAAGTGATAGCTGTTCAGGAGATGGCCTTGTCAGATCCGATTTATTCATAGCTGACGTCATGGTCCCGACAAAACCTGATGACAGCTTAACGACCGGCAGATATACGACGATTGATGGAAGTCGTTATGCCGCCCTTTCTTCCACACCTGCAGAATTTGTTTCCGGTGGAGGAGTTGGCGTTTCAGAAGACTTTATCGACAGAGTTCTTGCCCCATATGGCGGAGATGCCAGCAAGCTGTTCCCGTCGGATTCACGATTCTCTAATGTTGTTTCATCAACGACCTTTGATGCGGACAATGCAGCACCTGGTGCCGTTCAAGCAGCACTAAACGGAAGCCAACTTACTTGGAGCGATTCAGCTTCCAATGACGTCGTGGGCTACAGGGTCTATCGCAATAATTCCCGAGTTGGTTCGATTTCTGAATCTGCAGGAAACTCCTATACAGTTTCAGGACCGGGAAGTTATACTGTTCGCGCTGTTGATATAACTGGAAGAGAATCATCCAATTCCAATACAGCAGCAATCGCAGCACCTGAACCAGAGACACAACCAAACAACGAAAATGATAATGATTCTCCTGCTTCATCGATGCCATCACCTCCGGCCACAGAACCTGAAGAGCCGGCGGAACCGGCGGAGCCTGATGAGCCTGCAGAACCGGAAAATCCACCATCGGATCCGGAAGATCCTCCTGAAGAACCTGAGGAACCGGAAGAGCCGGTTGATCCTCCTGAAGAACCGGAAGATCCTGAAGATACCGATGATGCAGCATAATAATCAAAAAGATCTGGCCCGAATTAAACTGGGCCGGATCTTTTTCGGCATAAAAAAGGACAGCGGAGAAATTCCGCTGTCCTTTTTATTTTCCCATCAATCCTCCATAGTCGACAAATCGCCCGCCGGAAGATCCAGTTCCCATGCTTTCAATACACGACGCATAATTTTACCGCTTCTTGTTTTCGGAAGCTTATCTTTAAATTCTATTTCTCTTGGGGCTGCATGGGCAGCCAGGCCTTTTTTGACAAATTGCTGAATGTCCTGTATCAATTCTTCAGACGGCTCATAGCCTTCAACCAATGCCACGAACGCTTTGATGATTTCACCGCGCACCGGATCGGGTTTGCCAATGACTCCCGCTTCCGCTACGGCCGGATGTTCCAGCAGTTTGCTTTCGACTTCGAAAGGCCCTACCCGTTCACCGGAAGTCATGATCACATCATCCACACGTCCCTGGAACCAATAGTATCCTTCTTCATCCTTATAGGCAGAATCCCCTGAAACATACCATTTATCCTTCAGGAAATAGGATTCGAATTTCTCTGGATTGTTCCAGATTTGGCGCATCATGGACGGCCACCCTTTTTCAATGGCCAAATTCCCCATCTGGTTGGCAGGAAGCTCATTGCCTTGATCGTCAACGATGGCGACTTTAATTCCTGGCACAGGCTTGCCCATCGAACCAGGTTTGATATCCAGGGAAGGATAATTACAAATGACCTGCGCACCGGTTTCTGTCATCCACCATGTGTCATGGATACGCCGTTTGAATACCTCCGCCCCCCAGCGGATCACTTCAGGATTCAACGGTTCTCCAACAGACAGCACATGTCGCAATGTTGACAGATCATATTCTTTCACCAAAGCATCCCCAGCGCCCATCAACATACGGAACGCAGTTGGTGCACTGTACCAGACAGTCACGCCGTAGTCTTCGATGGCTTTGTACCACCCTTCCGGTGAAAAGCGTCCACCGATAATTACTGTGGTCGTGCCGTTCAGCCATGGAGCGAATACACCGTATGAGGTTCCCGTGACCCAACCCGGGTCAGCTGTGCACCAATAGATATCCTGTTCGTTGAAATCCAGTACCCATTTCGCTGTCTGAAGATGCTGTACCATTGCGTATTGCGCATGCAGGACACCTTTGGGCTTACCCGTGGAACCTGAAGTATAATGCAGAACCAGACCGTCTTCTTTATCGAGCCATTCTACTTCAAAACTGTCGGGACAGTTAGGAATGTGCTTCAGAACATCAACCGTATGATCGTCTTCCTCAATATCATCTCCTACCAGAAATACTGTTTTCAAATTCGGCAGCTTATCGAATGGCACCCGCGACAGCAGCTCCGGAGTTGTAATGATTGCTTTGGCATCACTATCGTCCAACCGGTCATAAATTGCCCCTTCCATAAACGCTTCAAACAATGGACCGACAATCAGACCCATTTTCAAGGCACCAAACATCGTGAAATATAATTCCGGTGATCGTGGCATGAAAATGAATATACGATCTCCCTTCTCCAGGTTTGAATGCGATTTCAGCATATTCGCCGCACGGTTTGTCATTCGTTTCATCTCATAAAAAGTGTAGGACTCTTTTCGGAATTGATCCATATAATAAAGAGCCACTTTGTTTTTCCGGTCAGACTCCGCATGGCGGTCAATTGCTTCATGCGCCATATTGACTTTTCCTGTTTCGTACCAGCTGAATTCCTTCTCAACATCATTCCAGTCAAATTGGGATGAGACCTCATCGTAATTATGTAAATTGTAGTTTCCAGGCAATGCCGGCAATGATTCCACTTTCATCCTAACCATCCTTTCTATTCATATCTAGTTATTATTCTACAACAGCCAATGTACGAATGGCTAATTATTTTCACTTTTTAGAAAATGGAGAGCGCTTTCAAAGTGATTAGCCATCATGTTGGTATATCATGTATAATGAAGCTAATTGCAAACATACAGGCGGTGAAATGATGGAACATAAAAAAACCTATAATGCTATGGAATTGAAAACGAAACACGGCAGGATCATCATTGAAGGTCCAGTGCCTCCCCATGAGCTTCAAACGCTGGATTTCCATGAAGAGCTGGTAGCATTTCGTCCAGCCAATCAACAACATAAAGCTGTTGTGGGGATAGCTGAGTTGCCTGAAGGCCGCATTATTATCGCGAGGTCCAATAATACCATTGTCGGATATGCCACATTTCTCTATCCAGATCCGCTCGAACGCTGGTCCGAAGGAAATATGGAAAACCTGATTGAGCTTGGAGCGATTGAAGTGATTCCGAAATTCAGGGGAAGCGGCGTCGGCAAAGCTTTATTGAAAACGTCAATGATGGATGATGCCCTGGAAGATTTCATCGTTATTACCACTGAATATTATTGGCATTGGGATTTGAAGGGAACCGGACTCAATGTTTGGGAATACCGCAAAATCATGGAAAAAATGATGCAGGCTGGCGGTCTGGAATATTACGCTACAGACGAACCGGAAATCAGCTCGCATCCTGCAAATTGCCTGATGGCGAAAATTGGCAGTCGCGTAGACCGTGAATCAGTGCAGAAGTTTGATCAACTGCGTTTTAAACACAGATATATGTACTAACCAAAAGGGGTGTTTGTATTGCTATTGGAAGAAATCATGAAAACCGAGGTCCATTCGTTAAGCCCACAGCAGAAAGTGCAAGATGTCATTGATCTGTTTGAACGTGCAAGAATCCGGCATGCCCCCGTGGTGGATGAAGGAAAAGTAGTCGGCGTTGTGACTGATCGCGATTTGAAAGATGCTCTTCCCTCCCGTTTTACCGTTTCGCCGAAGGGTGAACCTTATCAAAAATTGGTTGAAGAAATCATGACCAAAAATCCTATCACCGCCCATCCAATGGATTCTGTCGAAGAAATTGCCATGGTTTTCTACGAACAGAAGGTTGGCTGCCTGCCGATCATCAGCAGCGGCAAGCTTGTCGGTTTTATCACGGAAACGGATCTTTTGTACACCTTCATCGAGTTAACGGGAACCCATCAGCCGGGTTCACAAATCGAAATCCGTGTCCATGACCGATCAGGTGTGCTTCGGGAAGTGTCCGAGGTTTTCTTTCGCCATAATATCAATGTACTCAGTGTTCTGGTCTATCCGGACAGAGAGAATAAGGAAAATAAAATTCTTGTCTTCCGTGTCCAAACCATGAATCCCCTTGCTCTAATTAATGACTTACGCAAAGAAGGTTTTGATGTCCTATGGCCAAAAATGCCGCAAATCAACGAATAAAGCATGCAGTTTTTGTCTACTCCGACGATCAGCTGGGCTATAAGTTTTCCGAAACCCATCCGTTCAATCAAAAGCGGCTTGTACTGACAGTTGACCTGTTGCGGGAAATGAATGCGCTTCCAGATGATTTGATTGTCCCTGCCCGCATTGCAACTGATGAAGAACTGATGCTGGCACATGATGAGCGTTATATCGATATCGTCAAAAAGGCGAGCAAAGGTGAAATCACCCCTCAAGCAGGAGAAGGCTATGGCATCGGTACAGAAGATACCCCCATATTCGAAAACATGCACGAAGCGAGCGCCAGACTTGTTGGGGGCACACTGACAGCTGTCGATTACGTCATGGAAGGAAAAGCGCAGCACGCTTTAAATCTTGGCGGTGGTCTGCATCACGGTTTCCGCGGAAAAGCATCCGGCTTCTGTATTTATAACGACAGCTCTGTCGCCATCAATTATCTGAAAGAAAAATATGGTGCACGGGTTCTATACATTGATACAGATGCCCATCATGGCGATGGCGTCCAATGGTGTTTTTATGATGATCCTGACGTCTGTACGGTGTCGATTCACGAAACCGGACGCTATCTCTTTCCTGGGACCGGCAATATCAATGAGCGCGGAAATGGACAGGGCTATGGAACTTCTTTCAACTTTCCCATTGATGCCTTTACAGAAGACGAATCTTTTCTGGAAATCTATCGTACTGCCATGAAAGAAATTGTGGAGCATTTTAAGCCCGATGTAATCCTTTCACAAAATGGTGCCGACGCCCATTATCTTGATCCTTTGACACATCTTTATGGAACGATGGATATTTATAAGGAAATCCCCAAAATCGCACATGAGCTGGCGCACGAATATTGTGGCGGTAAATGGATTGCGGTTGGAGGAGGCGGCTATGATATCTGGCGGGTTGTCCCCCGCGCCTGGTCGTATCTATGGTTGGAGATGAACGATATTCCGCAACCATCCGGAAAACTGCCTCAAAACTGGCTCGATAAATGGCAACCCGAGTCTCCGGTAAAACTGATAGAAACCTGGGAAGATCCTGAGAATATGTATGAAGCTATTCCAAGAAAAGAGGAAATCACCGATAAGAATCATCAAATGATGGAGAAAGCACTCTACATCATTCGTCATACGCAAAAAAAACTGTCTTGAAATTGAGACGCAAAAAAGCTGCCCGAGATTGACTCTTGGGCAGCTTTTTTGTGGGAAACTATTAAGATTCATCATTTTTAGTGGATTGGCGTTCTTCGATACGATAAGGAAGAATAACCTGATTCTCATCAATCTCTTCTTTATTCATATATTTTGTCAGCAAACGCATAGATACGGCACCGATATCGTATAGTGGCAATGCCACAGACGATAACATTGGACGAGCCATGCGGGCAAGTTTTGAATTTTCATAGCTGATGATTTCAACTTCTTCCGGAATACTTTGCCCGCCTTCCTCCACCGCATGGATCACGCCGATTGCCATCTCATCATTATTGACGAAATAAGCAGTGGGTTTATGTGGTTTCAAGTCCAGCACTGCCTGCATTCCTTCATCATAAGAATTATTGCATTCGACTACCAGTTCCGGCTTAAAGGTGATGTCGGCATCTTCCAACGCCTCTCTATAACCCTTCATTTTGTAATCCCTGTTAATTTTAGAAGTCATTGGCCCTGAGATGAATGCGATGTTCAAATGCCCGTTTTCAATTAATTTTTTAACCGCTTCATAAGCCGCCTCAAAGTAATCAATATTTACGGAGGCAATTTTGCCGGTTTCCTCTATCGAGCCCGCGAGTACAATCGGAGTTGGTGACCGTTCCAATTCATGAAGCAGTACAGGAGTAATCATATCACTCATGAAAACTATGCCATCCACCTGTTTGCCAAGCATCGTTTCAAGAAGCTGTAATTCCTTGTTCTCGTTCTGGTCCGAGTTGGACAGGATGATATTGTAACGGTACATGGTTGCGATATCTTCTATTCCTCTTGCAAGCTCAGAATAGGTGCTGTTTGAAATATCCGGGATGATGACACCGACCGTAGTGGTCTTTTTGCTGGCGAGCCCGCGCGCCACTGCATTCGGACGATAGCCGAGCTCTTCAATCACTTTCAATACTTTTTTTCTTGTGGCCGGTTTGACGTTCTGGTTGCCGTTCACTACTCGTGAAACGGTTGCCATGGAAACGTTCGCTTCCCTTGCCACATCATAAATCGTTACGGTCATGTAAGCGCCCTCTTTCCCTTTTATACAATCATACGACAGTGAGTTTATGTATATCAACTAAATATGCAGAAATAATATAGATTAGCAGACGATATTCCGCAAAACAGCTTGCTAAGACCTTGGCCGAAGCTTGCGAGGTCAAGTCTTTGCGACGAAGCAGCGAAGCGATGCAACGGTTTTTCATGTCTCGAAGCTAGCGTAGCGATGCAGAGACAGGAGCATGCTTATTTAACCCTTTACGCCGAAGCGGTAACTAAATGATATTTAAATTATTCATTGAAAATAAAACAAAAGCCGGGGTTCTGCCCGGCTTTTTGGTGTTAAATTTTCATTTCGTATTGCTTCATGAACTTCATCAACGAATCGTAGTACTCGTCGAATTGTGGAAGGTTCATCTGTTGCTGTGCATCTGACAGGGCTACTGCAGGGTCCGGGTGGACTTCTGCCATAACGCCGTCTGCTCCGATGGCGATTGCTGCTTTTGCAGCCGGCAGCAATAGATCGCGGCGTCCTGTAGAATGCGTTACATCCACAAATACAGGCAAATGCGTTTCCTGTTTGAGAATCGGAACAGCTGAAATATCCAGTGTGTTGCGGGTCGCTTTTTCATACGTGCGGATTCCGCGTTCACAAAGAATGATTTGGCTGTTACCTGAAGCGATGATGTATTCGGCTGCATTGATGAATTCTTCAATCGTTGCAGACATCCCGCGTTTCAGCAGAACCGGTTTATTGATGCTGCCAACCGCTTTCAATAATTCGAAGTTCTGCATATTTCGTGCGCCGACCTGCACGACATCAACATAATCAAGTGCTTCTTCCAAATGATGCGGTGTAACGATTTCAGAAACCACTGCCAGGTTATATTGATCTGCAGCTTTTTTCAACATTTTTAGGCCTTCGAGACCCAATCCCTGAAAATCATATGGAGAAGTACGAGGTTTGTAAGCCCCGCCGCGGATCATCTTCAGCCCTTTGCCTCCGATAGCTTCTGCTACTGTAGTCACTTGTTCTTGGGATTCCACCGCGCATGGGCCGAAGATGAAGGAAGGTTCGCCCTGCCCGACCATTTCTCCATTGATATTGATAATTGTGTCTTCGGCTTTTTTCTTGCGGGATACGAGCAATGTTTTGCGCGTATCTTCTTCCTGCATATCCAAAGCAGATTTGAATATTTCCTTGAATATATGGTCAACCGTTTTTTGGTCTAATGGACCGTTATTATTATCTTTCAACAAATTCAGCATATGACGCTCACGAAGCGGATCATATCTGTTCATTCCTTGTTTTTCTTTAATTTTTCCGATCTCTTGAATCACGGAAGCTCTGTCGTTTATAAGGGACAGAATTTGCAGGTTAACTGCATCGACTTTTTCTCTCAGCTGTTCTAAATCAGTTTGGCTCATCCTAATTTCCCCTTTCGCAAATCACCTTTTATCGGTGATTCATCTTAACATGATAGGACCATTATATGCAAAGTATCCATTAATGTCACGAGAAAAGTTTTAGCGCTTCAACGCGCTAAAGTGTTTTTCACCTAAAAAGGCCGGAGCACTGGGCTCCGGCCTCTTGATTAAGCAATAAATTCTTGCATGGACTTGCTCTTAATTTTATTGTGAGACGCATGCCAATCCACTTGCATATTCGAAAAATGCATTAATTGGGGCGACTCATGTTTAATTTGTGTGATTTCTGCAATTTCCTGTGATAATTCCTTATCTTCCTGAACCACCAGGAACAGGAAAAGCTGGTTGGGGTGCAGGGAACAATACTCATTGTATTCGTTCCAGGCAGCTGCAGAAACCGGGCACGTACTGCTGTGTTTGAAAAGCCAGTAGCTTTGTGTACCTTCGACAGCTTTTTTAAGGCTGTCCAAATTCTGTACTCTTACTAGATTTTTCATTTTATCCGCTCCCAATTATTTTGTAGAGTTGTTTTTATTGCTGTTGGAATTGGAATTGTTTTTATTCGGGTTATTGCTTCCGGATGTGTTTTTGTTGCTCGGATTTCCAGACTTTTTTTTGTTGAAACTATCACCGGCATTCGAGTTTTTATTCGAACCGGTGTTATGTTTCACGTCATCTTTTGTTGTTGAACCAGTTGAATAACCCGATCCCGATTTACTTTCATCATTCACTTCTTCAACAGCTTCTTTTAAAGCATTGGCTGTGGACGTATATGCTTCATTGCCCGCTGTTTCCGTTTCTTTATTGGATTCATGGACAGTGTTTTCGATTGTCGCATGCATATCAATCGACTCTTCCCCTTCAGATGAAGCTGTGCCGTCATCCATTGGTGAAGAACCGCCTTTGACGCCTTTTACTTTATCAACAACTTTTGAGGATTGATCTTTAAGCTGTTGCTTAAAGCCGCCTTCGCTGTCAGATTCTGATTTGGAGCTTTGGCTCTTTTCCTTCAAAGAAGAAACTTGTGTATTCAGATCGCCGCGGAATTCTTTTCCTGATTTTGGCGCAAGGAATAAAGCTGCTGCAGCTCCAATGACCACGCCTACAAGTGCGCCGGCAAGAAAGCTGCCTGAGCCCGACTCTTCCTCATAATCGTACAAGTCGTCATAGCGGCTGGACATGCCGTAAGACTGCGGTACATAGTCACTTTGTTGATAGCTTTGCCCTGAAGTCGAATAGAAGTCTTTATTATATTGCGTGTCGTTATAATTCGGTTTTTGGTTATTGAAATCATTGTTTCCAGTCATTTTACATTCCTCCAGTTAATTATTGGTTTTTTTATCAGTATTGATCGTTATGCGGAAGCTGTTTCTGTCCCGGTACAGGCTGATAGGTTTCAGACTGCTGGCTGCTATAAGCTTTTCTCGCTTTCCATTTATCGCGGACTCCCATAGCCACATTGCTCCACTGCACAACCTGTGCAATTTTTTCTTCATTTTGTTCAGCCTGTGAAGCGATGGACATTGTAATGCGTCTTACAGAAGCATTCAAGTCAGTTACCGAATTGCCGACACCTTTAACAGCATCTACAACACCATTAAGTTTTTCGGTCTTCACCTGAATGTCTTCAGCAAGCTCGTTTGTTTTATGCAGCAGATTGGTTGTTTCCAACGTCACCCCCTGCAATTGGTTTTCAAGTCCGGCAACAGTGCCTGAAACTTCTTTTAATGTGTTTTTCAATGAATTCAATGTCATTGCCAAAGCTATGCATAGAATTAAAAATCCGACTGCAGCCACGATTGCGGCAATATAAAGCAGTATTTGCCAATCCATCATAATTCCTCCTTTTACATTCTGTTATATAGATTTCTACCCTCGTCGAACTGCAGCTAAACACAGTCCCTCTACATTAATTCTATAAAAGTTTACGAATAACCTGCAAAAAAAATAAAAACAGTCCAACCCGAAGGTCAGACTGTTTCCTCTGTTGCAAGCAGATTTTCAAATGCTTCTTTAAACTTGGTGACGTCTCCCGCTCCCATGAACAGAAATACACCATTTTTATGATCAGTAAGATTTGCCACGTCTTCCACTTGAATCAAGCGGCAATCCGGAATTTTCTCTTCCAGATCACTGATGGTCAATGTTCCGGCCTCTTCGCGTGCAGAACCGAAAATATCACAAAGATACACCTGGTCAGCTTCACTCAGGCAATCCGCAAATTCCTGCAGGAATGTCTGCGTCCGTGTAAATGTATGCGGCTGGAAAATCGCAATCACTTCACGGTCAGGAAATTTTTGCCGTGCAGATTGCAATGTTGCGCGAATTTCTGTCGGATGGTGTGCATAATCGTCGATCAGAATGCGGTCGCCTATGTCGGTTTGTGAAAATCTCCGCTTGACACCCTGGTATCCGCTGAATTGCTGTTGGATGGTGGCAGCCGGAATATTTTCATAATGGCAGAGCGAAATAACAGCAAGCGCATTTAAAATCGTATGGTCACCGAACATTGGAATCGTGAACGTATGGAAAAATTCATTGCGGATCACCACATCAAAAGTAGTTCCTTCTGTGGTTTTGATGACATTGCGTGCCTGGAAATCATTTTCTTCACCGAATCCATAATAAACCATTGGCACGGGTGACTGCAGTTGCTGCAGATGTTCATCATCCCCGCATGCGATAATGCATTTTTTCACTTGCTGTGCCATTTCTTCAAACGCCTTGAACACATCGTCTATGCCGGCAAAATAATCCGGATGGTCAAAATCGATGTTGGTCATGATTGCATAATCCGGATGATAGGCAAGGAAATGGCGGCGGTATTCACAGGCTTCAACAACGAAGAAATGTGAATCTTCAGCGCCATAGCCCGTGCCATCCCCAATGAGATAAGAAACTGGCTTATAACCGTTCAGTACATGTGCCATCAGACCGGTTGTTGAAGTTTTCCCGTGAGCGCCGGTTATCGCCACAGACACATATTGTTTCATCAGATCACCAAGAAATTCGTGATAACGGATGATGGTCGCGCCAACTTCCCGTGCACGCACAAGTTCCGGATGGTCATCATTAAAAGCATTTCCGGCAACAATTGTCATATTGGCATTGATATTTTCCGGATTGAAAGGAAGAATGGAAATACCTCTATCCCGCAGACGTTCCTCTGTAAAGAAATATTTGGCGATATCCGAGCCCTGCACTTCGTTGCCCATATCATGCATAATCTGAGCAAGCGGGCTCATTCCTGAGCCTTTTATGCCGGTAAAATGTAAAACTGTCATAAGTGAACCTCCTGTGGAAGTTGAAAGTAGTCTATTCCATCCCATTTGAAGTGGATAGCCGATTAGTTCAAACAATCATTCGATTATATCATATTTTTATTAAAATGCAATATTATCAATATTTTAAAATAATAAAACTTATTATTGGAAGACTTCGGAAATATCTTCTTCAGTAATCAGCACAGAGCGGGCTTTGCTGCCATTCTGCTCTGAAATAAACCCGTGTTCTTCAATGAGGTCCATTAGCCGCGCTGCACGGTTATAGCCGATATGAAACTTACGCTGCAGAAGGGAGGTCGAGGCGCTGCCCTGCTGCATAATAAAACGGCAGGCTTCTTCAAAAAGGTCATCCTGTTCTGCTCCGGAGCCATTCATTTTGATCAATTCTTCTTCTTTGAAGAAATATTCAGGTTCTCCCTGGCTGCGGACATGTGAAATAATTTTCTCAATTTCTTCATCCGTCACGAAAGTTCCCTGTATCCGGCTTGGTGCAGACATGCCATTGCCCAGATACAGCATATCCCCTCTTCCCAGTAAACGCTCCGCTCCCTGCGAATCCAGGATTGTACGGCTGTCCACTTGAGAAGAAACAGAAAAAGCGATGCGTGTCGGAATATTTGATTTGATCAAACCGGTGATGACATCCACAGATGGCCGCTGCGTAGCAATAACCAGATGGATCCCGCAGGCGCGTGCTTTTTGCGCGATCCGGCAAATTGCATCTTCGACATCGGAAGGCGACATCATCATCAGATCGGCCAGCTCATCAATGACGATCAGAATATAAGGCAGATGCTGTGCATGGTCAGCTTTTTCTTTGACCATCTTATTATAACGGCTGATATCGCGCACTCCCGTATGGGCAAACAGCTGATATCGCCGTTCCATTTCGGAAACCGCCCATTTCAGTGAAGCAGTGGCTGCCTTCACATCTGTAATTACCGGACTGACCAAATGCGGAATGTGATTATAAGGTGCCAATTCCACCATTTTCGGATCGATTAACAATAACTTAAGATCTTGAGGGGATGATTTGTACAGAAGACTGACGAGCAGTGAATTGATGCACACGGATTTACCGGAACCAGTCGCTCCGGCAATCAGACCGTGAGGCATATTCCGCAAATCAAGTGTTACCGGTTTTCCGGTCAAATCAAGTCCCAGTGCTGCTTCCAAAGGAGAATCCGAATCCTGGAATTGGGCACTGCCAATTACTTCAGAAATGCGCACAGCCCTTGAAGCCCTATTCGGAATTTCGATGCCGATTGAACTTTTACCCGGAATCGGGGCCTGGATTCGAATATCCTTTGCTGCCAGCGCCAATTTCAGGTCATCCGCTAAATTACGAATTTTGCTGACTTTGACGCCTTGTGCCACAGTCAACTCGAATTGTGTGACAGCCGGTCCCTGGACGATGCTATGAATTGTAGCCTTTATCTGGAAATGGGAAAGTGCTTCTATCAGCCGCTCCCCCTGCTCTTCCATCCACGCCTCATCTTTCCGGTCATTTTCCGGCGCTTGCAGAAAACTACTGTGCGGATATTCATACGCTGCCACAGGGGCTGTTTCAACGGATTCCGAACAACCTGATTCGTCCATTGCTTCTATAACAGGAGATTCTCCTGCCGATTCTGTTTCTGCAAAAACTTTCGGTTCCGGTTTAATTTCCGGCTTTTCAATTGGGGGAACCTTCGTTTGTTCCTTTGGTGCCATAGCGTTAAGCTTTTTGAATTTCTCTTTATCCGATTTCAGCATCAGCACATTAAAAGGCACAGTTTTTTCTTTTTTCTTTACTGCATCGACACTGACAGCCTGCTGTAAGGCAGCAGGTTCTGAAGTTTTTTCGCTATGTACCACCTGTTCATCCAATGAAATATCCGCAGTCGGTTCTTCTGCAGGTTCAGCGGCTGTCTCTTGTGCAGGAAGCTCCTCCGGTTGTTCTGAATCTGCTGGAGGTACGGCCTTTTCTTCCATGGCTTCTTTTTCTGGCTCTGACATCAATTGTCCGGGTGCCGCAGCATTTCCCGTTTCTTCATTATCCGGTTCCAAAACCTCTTTTTCCACCATTGTTTGCGGCAGAATCGCCTGTTGAAAGTCCTCTTTCAATTCTTTTTGTTCAAGAAGAATTTCAATCGGTTCCGGTTTTCTTTCGTTGAACCCGTGGATTGGCGATGGAATCCTGGTCGGTTCAAAGCGCCGCCGAATGGGTTCAGCTTTGTTGATTTCCTGTTTTGGTTCAGGAGATTGGGGCTGCCATTGCGCAGGTTGGCGCGGGGCACTTACCGGTTCCGGCCGAATTTCCCTTCGGGCAGGTTGCGGCGCCGTTTGTGATGGCCGGCGCATTAATTCTTCCCTGACTTCAGCCATCGTAATTTTTTCGCCACTTTGCTCTTTTTTCAGAAAGACTTCCCTTTCCTCATCGGTGATCAATGGAAAACGAAAAGGCACATGCGCGCTCTTCTGCTCGACAGGAGCTGTGTATTGCTGTTCAACTTCTTCCTCGACTTCATCGGCAAACATACGGTTCCATATTTTTTTAACCCAGCTCATAACAAGTCACGCCTTTACTTCAAATGGGGATCCGATTTCATTGTCATCTTCCAAAACCAATATTCCTTTTTCCTGTGGTGCATCCGGCAGGGCCAATTCTTTGGCAGAACAAATCATGCCGCTTGACGCTACGCCTCTAAGTTCTGCATCTTTGATAAGCATTCCTGAAGGCATTACGGCGCCCGCTTTAGCGACAACCACTTTTTGTCCCGCTGCCACATTGGGTGCTCCACAAACTATCTGCAGTTTTTCAGTTCCGACTGCTACTTGGCAAACATTCAATTTATCGGCATTCGGATGTTTTTCCATCGTTTCTACATAACCGACTACAAACTTAGGAGACAAGTCGACTTCAAGTAAAAATTCAACACTGTTCTTTTCCAGCGCATTCTGCAATTCGGTAACCAGTTGTTCTGACACATCAATCGTTCCAGTCTCAGGGAAGCTGATGTATTGTGAAGCATTGAAAAGGTTGAAGCCAGCGATTGCCTCTTTACCGTCTTTGATCAGCGTAATGTCTCCGCTGATCTCCGTCTGGATTTTCTCAGGCGTTTCTGTTTGCAGCTGAACGAGCAATACGTCGCCGATTCCTTGTTTATTATAAAATGCATTCATTTCTTATCGTTCTCCTCTTCGGGTCTATTTTTTGCCAGGATGAAGATCGGCTCCAATTCGTCGTTTTCGTATACAAATGACAGTGACGTGATCGGCACCTTGCCATTTGTGAAGAAATGCATCGCCATCTGCGCGAGCACATCATAGCCTGACTCATTGCGGATATCGCCGATGATCATTACATCCTGATGCGGGACGGACACCGTCATGTCTCCGGTAATTTTCTTTTTCATATCTTTCAGAAACGTCTCATTTAAAATTCGCGATGCGTCATAACCATCATTTTCATTGAGGAAATAAAACACGTTTCCAGCAACGTGGTCTTCCTTGACTGCAGTTTTCAGCTTCTTGACCTGGAATCTTGCGAGTTCCTTGAGCTGGTCTTCTGTCAGACTTAATGAATTTAACACATTTTCATCAATTAAGCGATAGGCTGCCCCAGTATCGAGCGCATAAAAAATCCGGGTTTCCGCTGTATGGTCCGATGTGATAAAACGGTTCCCCTCATTGGATACCACTGGAAAAGAAGTCGAGCGGATGACCGGATAAATATGTTCTCCTCCCGGGAGGTCCCCTTCGGCCTCGCGCTCCATCGCTTTGAACGTCTCATTGATCGTGTAGATTATTTCGTTCACAGCTTCTTCGCCTTTTGTTTCATAACGGCTTGTGATTTTCGGCAAATCGAGCGTCAGGCCCTTCCCGATTTTTAAATGATGGATATTCGCTGTATTTTTTTCGCGATCGTAGCGCCATTCCAAATCCCGGCTCGGCAATCGTTCTCTTAAAAGATTCACCAATTGTGTGGAGTTCATATTGATCTTCCTCTCTGTCAAAAATAAACGGTTCGACCTTCTCAGGCGAACCGTCGGTATATTATGATTGCAATCCGGCAATAAAACCTTCAATTTCTTCCTGGGTTTTCCTGTCGCGGCTGACGAACCGGCCCAATTCCTGTCCTTTGCTGAAAGCTAGGAAGCTCGGAATGCCATATACATCAAGCTCGATGCAAAGGTCGATGAATTCATCCCGGTCCACTGACAGGAAATTGTAATTTGAAAAAGTTTGTTCTACATCCGGCATGATCGGGTCAATGACTCGGCAATCCGGGCACCAGCCGGCTGTAAACATGAAAATTGTGCCCTGTCCTTCTTTGTGTTCATTGAATTGTTCGATGGATTCAAGTTTCTTCATAAATTATTCACCTCAATTTTCTTCGATGGAACGCACGGTATTCATCATCCATGCCATATTCCCTGGAACATCCGACTCTTCGGAAATGGTGGTCATTTTAACGCCGCCTGCACTGACGACCACTTCAAAACGGTCTTCCGCTATGGATCTTAGCGTCGCGAAACCGAAACGGCCATTTTGTTCGAAGGTCTCATCTGCAGTCCATTCCTGTTCTTCATTCGCTTTTTGAAGATCGTAGAAGAATTTACTGTCTGGAGCTTCATTGGGATTGATGAACAGCACATAGGAATCGCTGCCCTTAGTCAAAATAATATTGTTTTCATCAGAAGGTTCTTCGATATCGTACCCCCCAGGCAGATAAAGTTCTGTCTCTCCGGCGGTTTCATTGGTTTCCGGCGGCTCTTCTTCAAAAGCCAGGCGGGTTTCAGAAAGCCCTTCCGCCAATCGTTCTTCAGGAGTTCCCATGCATCCGGCCAATAACAATGCGGACAACACAGTTCCTGTAATAAAAGCTGACCGTCTCACGTGTCTTCCTCCCCTGCTTTGCTGATTCCTATTTTAAAGATGTTTCCATTCACATGCAACTCAACCGCTGTCCAGCTGGTATTGTCCGACGAGAAGCTTCACAATATGGCCGAACATATCTCCGCGGTTCACCAAACCGCCTGTCAAAATTCCGATGGCCCCTTTATGGTGCCGGATGCCGGTTTCATTTGCATAATGATCCATGACCGGTCCGAGTTCAAAGCCGTTTTTCAACTCGCGCGCGATTTCTTCCGGCAATGGAATTTGTGCGCCGCCCGCTGTATAGAGTTTTCCGCCGGAACCGGCCATCGCCCCCCAATTGCACAAATACATCGAGCCTTCGAGTTCGAAGACACCGCCTTCCAGGCCAATAGCCAGATCAAATCCTTTTGAGAGTGCAGCTGAAGCTCTGTTAACAGCCCCCTGTCTGGTCTCTTCTATTGAAAAAGGTTGTGAGGCGACGCCTGATTCTGTTTCTGTTGAGATTATTTCAGCTTCTATCCCGAGCTCACTGAAGCATTCCGTGACCGCCCTGATTTTCGCAGGGTTTTGGGATGCTACGGCAATTTTTAAACTGTTCATCATTTTTCCCCCCGATAAAAAAAAGTGCCCGAGGGCACCTTTTTACATTTTATACATTATTTTTAATTGTTTCCACGGTTGTGCGGTCAGCCGATTTGACCAGCTTCACCAATAGCTCCTTCGCAGCTGCATAATCATCCGTATGGATAATCGATGAAGAAGTATGGATATAGCGGGAACAGATTCCGATTACGGAACTTGGCACACCTTCGTTTGCCTGATGCACGCGTCCGGCGTCCGTACCGCCTTGTGAAATGAAATACTGGTAAGGAATATTGTTCGATTCCGCTGTATCAAGAACGAATTCACGCATGCCACGGTGAGTGACCATGCTCTTATCCAGGATGCGCAGAAGCGTTCCCTTGCCCAATTGGCCAAATTCGTTTTTATTGCCATCAGCGTCATTCGCAGGACTTGCGTCAAGCGCAAAGAAAATATCGGGGTTGATCATCGTGGCAGCCGTCGATGCACCACGCAGTCCGATTTCTTCCATCACCGTCGCGCCGGAAAACAGCTCGTTCGGCAATTTTTCATCTTTCAATTCCCGCAGTAATTCAACTGCCAAACCGCAGCCGTATCGGTTATCCCATGCTTTCGCCATAATTTTTTTGTCATTGGCCATTGGTGTAAATGGGCTGTAAGGAATGATTTGCTGCCCCGGCCGAACGCCGAACGACAATGCATCGTCACGGTCATCCGCGCCGATATCGATGAGCATATTTTTAATTTCCATCGGTTTGCTGCGCATTTCTTCACTTAACAGATGTGGAGGGATTGAACCGATCACCCCTGGAATCGCTTTGTCACCGACCATGATTTCCACCCGTGTCGCCAGCATTACCTGGTTCCACCAGCCGCCAAGCGGTTGAAAGCGGATCATGCCATTGTCCGTAATTTGTGTCACCATAAATCCGACTTCGTCCATATGGCCGGCGACCATGATGCGGGGTCCGTCCCCTTCGCCGTGCTTAACGCCGAAAATACTGCCCAGATTGTCCTGAATCAGTTCATCTGAAACCTTGCCTAATTCTTTTTTCATGAATTTGCGGACAGCATGCTCGTTGGCAGGGGCTCCAGGCAACTCTGTTAAGGTCTTGAATAATTCTCTTGTTTCACTATTCATAATTCAACTTCCTCCTAAAATAAAATGCCTTCATTCAGTTTAGTTCTTTTTTCAGTTTATTTCCACTTTTTTATTTCGATAACCGAAAGACAGGAATTACAGGGGCTGTTATCATTTCTCGTTTATTTATAAATTATGGTACAATTTAGCCAGCAAGTATAGGAGGGATTTCATTGAAAAATCGTGATTTACTAATCGGCTTTGCCACAGGTGTGGCTGCAACGTTTGTCGTCAAAGAAATGGTGGACCGCAGCCAGAAGCTTTACCCGGCAGATGAAGTACTGAAGCAAGTGAAGAATTCATTTAAAGAAGAAGGTCCGATTGACGGCTCATGGATCTATATGAAAACAGAACCTTATACACAGCACGCAATTACGACCGACGTCTACAAAGGCGGCATCACACGCCACCGCGACGATGAACTAGAGCAATTTGAATTCATGGCAGACGCTTTTACTGGTGCGGTTGTGGAAGTTTCAAAAATCTAGTAGCAAAATCAATACATCTAACCTGCAGACAAGCGTAAATTATTTCGCTTGCCTGTTTTTTTTGTGCGTTTTGCATGGAAATATTATGGGTTTCGAGATGGTCGCTCTTGGGGTGCGGCTTGATTGGTCCCGGGTGCGGGTTAAACCTTCTGAGGTGCGGCTTGAGAGATCTGGGGTGCGGTTTAACTCATATGGGGTGCGGCTAGAATTTGTCAGCCATGATGATTTCCATTATTTTCTATTTTTTTATCTTTAGTTGCGGTTATTCCCGATTTAGTTGCGGTTATGGGTCATTTAGTTGCGGTTATGGACCAATTAGTTGCGGTTATCTACCATTTAGTTGCGGTTAGTATTATCCATGCATAAAAAAAGACACCGCTAAAGCGGTGCCTCCTTCAAAATCAGCTATTCTTCTCTTTATACTTCAGCGATTCCACAATCTCTTTGCCGTCCTTGCTCCATTTCAGCAAACGGTAATAGGCGTCGTGATAGAACGAGAAATAATAGCCCTTCTCCAGAGCTTCTTTCATCAGCCGTTCTTTCGCATAGATCGAATCCATCGGGTAATCGTCATAAGCCAACACCCATAACGGGTTCTGGTGGGCATGGGTCGGCATGATGTCGCCCATATGGAGAATCGTTTCCCCTCCACTTTCCAGTTTGATGACTGCGTGGCCATTTGAATGGCCGCCCGTGTGAATCATCGTAATGGCACCAAACAGTGTCAGCTCATTTTCAAATGTTTCCACCTGGTTCCGGATTGGCTCCCAATTCTCTTTCCAGTAAGTGTTGCGGGAGCGGATATTCGGATGCTGCATTTCATCCCACTCTATAGACGACACATAAATTTTCGCATTCGGAAAAGCGGAAACGTATTCCTCACCCTGTTTTGAAGTCAATCCTGCCGCGTGGTCTCCATGCAGATGCGTCATCAGCACCGTGTCGATGTCCCCCGCAGAAAGCCCAAGCTCCGCAAGTTCATTATCCAATGAAGATTGAGAAGTTACTCCAAGATTGCGAATTTGCCGCTCGGATAATTTTCCGTCGCCAAGTCCGCTGTCAACTAAAATATTATGGCCGTCAAATTGAATGAGGATCGGATGAGTCGGCAATTCGATATTATTCTTTTCATCCACCGCGTACTTTTTCGACCACACCACTTTTGGAACAACGCCAAACATTGTGCCCCCGTCCAGATTCGTTGTGCCGCCGTCGAGCCAGGTCAAAGTCATTTCGTGAAAATCAAATTTCTCCATCATCCCATCCCCTTCTACTGTAGCTTAAGAATTATATTGCGCTTCCATCCGGTAAATCGGCTGTCCTTTTTTCATGAATTTCTCTTCGTACTCGGTCATAATGTTCCATTCCGGTTCATTGGCATGCAGATCTAAGGACACGTCTTTCAACAGCATGCCGTAATCGGAAATGCTCGTCAGTGAATACTCGAACAGTCCGCGGTTGTCCGTCTTGAAATGGATTTCCCCATTTTTCGGCAGCACCGTTTCATACAAACTTAAAAATGATTCGTGCGTCAGCCGGCGTTTTGCGTGACGCGTTTTCGGCCACGGATCGGAAAAGTTCAGGTACATGCGGTCAACTTCATTCTTTTCAAAAAAGCTTTCCATTTCCTGTGCATTCACGCGCAAGAGCCGGAGATTCGGAATGCCGCCTTCTGTTTCCAGTACCGTTTGAAGTGCCGTGATGATCACACTGTCGAATAATTCAATGCCAATATAATTAATATCGGGATTGGCCTGTGCCATTCCCGTAATGAACCGGCCTTTGCCGGAACCCGCTTCGATGTGCAGAGGATTGGCATTGCCGAACTCCTCCTGCCATCTGCCTTTCAATTTCTCGGGTTCGGGAATCACAATTCCCGGATGGGCTTCGATCAGTTCCGCTGCCCATGGTTTATATCTTGCTCTCATTTCTTGTTCCTCTTTCCATCATTTATTTACAGAATACCATTCGTTCTTGCTGACATAATACGGGATACTGCGATTTCCGGGAGTTCTTCCGGCGCTGTCACCGTCCACATGGCGGTAAACAGCCCGGTCTGCCGCCAATGAAAACTTTTTGCCTTGGAGCTGGTGGACTTCTTTGAATCTCAAATGCTTCCCGCTGAATACCGTACCAAAAACAAGCAGCAGTTTCAATCGGGAAAGTCGGTTGACGACCGTCAGCTCAAGGATGCCGTCGTCCGCTACTGAATGCGGCGAAATTTTCATGCCGCCGCCAAAATACGGTTGATTGTTGACAGTGGCGAACCAGACTTTATCATAATGGACCGTTTCCCCCTCAAGCTCGACAGTAAGGCAAAACAGACGGAACCTCAGCAAAGTGATGACCACGTATAAGAAATACACAAGTTTGCCCATGCCGATCCTATTGAGCCATCGCTTGATCCTGGATCGATTGACCATTACCGAAATTTCTGCGTCAAATCCGATGCCTGAGCTGCTGACAAAATGATGGGTCTTATCGTCAACAAATTCACCCAAATCTTTTCTGGTGCTTTCCGGGTTTGCCAAAAAGGTAGCAATTTCCCCGGCATCCGCAAAAGAATGGAAGCCCCGCCCAAAATCATTGCCGGATCCCGCCGCAATGGAGCCCACAATTAACTGCGGCGCACCGGCAGCGCCGTCAATCACTTCCCGCAGCGTGCCGTCACCACCAAAGCCGACTACCAACACCGGATCGGGAGAATTATGCAATTCCCTCACCAGTTCAGTGGCATGTCCGCTATAACGGCTGACCGCCAGTTCATAAGGAAAGTGGATTGTTTCTTTGAACTTCTGCCACTTCTTCATCGAATTGCCGTTTCCGGCCACCGGATTTATTACAAAAATTGTTCTCATCTGACCTCGCCCATTGGCGCAATTATACGCCATCCTTCAACTTATAAGTTTTTATTGCAACATAACGGGGGGTACTGCCAGGCTCAATCCGGAACAAACAGAATTCCGTCACCCCGAATCGTTCAGGTTCAAGTGCCGGAATTTCGGTCCATGCTTCTTTTGCTGTCCATTTATTGGCGAGCGTGATGTGGGGCACAAAAGGTTTGTTATCCGGGCTCCAACGAAATCCGCTGAGCGCTTGTTTGATCTTCTTTTGCAATTCATTCAATAAAACATTTTCTTCGATTGCTGCATATACCACTCGCGGCCGCTCCGGTTTACCGAAATAACCTGTGCCGGTTATTGTCACATCAAAGGGAGCTTGCTCCACTTGCTCCAATGCATCTGCAGCAGCATCAATCTCTCCCTGTGGGTCCCCGCCGATGAACACCAAAGTAATATGCAGATCTTCTGCAACCGGAATGCGTTTATGGCTCAACAGACCCCAGGAATTCCTCTGTTCGGCCAGGGATCGCGAAGTCTGCAAAGGGACTTTTATTCCAATAAAATAATGATTCTCCATTGTCATCACCTTTAATCAGTTTACCATTTTTAATCTTGCAAAAAAACAGCATTCAGCGTTTGCCGAATACTGTTTTCATTCTTTGCAGACTAAATTTGTACACCCAAATTCAATCTTGCCTCGAAAGCTTTCTGAAGTTTTTCAGTCAGAGCACCACGTGTGCCATCCCCAATTTTGGAACCATCAATATCAATAAGAGGAATAATTTCTGCTGTCGTCGAGGACATGAAGAACTCATCCATTTGGAGCGCCTGGTCTTTGGTCATCGGTGTTTGCTGGACATTAATCCCCAGTTCCGCACAAAGTTCCAAAATAGTTCTTCTCGTGATGCCATCCAAAATCAGGTTTGTGGCAGGATGTGTGTAAAGCACATTTTCTTTGATACCATACATATTGGAAGATGAACCTTCCGTTATCATTTCGCTGCGGTGCAGCACAGCCTCAAAACAGCCACTTTCATGCGCTTCCTGTTTTGCCATTACATTGCCCAACAAGTTGAGGCTTTTGATATCACACCTGAGCCAGCGCATATCTTCGATAAATTTCGCGCGCACCCCGTTACGCATCAATTCCAGAGGTCGCTCAACCGTTTTGGTGTACCCGACAACGACCGGTGTGCTGTCTGCCGGAAATTGATGCTGACGCACATATGATCCGCGGGTAATCTGGACATATACCTGGCCGTTATTGATTTCATTTTTCTCTACCAGGTCGTACATCAATTTGTGAAACACGTCTTTGGTATAAGGGACGACAATTTTCACTTTTTCGGCACTGTCATAGAATCGGTCGATATGCTCTTTCGCCGTATAGAGATCTCCTCCATAAACACGGATCACTTCGTAAATCCCGTCACCGAATTGATAGCCACGGTCCTCTTTTGATATCGTCAGCTTATCTTCCTGAATAAACTCATCGTTGTGCAAAATCCATTCCATGTCCATTCCTTCTTTCTCTCCAGTTGATAGTTTTTCAGTCATCATTGTATGAAATAAATTATTTATTTTTTTAATCGCAAGCCAACTGACTGATTGCTTCAGCATAAATCGCCGTCGCCTTCACCAGATTCTTAATGTCCACAAATTCATCAAGCTGGTGGGCGACATCCTTTTCGCCCGGGAACAGCATGCCGAATGCAACTCCTTTGTCCATCACCCTGGCATACGTGCCGCCGCCGATGGCCAGCAATTCCGCTTTTTCGCCGGTCTGCTTTTCATAGGCATTCTGCAGCGTCTTTATGAATGGATCGTTTTCATCCACATAATGAGGTTTGGAATTGGAATGTACGTTCACGGAAAAGCCTTCCGCTTGTATCTCTTCCATCACTTCATCAAAAGGGCACGAAATCGAATAGCGCATACTGACCTCGACCGTTCCGCCCTTAGCTTTTTCAAAACGCATAATTCCGGCATTGAAAGTCGTGTCCCCTGAAGCTTCGTCCGTAAACGCCAGATTCAACGACTTGCCACGCGTATCTCCGTAAAATTTCTCTGCAATAAACTCCGTGAAAACCTGTCCGTCACCCGTCAGATGGTCTTTGAGGAATAAAGAGAGCATCACTCCTGCATTGATGCCGTCATCCGGTTCCATTGCATGAGCCGCTTTTCCCTGAACGGTTAATTTAACCCGGCCATCTTCCTCGACAGCAGAAAATCCTACATTATATTTAGAGGTGAACTTTTCAAATTCATTTTTCCAGTCTGCCAAACGTCCTTCAAGTTCCGCTTCTGCGAAATCAGGGACCATATTGGTGCGCTCACCTGATTTGAAAGTGAGCAATTGATCTTCCCTGCCGGTATATGACTGTGAAAATACCAGAGCAGCTATGCCTTTTTCCGCATTAATGATCGGAAAATCTGCATCCGGCGCAAAAGCGATCGTCGGCATTTCTTCTTTTTGAAAATAATTCTCGACACAACGGAAACCACTTTCTTCATCGGTGCCGATGATCAGTCTTACGCGTTTATTGAATTTGAAGCCTGCATCTTTCACCATGTTCAAAGCCGTCCAGGCAGCGATTGTCGGCCCTTTATCATCAATTGCACCTCGGCCGAATAATTTTCCGTCTTCAATGACACCGCCAAAAGGGTTTTTTGTCCAACCGTCTCCGGTCGGCACCACATCGACATGGCCCAATATGCCAAGAAGTTCATCGCCTTCACCGATTTCCAGATGTCCGGCGATATTATCCACATTTTTTACCTGGTAGCCACTTTCACGGCCTTTCTCCAAAAACCAGTCCAATGCCCTTTTTACTTCCTTGCCAAAAGGGGCATCCGGTGTTGCGTCTGTATTCAACACACTTGGAATCGCAATAAGTTCCTGTAATTCCTTCAGCATATTTTCCTGTCTTTTTTCCGCTTCCAGCTGCCAGTCCATATATACACCCCTCTTATATTACAACTATTGTACACCTTTTAAGAATTTTTTAAAGAAATACCGGCTATTTTCTGATAAATTATCAGCCACATACTTTGTAAAATATATGTAAATTTAAGTAAATTAAATTATAAACATGGATATTAAAACATATTTTCGATATAATTAAATTGTCAGATAAATTGAACTGGCAGATAATTTTTAGGGGGATGTCTAAACACTCACAAAAACCGGCTGGGTAAACCCCGGCATCTCGTCCGCTAGTCTTTGCCAATGGGAAAAAAGATGAAGGAGTGGTTCTCTTTTATGAAACCTACTACGGATCGCATGCTAATTCGAATTAAAGATATGTATAAGTACATCCTCGAAAACGGGACTGTAACTACGCAAGATTTAGTCGATGAATTCGGCATCACTCCTCGCACAATTCAAAGAGATTTGAATGTATTGGCCTTTAACGATTTGGTGACAAGTCCAAGTCGGGGCAAATGGACAACGACGCAGAAAAAAGTGAAGATGACATCTTAAGACAGAAAAGCTGGGCCACTGGAGTCTGGACGCCAAAAAAAATAGTCCTACAACAAAAAAAATGACCGCATCCGCGGTCATTTTTTCGAGGCTGTTGAGAAACTGTCCGCTTCTCAAATCATTTCGTTTTAGACGGACGCTTCACTCGTGTTCAAGGTAAAATCGGAATGCATGTTTCTTGAAATTGACTTAAAAGTATATGCTTTTAGAGAAAGCAATCTGAGATATGGAGCAAAACAGCGAAGACGCCCAGGGGACCAAGCGAAGTGCTGAGATCCACTCGGGCGAAGTGAAACGAGACCGAGTTAGCTCAGCGCAAGCCAAGAGTTGGCCGAAGGGAGTTCGGCCGAGTCTTTGCGACGAAGCTAGCGCAGCGATGCAGGAGCACGGGTTTTGGCAAGCGTAGCTGTTTTGCGGAATATCGGTTTTCATTTTTACTTTCTCAACAAGCTGAAAAAAATGACCGCACCCGCGGTCATTTTTTCTCTTTCAATCCAGTTAATTCATCTTCCGTTAAATAACGGTATTCGCCCAGCTCGAGATCGGGATCCAACTGAAGCGATCCCATCGACAGGCGTTTCAGGTATACGACTGTTTTGCCGACACTTTCAAACATGCGCTTGACCTGATGGAATTTCCCTTCGGTAATCGTCAATTCTATCTCCGACTCTTCACCGCTTTGGATAATTTTCAGGAAAGCCTCTTTTGTTTGATAGCCATCATCCAAAATGACACCTTTCCGGAATGCCTCGCCGTCTTCTTCTGTCACCCGTCCGTCAATCCGTGCATAATATGTCTTCGCCACATGCTTTTTCGGGGACAGCAATTCATGTGCCAATTTGCCGTCGTTCGTCAGAAGCAATAAACCTTCAGTGTCCTTGTCCAGACGGCCGACTGGAAACGGCTCGAAATGACGTTCCCCGTCACCTAGAAGATCGATGACAGTCTCGTCGTATTTATCTTCAGTGGCGGAAATAACGCCCGGGGGTTTATTCATCATCAAGTAGATGAATTCCGCATATTCCACTTCTTCACCAGCCACAGTCACCAGATCGGCCACTTCGTCCACGTGCTGTTTTGCGTCGCGCACGATTTCGCCGTTCACTTCCACTGCCTTCGATTTCAAAAGAACTTTTACATCTTTGCGTGAACCGAAACCCATATTTGATAAATATTTATCTATCCGCATAGCGCCTCCTAAAAGCCGAATTTCCGTGTGTATTTTGTCAGGCGTTCGCCGAATAATTTCTGCGCAATGCCTGTGCGGAGAGCGATAAATCCGTAAACAGCACCGCCAATTCCCCCTACGATCAGTATCCGAACAATCGACTGGAATTTGCTGTCCATCCCAATAAAGAGCTCAAGGCCAGCCAAAGTCAGCAATACAACTATTGCCATAACCGCATTCATTAATATAATGAAGAACAGTCGGCGGATAACCAGTGATGATCGATATTGCATGGTCACTATAATGACACCAATATTCATCGCAATCGCAACGGAATAGCCGATGATTGTCGCAGCGATCGCACCATCCGTTTCAAACATGCTGATCAATGGAATATTCAATGATAATTTCAGCAACAGCCCTGTCAATAAATTCAGGATAATCCATTTCTGTTGATTGATTCCCTGCAGGATGGATGCTGTTACAGGGAATAAAGAAAAGAGGATGGCCACCGGCAAATAATGCGACAGAATCTCGGAGCCAATTTCACTGTTTTGATAGAATATATGGTAGAGCTCGTCAGATAATAACGTCATTCCGACTACTGCCGGTAAGGTAAGAAAGACAATCATTTGGAACGATTGGTCAAGCGTCCGGGTCAAAGCTTTGTGTTCGTTCAAAGTAAAGTATTTGGTAATCAATGGAATCAGCGCCATTGAAAAACCTGTAGCGAGCATCACTGGAATCATAACCAGCTTATGTGCTGTCAAATTCAGGATTCCCAGATAAAGACTGGTGTTTTCCACATTATCCGTGCTGCTCATCCCCATATTGAATGTCAGCATATCGATAAATTGGAACAATGGATTCGCCACCCCAAGGAACACAACCGGAATTGCATAGGCTATGATTTCCTTGTACATATCCCGAAGTCCGACATCGTATGATTCAACCGAAGTGGCCCGGAGTTCATCATATTCCGGCTTCCGCTTTTTCCAATAATAGAAAAGGACGAGTACTCCGCCCAGAGCACCAACGGCCGCTGACAACACAGCGAATTGGACAGCTGTTTTTGGTGTGCCGCCCAAAAGATTGATAACGACGAACGCACCAGCCAACAGGAAGATAATCCGCACAATCTGCTCGATCAATTGTGAAACAGCAGTGGGCATCATGTAATTATAGCCCTGAAAAAACCCGCGCCAAAGGCTCATGAATGGCACGACGATCAAAGCAAAACTGACCCAGCGGATTACATCCGCCACATCCGTGACAGTAAAAAATTTGTCTTCCGGGTCAATCGTAATCTGAGCGATGACATCAGCCAGCAGATATAGCGCTAAAAATGACACGAAACCGGTGACCATCATTGTCAGGAGTCCTGAACGAAGCAGCCTCCTGCCGGTTTCGTAATCACCGAGACTATTGTATTTGGCAACAAATTTTGAAAAAGCAATCGGCGCCCCGGATATAGCAACTGCGAGCATCAAATTATAAGGAATATAGGCGTATTGGTAAAGTCCGATATTATCTGATCCAACCAAACTGTAAAACGGGATAATATAAATGACACCAAGCACTTTGGATAAAAACAGGCCCAGGGTCAAAATGGCGGTTCCTTTGATTAACGTTGACATTTTGCACTTCCTGACTAAGTCTTGATAAAAAAACAATCTACACGATAGTTTACACTTATAAACAGAATTACTCAACGGATTTTGAAGCATCGTGTATACTAAATAAAAGCGGAATCGCCTGTTTAGCCCCGACAAGCACTGGAGTCTGGACAAGATAAAAGCCAAAGCGCTTATTTATAAACAAACTAAAAACGAAAGCGAGTTCTTCCTATTATGTATGACGTTATTATTATCGGCGGGGGTCCCTCAGGTCTGATGGCCTCCATCGCCGCTGCTTCACGAAACCAGAAAGTTTTATTGATTGAAAAAGGCAAAAAGCTCGGCAAAAAGTTAATCATCTCAGGCGGCGGACGCTGCAATGTCACCAACCGCTTGTCTCTTGACGAAATTGTGAAACATATACCCGGCAACGGACGGTTCCTTCACAGTCCGTTTTCAGTGTTCAATAATGAAGACATCATTTCTTTTTTTGAAGGACTCGGCGTGGCGTTGAAAGAAGAAGACCATGGCCGCATGTTCCCGGTATCCAATCGCGCACAGGATGTGGCTGATGCCATGTTCCGCGAAATGGACCGTCTTGGCGTCGAAATTCTGCTGGATTCTCCGGTTAAGAAGTTATTGATGACTGATGACAAAGTGACGGGTGTCCGCCTTCATACCGGCGAAGAGTATACAGCCAAGTCAATCGTTGTCGCAGTCGGCGGCAAAGCCGTTCCGCAAACCGGATCCACCGGCGACGGTTACCCGTGGGCAGAAAAAGCCGGCCATTTAGTAACCGATTTGTATCCGACCGAAGTGCCTCTGCTGTCCAAAGAACCATTCATCGTCAGCCGCGACCTTCAGGGGCTGGCCCTTCGCGATGTTGCTGTTTCGGTGTTGAATAAAAAAGGAAAAGTTCTGGTGACTCACCAGATGGACATGCTTTTCACTCATTTCGGTCTAAGCGGGCCCGCTATTTTGCGCTGCAGTCAATACGTTGTAAAAGAGATGAAAAAAAACGGCGGTGCACCGGTCGAAATGCGTATCAACTCGATGCCGGGAGAAAATACGGAATCTGCATTCCAGCTTCTCATGAAAATGATGAAAGAGGAACCGAAAAAAGCGGTTAAAAATGTTTGGAAAAGCCTGGGCCAGGAACGCTGGCTGCTGTTCCTGCTGAATCGTGCGGGAATTGATCCAGCACTCACCGGCGCCGAACTTGCCAATGATAGAGTACGTGCCATGGCAACGGAACTTACTGCATTTACCATGGACGTCACCGGCACGCAGCCCATCGAAAAGGCTTTCGTTACCGGAGGCGGCGTCTCCATTAAAGAAATCGAGCCGAAAACAATGGCATCCCGTAAAAAGCCCGGCCTTTATTTCTGCGGTGAAATCCTCGATATCCACGGCTATACCGGTGGCTACAATATTACATCTGCGCTTGTTACCGGCAATGTTGCCGGAAGAAGCGCGGCTGATTTTGCTAAACAAGTTTAATAATGAAGAAACCCTTCGCATTGGTATGCGAAGGGTTATTTTTATGGCTTGTTAAATGATTTTCTAAAAATTTAATTTCCAAATTAAGGATTTACTGTCCTCAGAATTAAAATACTGTCCGGAACAGATCGTATACTATCCGCAAAATAAAAAAACTGTCCGGAAGGAGCCATTTACTATCCGGAGACAAACCCGCTCCTGAACTTCCAAATTCACCCAATAATTTTATCCATAAAAAAACCGGAGGGCCAGCCCTCAAGCTGGAACTCCGGTTTCATCCTATTAAGCTATTACCACGTTAACCAATTTACCCGGAATCGCGATCACTTTGCGGACCTGTTTGCCTTCAGCTGCTTTTTGGATGTTTTCATCCGCCAACGCTGCCGCTTCCAGGTCTTCTTTCGTAATGTCTTTCGCCACTACCATTTTCGTTCTTACTTTGCCGTTGACCTGGACAACGATTTCCACTTCATCGTCGATCATTTTCGATTCATCATAGGTCGGCCATTGTGCATACGTGATCGTTTCCGTGTGGCCCATTTTCTCCCACAGCTCTTCGGCAACATGCGGTGCAATCGGAGAAAGCATTTTCACAAAACCTTCGACGTATTCTTTTGGAATCGCGTCAACTTTATAACCTTCATTGATAAATACCATCATCTGTGAAATCGCGGTGTTGAAACGCAACCCTTCGAAATCGTCTGTCACTTTTTTGACGGTCTGGTGATAGATTTTTTCCAGTTTGCCATCGTTTTTGCCGACAATTTTCGTGCTCAATTTCTCGTCTTCGATGAACAGACGCCACACACGGTCTAGGAAGCGGCGCGCTCCTTCCAATCCGTTTGTCGACCAGGCGATCGAAGCATCAAGCGGCCCCATGAACATTTCGTAAAGACGCAGCGTATCGGCTCCGTGGCTTTCAATGATCTGGTCCGGGTTGACGACATTGCCTTTGGATTTCGACATTTTTTCATTGCCTTCCCCCAGGATCATGCCCTGGTTGAACAATTTCTGGAATGGCTCTTTTGTCGGAACGACACCGATATCATACAAAACTTTATGCCAGAAGCGCGCATACAATAAATGCAGCACGGCGTGCTCGGCCCCGCCGATGTAGACATCAACCGGCAGCCAATGTTTCAGCAATTCCGGGTCGGCGATCGCTTCGTCATTTTCTGTATCGATATAACGCAGGTAATACCAGCAGCTTCCCGCCCATTGCGGCATGGTATTCGTTTCGCGGCGTCCCTTCATGCCCGTTTCCGGATGCACGACATTCAGCCACTCTTCAATGTTGGCAAGCGGTGATTCACCCGTGCCGCTTGGTTTGATATCAGTTGTCACGGGCAGTACGACAGGCAGATCTTTGTCTTCGACCGGTGTCATTGTGCCGTCTTCCCAGTGTATGATTGGAATCGGCTCTCCCCAATAACGCTGACGGCTGAACAGCCAGTCGCGAAGGCGATAGGTGATTTTCTTCTCGCCGACGCCTTTTGCAACAAGCCAGTCGATTGCTGTCGCAATGGCTTCGGTTTTATTCATGCCATTCAAGAAGTCGGAGTTGATCAATTCCCCGTCGCCTGCATAAGCTTCTTCTTCGATATTGCCGCCGGACACAACTTCCACAATCGGCAAGTCGAATTGCTTCGCGAATTCATAATCGCGTTCATCGTGTGCCGGAACCGCCATGATGGCGCCTGTTCCATAAGTCGCCAAGACGTAATCCGCAATCCAGATCGGCATCTTTTCGCCGCTTGCCGGGTTGATGGCATAAGCGCCTGTGAAGACACCGGATTTTGATTTCGCCAAATCCGTCCGTTCCAAATCGCTTTTCGTTTTCACTTCATCAATGTATTTCTCCACTGCTTCCGTTTGTTCAGGAGTTGTTACGTCCGCCACCAATTTATGTTCCGGTGCCAATACTGCATATGTAGCACCGAAAATTGTATCCGGACGCGTCGTGAATGCGCGGAAGGAATGGCCATTGCCATCCACCTGAAATTCAAGCTCTGCCCCTTCGGACTTGCCGATCCAGTTGCGCTGCATGTCTTTCAGGCTATCCGGCCAATCAAGATCGTTCAAATCTTCCAACAAACGGTCCGCGTATTCCGTAATCCGCAACACCCATTGGCGCATCGGGCGGCGCTCAACCGGGTGGCCACCACGTTCGGACAAGCCGTCAATCACTTCTTCGTTGGCCAAAACTGTGCCAAGAGCCGGACACCAGTTGACTGCGACTTCATCCACATATGCAAGGCCTTTATTGTACAGCTGGATGAAAATCCACTGCGTCCATTTATAATATTTCGGATCTGTCGTATTGATTTCGCGGTCCCAGTCATAGGAAAATCCTAGTTCCTGGATCTGGCGTTTGAACGTCGCGATATTTTTAGCCGTGAATTCCGCCGGATCGTTTCCTGTATCAAGCGCATATTGCTCCGCAGGCAAACCGAATGCGTCCCAGCCCATCGGATGCAGTACGTCAAAGCCCTGCATGCGTTTCACACGGCTTAGAATATCTGTCGCTGTATAGCCTTCGGGATGGCCGACGTGAAGCCCGGCGCCCGATGGATACGGGAACATATCCAGCGCATAAAATTTCGGCTTGCTGAAATCCGTCTCCAGCTTGAACGTATTATTCTGTTCCCAATGTTTCTGCCATTTCTTTTCAATCGTCTTGTGTTTGAATGTCATTGTCTTTTCCTCCTCAAAATAAAAAATTCCCGCCCCTTATAAAAATAAGGGACGGGAATCACCCGCGGTACCACCCAAATTAGCGAGTTACTCGCCCAACTTGATTCCTTAACGCGGAAAACGGTGCACATTACTCGATTCACATACACGGACTCAAAGGCGAGTTCGACCGTTTTATCCACCGGCTTGCACCAAACGCCGGCTCTCTGGGGGAATAAAATACGGTTTACTGATCCTCATCAAAGTCATTTGCTATTACATCTTATTCTAGCTGAGCCGCCGTTTTTTGGCAATAGCTCAGGATACTTTGACGTTATCGGTATTCAGCGGTGCGTCAGTTGAGTCAACGACGTCCTGCACAGAGAAGCCTTCGAACACTTCAGATAATACAAGGCCTTTGTCCGTCACTTCGATGACTGCACGTTCGGTGATGATTTTATTGACAACGGCTTTGCCAGTCAGCGGAAGATCGCATTGTTTCTTGATCTTCGCAGACCCGTCTTTTGATACATGATCCATGATGACGATGACTTTTTTTGCACCGTGGACCAGGTCCATCGCGCCGCCCATGCCTTTAATCATTTTTCCAGGTATCATCCAGTTGGCAAGATCGCCGTTTTCAGCAACTTCCATGCCGCCGAGAATCGCCACATCAATATGGCCTCCGCGAATCATGGCAAACGATTCGGCACTCGTGAAGAAAGCGGAACCCGGAATTGTCGTTACCGTTTCTTTGCCGGCATTGATCAGATCAGGATCCACGTCATCTTCCGTCGGATACGGTCCGATGCCCAGCAAGCCGTTTTCGGATTGCAGGACAACCTGTTTATTGTCCGAAATGAAGTTTGCCACCAGGGTCGGCATGCCGATTCCCAGATTGACGTAGTCGCCGTCGTGAATTTCTTTTTCCGCGCGTCTTGCAATTCGTTCTCTCACCATTTGTTTATCCATCGGTTTCCACTCCTTCCTAAGCCTGTTTCGTAGTTAAACGCTCGATGCGTTTTTCCTGTTTCGCCTGTAATAATCCCTGAACATAGATGCTCGGTGTCTGTACATGGTTCGGGTCGATATCGCCGGTCTCAACGATTTCTTCCACTTCCGCTATGGTGACTTTCCCGGCAGCTGCTGCCAGCGGATTGAAGTTTTGGGCGGTTTTATTGTAGACAAGATTGCCCATCTTATCTGCTTTTGCAGCACGGACGAGTGCAAAATCAGCTTTCAATGCATGTTCGAGGACATGTTCCTTGCCATCGAATTCGCGGATTTCCTTGCCTTCAGCTACGGTCGTGCCGACGCCGGCAGGAGTGAAGAATGCTGGAATGCCGGCTCCGCCTGCACGCATCTTTTCGGCAAGGGTGCCTTGAGGCGTCAGTTCCACTTCAATTTCGCCTGACAGCACCTGGCGTTCGAATTCTTTGTTTTCCCCCACATAAGAGCCGATCATTTTTTTGATTTGCTTGTTCTTCAGCAGCAAGCCGAGGCCCCATTCGTCAACTCCACAATTATTGGAAATAATTGTCAAGTCCGTAACCCCTTTATCCACTAGTGCCAGTATCAGCTGTTCCGGAATTCCGACCAATCCGAAACCGCCAACCATGATCGTTGCGCCGTCCTGTATCTGTTCAACTGCTTCTTTCGCAGAACCAAAAATCGGTTTCATTCTTTATGCCCCCTCTGCAATATGTATATAGAATTTAGATTATTTTGAAACGCTTTCATATTCAATTTAAACAAACTCTCTATTGAAACGCAACAAACAGAAGAAGGAAGCCCGAATGAATCAGGCTTCCTTCTTTAAACTTATTATCACTGAACACGATCTGCTCATATCACATTTTCACCAATCACTTCTTCCACTTTTGCCGCTTCTTTCCGTTTTAGCGGAATATCATACAACAGCGATGCCCCGATTGCGGCTACTAGCAGCAAAGTCACGAGAATGAACAAAGCCTGCATGCCGTAGAAATCGACCATCAAACCACCCATCAATGGGCCGATCATGCGGCCGCCCGTTGCGACGCTGTTGACGATTCCCTGATAGAATCCTTCACGGCCTTTTGGTGCCAATTGACTGGCCAATGTCGGCACAGCCGGCCATACGAACATTTCACCAATCGTCAAAATGGCCATCGCAATGACAAACATACTGAATTGCTGTGCAAAAGCGACCACCAGATACGATACCATCATAATAATGATGCCGATGATCAATTGCTGTTTGATATTATTTTCAATGCGTTTGATGATCGGACGGATAAAGGGTTGTCCGAGCACGATCAAGGTGCCGTTCAACGTCCACAACAGGCTGTATTGAGGCAAAGTGATGCCGATTACCTGTGTATATGCTGATATCGTCGACTGCCATTGAACGTATCCCACCCAGCACAGAAGGTAACCAGCCGACACAATAAGCAGTGCATAAAAAGGTGCCCGGTTGCGGATTTTTTTCCCTTCATTGAACACACTGGTATGTGAAACTGCAGAAATGGACATCGACCGGAAACCGATTAAGGCAATGAAGAAAAACACAAGATACATGCCAAGGTTAGCCATGAAAATATAGTCAAAGCTATAGACCGCCAGTACGCCTGCCATTGCCGGCCCCGCAGCAACCCCAACATTTTGCGCCAAATATATGGCATTGAAGGCTTTACGTCCGCCTTCCGGCCAGACAGTCCCCACCATCGCATACATACTCGGAAAAACGATTCCGCCGCTGAAACCAATAATCGTATAAAAAACGACAAATGGTACAAACTCATGCCAGATGTTCAAACCAATCAGGGCGAAAATGGTGATGATGATGCCGCCCATGATTGACTTGTATCCGCCGATCCGGTCGAAGAGTATGCCGCCGAGCAGATTCCCGATGACTGCCGCTCCCGCATTCGCCATCAGCACCAGGCCGGCGAGAGATAATGATTTGCCTAAATGATCATGCATATAAATCGTCGTCAATGGCCACAGAAAGGAATTCCCCGTTACGTTGACGAGCATTCCGATGATTAAAAGCCACACTTGTTTCGGCATTGTTCTGTCTCCTTTTATCTCAATTCCAAGAGTCATTGTATTCCTTTTTCTGCCACCGGACAAGAAAATTTTTCAACTTCGCCGAAACAAGTATTTTCTGCCGTTGTGGCGCAAAATAGCGCCATGCTACAATACACGAAAGAGGAGTTGTTGTTATGGAATTGAACCTGCCTTTTTCGTCAGACGGCAAACGCTATTATACTTGGAACCGCCATTTGCGGGACCATTTTGGCCATAAAGTAATGAAAATTGCATTGGATGCCGGTTTTGATTGTCCAAACCGCGATGGAACTGTGGCTTACGGCGGCTGTACATTCTGCTCAGTGGCAGGATCCGGTGACTTTGCCGGTGACCGTGTCGATCCGATTTCCGTCCAGTTCGAAGGGATCAAAGAGAAAATGCACAAAAAGTGGAAAGAAGGCAAATACATCGCCTATTTTCAGGCTTACACCAATACTCACGCCCCGCTTCCGGTCATCAAGGAAAAATTCGAAGCCGCTCTGGCGGAAGAAAATGTCATCGGCTTGAGCATCGCCACCCGTCCCGATTGTCTGCCTGATGATATAGTTGACTATTTGGCGGAGCTGAATGAACGGACGTACCTGTGGATTGAGCTTGGTCTGCAGACCATTCACGAAGAAACGGCGCGCCTCGTAAACCGTGCCCATGATTTTAACCTTTATATAGAAGGAGTCGAGAAGTTGCGCAGTCGCGGCATCCGTGTCTGTACCCATATCATCAATGGCTTGCCTCTCGAAAACCGGGATATGATGATGGAAACGGCCCGTGAGGTGGCAAAACTCGATGTCCAGGGAATTAAAATCCATTTGCTGCATCTCTTAAAAGGCACGCCAATGGTCAAGCAATATGAAAAAGGGATGGTGGAATTCCTTGAAAAAGAGGAATACATCAAACTTGTCGCTGATCAACTGGAAGTGATTCCTGCCGAAATGATCGTCCAGCGCATTACCGGTGATGGTCCGATCGAATTGATGATCGGCCCGATGTGGAGCGTCAATAAATGGGACGTGCTCAACGGCATCGACGCGGAACTTGAACTGCGGGGCAGCTGGCAGGGGAAATTTTTTGAAGGGAAGGTAAAAGCATGACCTTGATGCGAGTTCTTCCTTTCACCAAGTTTCTGCTGGAGCAGACTGTCACTGAAGGCGATAATGTCATCGACGCCACTGCCGGCAATGGGCATGATACATTATTTCTTGCGCAAATGGTGGGCGACGCCGGAAAGGTCTATGCATTCGACATCCAGGAAAACGCTGTCCAGGCTACTCGTAACCGGGTCAAAGAGTTCAGCAATGTCGAAGTCATACTCGACAGCCATGCCAAAATCGAACAATACGTCAAAGAAGAAATTGGCGCAGCCGTCTTTAATCTGGGCTATTTGCCGAAAGGTGACCACAGCATCATCACCAAGTCTGAGACGACATTGTCAGCTATTCGCCAATGCATCCAGTTGCTTAAGGACAACGGTCTCGTCGTGATTGTCATCTATTCAGGGCACGAAGGCGGCAGCGAAGAACGGGATGCGGTGCTGGATTACGTGCAGCACTTGCCGCAAACAAAATTTGATGTCCTGAAATATCAATTCATCAACCAGCAGCATTCACCGCCGTTTCTGGTTGCCATTGAGAAAAAGCAATTGAAGAATAATGCTTCCAAATAAAAATAACCCTGGAGGAATAATTGCTATTCCTCCAGGGTTATTTTTATTGTATTCAATGCTTTATTTTTTCTGATTGCTCTTCTTTAATTGTTCCGCAACCAATCTGAAGGTTTTCAGTTTTGATTCAAAATCATAGGCGATCGATACCAGCATTACTTCGTCCGCCCCATACTCTTCCGCCAGGTCTTCCAGCCGATCAGCAACCTGCTTTGGATTTCCGACGACCATCCGCCTGCGGTTCTCTTCCACTAATAGTTTTTCAAACTTGGAATATTCATACGCCTGTGCCTTTTCAGGTGATGGCGTCCCTTTCGAAGGCATCCCTTGGCCGCCCATCGACAGCGCAAGATCGAGTGATGAAGCGATCCGCTCCGCCTGCTCCTCTGTTTCCTGGCAGACCACAAAAATCGCAAATCCGACCCAAGAGCCATTTCCTTCAGCACTTACAAACCGTTCCCTGTAAGTCCGGGTATAATCCTGGCCCCCTTCCCCGTTGATGAAATGCGCAAACATATAAGGCAAGCCCTTGTCAGCTGCCAATAAAGCCGAAGACATGCTGGAGCCGAGGATCCATATCGGAGGTGCGTAGGGGGTCAACGGCGTCGCCTTCATACCATGATACAGATGGTCCTCAGGAATGGCATCGTTCAGGTACATCGACAATTCGTCGATCTGATCCGGAAAGCGGTCGATATTCCGTGCCCGGCCTTCATTGAGCGCCAATGAAGCTCTCGGCATTCCACCCGGTGCTCGACCGACACCCGCATCAATTCTTCCCGGGTAAAGGGCTTCCAGCAGCTTGAAATTCTCCGCAACTTTAAAAGATGAATAATGTGGAAGCATCACCCCACCCGAGCCGAGGCGAATCGTCTTGGTCACCGCACCGAGGTGGGAAATCAAAATTTCCGGGGAGGAACCCGCCAAGGTCTGGGCGTCATGATGTTCAGACACCCAAAAGCGGGTATAGCCCCATTGCTCTGCAGATTGGGCCAATGTGGCGGTTTGCTGTAAAGCTTCGGCGGGATTGCTGTTTTCCGAAACTGGCGATTGATCAAGGATGCTGTAACGCAACTCCATAGCCATCCATTCCTTTCATCTTACTTCACTACATAACCCAACGACCGAAGAATATTTTTCAGAAATAAATGCGTTGTAATAAATACATCTTCCCGCTCGGGTTCCTGAAAAAGATCATGGAATGCGCCGTTCCATTCTTTATAACTGAATTCTTTCAAATCCTGCTGCTTCAGCCAATTTTTCGAAACTTCTATATTCGTCACCAAATCTTTTTCCCCTGTATGGATAAATACTGGAATGTCAGGGAACTTCACTTTACCACCAGCTATCGACTTCATATAATCTTGCAATTCCCGATACCATTTCACCGTCACGATGGGCCGGTAAAGTTCATCATCACGTTCGACTTCTATGATGTCAGGATTGCGGGTCAAATCTTCAATCGACAAATCATGATTTATTTTTAAATTCGGCGCCAGTTTATGCAAGCCTGACAAGGCGCTGGAAATTTTCGAAGGGGTCTTGATGAGATGCAGCCAAGGCGAGGTGAATACGACTCCCGCAATGTTCTGCTGTACGCTGCTCAAATAGCTCATCACCAGCGTGGCACCAAAGCCATGGGCAATTATAAAGACAGGCAATTCATCCAATAGCGCGGCTTCCAGCATTTCGTCAATATCCTTTTCATAAGTTGCGAAACTGGCCATATGGGGTTTGTCGGAAGACCGGCTTTTACCATGCCCTGCCAAATCCCCCATAACGACATGAAATCCGGCTGAACGCCATTGCTCGATTTGCCAGCCGTATCGAAGATGATGTTCATATGCACTATGGACAAGCACGATCACGGCTTTCGCCTGTCCTTCAGCCTGCCATTTCCACATATTCCGCGTCCCCCTTCCGGTTATCTGCTTCTCATACTTCAGCTAAAAGTTGACCTTTCGTAAGGTTTTGCTACCATTAAAGATATCTTATCTTTATTAAAGGAGTTTTACCATGATTTACCCATACAAAGGCAAACACCCGCAAATAGACCCATCGGCTTTTATCGCCGACTTCACTACCATTACGGGTGATGTGACAATAGGAGCAGAATCCTCTGTCTGGTTCAATACAGTCGTGCGTGGTGATGTTGCTCCGACCGTCATCGGCAATAAAACCAATATCCAGGATCTGTGCATGCTCCACCAAAGCCCCAACAACCCATTGATCCTTGAAGACAATGTCACCGTCGGCCACCAGGTCACCCTCCACAGTTGCATCATCCGCAAAAATGCGTTGATCGGCATGGGATCGGTCATCCTGGACGGAGCTGAAATCGGTGAAGGCGCATTTATCGGCGCCGGCAGCCTCGTACCACAAGGGAAAGTCATACCGCCAGGAAAACTGGCATTCGGCCGCCCTGCCAAAGTGGTCCGCAATCTCAATGAAGATGACATCGCGGACATGGAGCGCATCGTCCGTGAATACGCAGAAAAAGCCGCTTATTATAAATCGTTGCAATAATAACAAAGCGCACAAGCCTAAGGGCTCGTGCGCTTTTTGTTTCGATTAAATTCCGGATTGTTCTTTCAACGCATCTGCTTTTTCTGTGCGTTCCCAAGGCAGATCCACATCTGTACGGCCGAAATGGCCATAAGCTGCCGTTTGCTTGTAAATCGGGCGGCGAAGGTCAAGCATTTTGATGATGCCTGCCGGACGCAGGTCAAAATTGCCGCGGACAAGATCGATGAATTGATATTCACTGATTTTGCCTGTTCCGAACGTATCGATTGAAATGGATACCGGATGTGCAACACCGATGGCATAAGCCAATTGCACTTCACATTTTTCCGCCAGGCCGGAAGCGACAATGTTCTTCGCTACATAACGGGCTGCATAAGCACCGGAACGGTCAACTTTCGTCGCGTCTTTACCGGAGAATGCGCCGCCGCCATGACGTGCATAGCCACCGTAAGTATCTACGATGATTTTGCGGCCAGTCAAACCGGCATCTCCCTGAGGTCCGCCAATTACGAAGCGGCCGGTCGGGTTGATGAAGTATTTTGTTTCATCATCCAGCAAATTTGCAGGAACAACTTCATCGATTACATATTCCTTAATATTGCGCTGGATTTGCTCAAGTGTTACTTCCGGGTGATGCTGAGTGGAAATAACAATTGTATCCACACGAACCGGTTTTTCATTTTCATCGTATTCAACTGTTACCTGGGTTTTGCCATCCGGACGCAGATATGGAAGAATTTCCTCTTTTCTCACTTCCGCAAGGCGTCTTGCCAATTTATGGGCAAGGCTGATCGGCAACGGCATCAATTCTTCTGTTTCATTGGTTGCGTATCCGAACATCAGACCCTGGTCTCCTGCTCCGATATCATCCAATTCTTTATCTGTCATCTGGCCTTCACGCGACTCAAGAGCAACGTTCACTCCGGCGGCAATATCCGGTGATTGCTCATCGATCGCCGTCAGGACAGCACTCGTTTCAGAGTCAAAGCCATATTTCGCGCGGGTATAACCAATTTCCTTAACGGTCTGGCGCACGACTTTCGGTATGTCTACATAAGTTGATGTTGTAATTTCGCCCGCCACGAGAACAAGGCCTGTGGTCACGGTTGTTTCGCACGCTACCCGTGCGTTCGGGTCTTCTGCGAGGATCGCGTCCAGGATTGCATCTGAGATTTGATCACAGATTTTATCCGGATGTCCTTCTGTTACTGATTCTGATGTGAATAATCGACGGTTTGTCAAAAAATGTTCCTCCTTATATCCTGCGAGATTGCTCTCGAAATTGATACGGTACTCGTTTTCCCATGTCAAGCCCGTTCCAAACAAGTTGGATTGAACTTCAAGCCGTTGTGGCCTTTGTACACGAGGATTAAGGGCATGGCATAAAAAAATCCCTCACTCATATATAAATGAGGAAAGGAGAAATCATCATAAGCACCTTTCACTCTTATCGTCCAAGGCCTAAGAGCCTTGCTTCAGGTTTGGCACCAGCGCTGCACGATGCAGCAGGTTGCCGGGTTTCATAGGGCCTGCCCCCTCCACCAGCTCGGAATAAGAGTATCCGTTCAATTTTTCATCATACGGAAACCATTATATGATGTCAACGGTTTTTAATATTTATTCTCAATAAATGCATGAAATCATTACATTAAGGGTATTAAATATGCACAAACGACGAATTTTCAATTCAACCCGCTTATTAGTATAGACTAATCGGGTTAATGTGTTATACTAATGTTCGAATATAACTCTTCCCCAATGCCTTGGGAATAACCGAAAAGGAAGGTACATATATGAACTCAGTTAACTTCGTCAGCGATTTAAAAGACCTATTAAATGGCCCTAATGTCAATACACAATGGTCGGTCCCACAATTAGTAGAGGCGGCAACTTCACGCGGCGAGGCAGTTTTGACCCGCGAAGGTGCAGTAAAAGCCGAAACTGGAAAATACACGGGTCGTTCACCTAAAGACAAGTATATGGTAGTAGAAGATATTTCGAAAGACAAAATTGACTGGGGTACTGTAAATCGTCCGATTTCTTCTGAAGTTTTCGAGAACCTGTATGCTAAAGTCCTTGCGCACCTCAAGCAAAAAGATGAACTTTTCGTTTTCAAAGGCTTCGCCGGTGCAGACCCGGAGTCGCGTCTGCACATCCAGACGATCAATGAATACGCGTGGCACAATCTGTTTGCCCATCAATTATTCATCCGTCCGTCTGCTGAAGAACTGAAAATCCATGATGCTGAATTCACAGTGGTCTATGCTCCTACTTTCCAGGCAAATCCAGTTATTGACGGCACAGATTCCGAAACTTTCATCATCGTTTCCATGGAAAAGAAAGTAATTTTGATCGGCGGCACTGAATACGCAGGCGAAATGAAAAAATCAATCTTCTCGATCATGAACTATATCCTGCCTGAAAAAGGCATCCTCCCGATGCACTGCTCGGCAAACGTTGGCCAGGACGGAGACGTCGCATTGTTCTTCGGTCTGTCGGGAACAGGCAAAACAACATTGTCTGCTGACCAGGACCGTAAATTGATCGGTGATGACGAGCATGGCTGGTCTGATAACGGTGTTTTCAATATCGAAGGCGGCTGCTATGCAAAAACGATCAACCTTTCCCGTGAAAACGAACCGCAGATTTTTGATGCAATCCGTTTCGGTTCGGTTCTTGAAAATGTTGTCGTAGATCCGGAAACACGCATTCCGGATTACGATGATGGGTCTCTGACGGAAAATACACGCGCAGCTTACCCGATTGATGCGATCGACAACAGCATCCATCCATCAATGGCTGGACATCCAAAAACGATCGTCTTCCTGACTGCTGATGCATTCGGCGTATTGCCGCCAATCAGCAAACTGACAAAAGAGCAGGCAATGTACCACTTCCTTAGCGGCTATACTTCAAAATTAGCCGGCACGGAACGCGGCATCACCTCTCCGGAAGCAACTTTCTCGACTTGCTTCGGCTCACCTTTCCTGCCGCTGCATGCAACGGTCTATGCTGAAATGCTCGGCAATAAAATCGACGAGCACGAAGTCGAAGTCTTCCTTGTCAACACAGGTTGGACCGGCGGAGTGTATGGAACAGGAAGCCGCATGAAACTATCTTACACCCGCACAATGGTTCGCGCAGCGATCAAAGGCGAGTTGCAAAACGTCAAGACAGAACAGGAAGCCGTATTCGGCCTCAGCATTCCACAGGAAATTCAAGGAGTGCCGACGGAAGTTCTAAATCCTCGTGATGCCTGGGCCGATAAAGAAGCTTACGATACAAAAGCAAATGAGCTGGCTAAAAAATTCCAGGATAATTTCAAGAAATTCGGCTCCGTTTCAGCTGACATCAGCGCTCAGGGCGGCCCGTTAACAAAATAATGAGCAAAAGCACATTCGGCAGTTTCGCCGGATGTGCTTTTTTGATGCTATTTTTTACTGTTTTTCTGTTTCTTTCATCCAATGTGCCAAAGCAGCAACCGTTTTCCGGTTTTCCGCTGGTGGGAAAAAATGATCATAGTCCGGAAAATACCAGGTTTCGTGCGGCTGGCCATTCAACTTCAAAGCCTCTTCGAGTAAATACGCCTGTGCCGGCAACACATTTTCGTCTCGCAGCCCGTGTATTATAAGCATGGGTGCGGTTGCTTCATCCAATCGCATGAGCGGATTTCTTTCCTCATAAGCAGTCAATGCTGTATTAGGGGTGCCGCCGTAAATCCGCTTCATCATCCGCCGCATATCCGGACGTTCTTTATAAGTCAGTACCGTATCCGTGACGCCGGACCATGTGACAAGTGATGTGATATCATCCCGCAGCACGGCGGTCCAAAGCGCCATAATGCCGCCTCTTGAAAATGCCAGCAGATGAACATTGCCATTGCAGAACTGTTTCAGCACATCCACCGCATGCACTGCGTCCCAGCGATCAGCACCCGCAAATTCATCCTTGCCTTCACCACCACGGTTGCCTCTGTAATAAGGCGCAAAAACGACAAAGCCCTGGGAAGCATATTGCGCAGCGCGTGCAGGCCGGACCATGCCAATCGACTGGATACCACCACGCAAATATAGCATACCGCTGTAATTCCCCGGTTTTTTCGGTTCAGCAAGCAGCCCTTTTACCCGCAATCCTTCCGACCAATAGATAATTTCAGTCAGTTTCACATGAGGATTCGGTGAAGGATATGCCCGCTTTGAACTAATCTTTCCATTTTCCATCCTTAATCACCCGTTCCATAATTTCTTTCATTCCTTCATCTTTCATCAGAAAACTATAAGCATTGTCCGGCTCCAATCGTTCCACCAAAACCGCTCCATTCGTTTCCATTCGTGTAATGTGGTCAATCGCAGAAACATGTCCTGTGAATACAGTTTTGCAGAATGGCGGATTGCCAAGCACAAGATATTCCGCAAACCATTCCAGCCCCTCGACCCTTCCGCCTGTTTCCTCGTAGACTTCCCGCTTTGCCGCATCAATCAGACTTTCGCCTGTCTCGACTTTACCGCCCGGAAACTCCAATCCCCGTTCGCTATGCTCTGTCAAAAGCCATTTATCTTCAAACTTCGCTATGATTAAGACGTGCCGGCTTTCAACAGGAAACACACCTCTTTCAAAAGACAGTTTGCACGGGTAACCATTCAAATCCGTATATTCCATTCCCCATCACTCCTGAACAAATAAAAAAAGCGCACACAAATGTAATCGTGTGCGCTTGTGTACTTCTATTTTACTTCTTTTCCCCAAGGAATGCAGAAAGCATCCATGAATGCTTCTCAAGAGACTGATGAATAGCGTTCAGCATATCTTCCGTCATATCATCACCGTCTTCAGCCGCAAGTTCCATTCCTTTTTTCAATGATTTCATGATCTTATCGTAATCTGAAATAACCGCCTCGACCATGTGATCCGAATCCTCTTTGCTTGTCGCTTCCTGAACAACCGACAGCTCCAACTGCTCTTTCATTGTAGCGACGGGCTTGCCGCCAAGTGCCAGCAACCGTTCCGCAATTTCATCCATATGCAAAGTCGCTTCATTGTATAATTCCTCAAACTTCACATGCAAGGTGAAAAATTGATGACCTTTAACATACCAGTGGAAATTATGCAACTTCGTATAAACCACCGACCATGATGCTACCTGTACATTCAATTCCTGATTTAATTCTTTCGACATCCAAAACCACTCTCCATTCAAATTAATAAGTTCTTCTACTTTATTAATACCTTTAAAGTCCCTACAATAAACATAAGAGTTTCCAATCTTATGGAAAGAAGAAGGCGATTACTATAAAAACTGTCCTGCTTAAAATATTCCGTTTCTACCAGCGATTCATCTCTCCCCTGTCTCCGCCCAGCTGCCGGTTTTATCCCACCTGCTCCCATTACGGGATCGAAGCTGTCGAAAAGCACGGAGCGCTGAAAGGCGGATATCTGGCAATCAAACGGATTCTCAGCTGCCACCCCTTCAATAAAGGCGGAGTGGATTTTGTACCCGAAAAATGGCCTCCAAAGAAATAATTTGGAGGTTTTTCTTGTGTTTAAAATTTTTTTACGGTAAGATACATTATGGAATTAAAACGTAATCGTTACATTTTGGAGGAATAATATGAAAAAATCAGCTTTATTCATTATATTATTTGTTCTGCTTGCCCTGGCAGCATGCGGAGCAGAAGAAACAAACGAAACAGACACTGAAAATTCTGCTGCAGGCAATGAGAAATTAGAGATCTTTACCACTGTTTATCCACTGACTTATTTCACTGAAAGAATCGGCGGCGATCAAGTGGATGTAACTTCCGTTTATCCTGCTGGTGCCAATGAGCATACCTTCGAACCGACGCAGCAGGATATGATTGCGATAGCTGAAGCAGACCTTATGCTTTACGTAGGTCTTGGCCTGGAAGGCTTCATGGAAAGTGCAAAAAATACACTCGACGGTGAAGCGGTGGAATTCTCAGCTTTGGCTGACTCCATCACCGATGAGCAATTGGATGCGGCACTGGCCCATGACGGTGTGAAGGAAAGTGAAGACGATCACGATGATCATGCGGAAGACGATGCGCATGATGAAGATGAAGAACACGCTGAAGAAAGTGGTCACGAAGGCCATGACCACGGTTCAACTGATCCGCATGTCTGGATGTCACCGAAACTCAGCCAGAATTTAGCGGATTCCATCAAGGATTCGCTGATTGCAAAAGATCCGGATAATACAGAGCTGTATGAAGCAAATCATGCCGAACTGATTGAAGAACTTGAAGGTTTGGACGACTCATTCAGCCAGCTCCACGAACACGTTACGAAGGATACATTTTTTGTCTCGCATGCCGCTTTCACTTATTTGTCCGAGCCGTACGGTTTTGAACAAGTCGCAGTTGCAGGGCTGAACAGCCAGGACGAACCATCACAAAAAGAGTTGACCGAAATCGTCGATCTTGCCCGCGAGAAAAACATTGAGTATATCGTTTTCGAGCAGAACGTTTCATCCAACCTGACAGAAGTTGTACAGAAAGAAGTTGGAGCGGAAGCAGTCCAAATGCATAATCTCGGTGTGTTGACGCAGGAAGATATCGACAATGGAGAAACCTATTTCACATTGATGGAGAAGAATCTGGAAGTACTGAAAACGATTCTTAAATAATCCCTATCAGCAATTGAAGGTCTATTTTCCAAAAATAAAAGCGCCCAATGGAAAATCATTGGACGCTTTTTTCTGTGCTTTCATTTTCAAATATCCTGGAAATACTTTCTCCCATTGTTCCAATATGGATACTCACTTCCGGCAAATGATAAAACGTGCTTGTCACATCAAACTCGGAAAATTCAGGACTTTCCGAAACGAGATAAACAGTTTTCCGTTGGCCAATGGCAATTCCCATTTCGATGTGGCTGCCTTTGCCGGCTGGCAGTATGACCACCAAAAAATCTGCTTCCAGCACTGCATTCCGCTCCAGCTCACCGTAGATTTGTAACTCATCGATTGTAGAAGCCCTTAAATTGGCTGTCCAATCGAATGTTTGGGTAAATCCCTTTTCGATTAACGAATTCGCAGCCGTCCTGACAGCCTCTTTATTCGCAAAACTTGAAGCGATATAGAATTTCTTCAAATGTATTTACTCCTCTCTTCTTCATTTAAAATGAGCGGCGGTTCTTCATCCCTTACGGCTTTCCGGAATGCACCAAGCAAAATAAGAAAAGCGATATTCAAGATCAACAGCAGGACTACCAGCACAATCGCCACTCCCTGCAGACTTTCAAATACAATAACTGTCAGAAGAGCACTTAGTGCAAGCATAACGAGGTTTGCGGGAATATAAATCATGAATAAACGCTGAGTACGTTGCGCTAATCCTTGCTCGCCATTCCGCTCTGCTATCTTTTTCAGCATTCTGAACAGATAGAAAGTCAGTACAAGTTCACCTGTGAATAAAAAATTGGAATAATAATACCAGGGGCCACTTTCAACAAGATTAAAATCGATGAATACAGAAGGAATCGAGAAAAAAATAAGAGCCATCGAGATATATGCAGCCGTTCTGCCATCATAAAAGAACTCTCCAATTTTGTAACATCCCGCAGCAATCAGAAAATAGCCTATGGGGTCAGCTAAAATGTCCACTCCGACCCGGATAGCGAGAAAAATGAAAACATACCCGTATAAAATCTGGCTTAATGATCCTTTCATTTACTCTCCCGCTCCTTTGTCTTCAATAATGGCTTTCACCTTTTTCCCGGTTAACTCGGGATTGTGATACAAAGAGACCTGTCCCTCCAGCAATCTGCCGTTTTCATCTTGCCCTTCAATCATCATCCAGGACTTCAAAACGAATTTCACATTGTCTTTATTCTGAAGTGAAAGGGCAAAACCTTCCCCTTTCGCCAAATGAATTGGGTATTCCAGATCCCGAAAATCTTCTCCACCGTTTTCATCGAGCCTTACTCCAATCCTTTCAATGAAATTAGTTTCATTAAAATGCTCATCCTTTTGAGGAATATGAATTTTCAAAGCCGATAATCCTTCATCCGGCAAGTGTGGGCTGAGACCAAGAATAGTCATTTGTTCTTCAGCCTCAAGATAGGAAACGTCCATTTCGTCATCTCCAGTGGACATCTGGGACAATCTAAAATCGCTCTGTACCTGGGGATGAATGATTACCTCCCCGATATCAACCACGAAATGCTGACCGTCAGACATATGAATGGTCATTTCATTGAAGATCAGTTTTTCTTTTAAACTTCTGATCTCATAGATATCAAAAGTAACACTGAGTGTCCTTAATTCATGAGGGCCAAAACGCTGCACGTAAGGAGTTTCTTCCATAAAGAAGCCATGAAAGCCATCTGCCGTTCCCGCTATATCCCCCAGTTCGACCATGTTGATCGTATTCTTATCACCTGTGTTCATTAAATAAGAAAACTGCATATGCAGTGAATCCTGTGCATACTCATCAATATAATGATCCAGAAAAACGGGCTGTTCCAATTGCTGTGAACTGGCATAGGTGCCCGCCGCAACCCATCCTAAAATAATTACCAGCAATATGCCAAAAAATATACGCGGACTCATGCAGCACCCCTTCTCTTTTTTTGGTGTTAAGTACTAAATAAATTTTTATAACATACTATACAGAAAGTTCCAATTTTATTTTATCATAAATTTCCCTGAATTCAGACACAAAATAAAGCCGGACTTTTAAAGTCCGGCTTCATCGATATTAACGTCATAGCCAATTCCTGCTTTATCCTGCAAAGTAATCTTCCCATTGATCACTTCAATCTCCGGCAAAATAATATCTTCTTTCCAAAAATAGCGGGAATCCGAAAAGTCACCAGGCAATACAATATCCGGCAGCGAAGCCAGCGCAAGATTATGCGCCTTGGAAACACCAAACTCCATCATGCCTCCGACCCACATTCCAACATTGTGGCGACGGCATAACTCGACAATCTTCAATGTTTCATTCCAGCCGCCGAGCCTCCCCATTTTAAGTACGATTATTTTTCCGGCCTGCATCTCAATCATGCGCTCCACATCATGGATGCCGGTGATGCTTTCATCCAGGCAAATCGGTGTTTTCATCTCACGATTTGCCCTTGCATGCAGCTTCCACTGCCGTTCACCAAACGGCTGCTCAATCAGCGCAAAACCCACATCATCGAATGTTTGAAGCCTTTCAAACGTCTCTTCGCTGAAGCCTCCATTGGCATCCGCAAAAAACAGTATTTCAGGATAACGCTCTACTACTCTTTTCAAAGCTTCCGCATCGGTTTGGGATGATATTTTAACTTTGATGCGGCTGTATCCTTTTGCAGCGACCTGTTCGATTTCATTCAACAGATTTCTAGAATCTGCAGCAACAACGACACCAGCCGAAATCTGCTTTTGAATTCCACCAATATACTGCCATAAGGAAACTCCTTCGAATTTTGCAAAAAGATCCCAAACAGCCATTTCAATCGCTGCTTTTGCCATATTATTGCCTTTAACACCCGCGAATAATTCCGCCACTTCTCCCGGTGCGTTCAATACTTTCTTCACCAATAACGGCTTCAATACCTGCTCCATGACAAACCTGCAGCTTTCTACAGTCTCTTCCGAGTACCAGGGGGTTGAGAATGCCACACATTCACCAAAACCTTCCAGGCCACCAGCTGACCTCACCGTCACAATAATCGATTCACGGTCAGCTACCGTCTGCAATGAAGTCACAAAAGGTTTATTCAATTCTTTTTGAATTCGGTGAAACTGGATTTCTTCTATTATCAAACCCATGTTTTCAACTCTCTTCTCAGCACTTTATTGGAAGCGTTGCGCGGCAAAGCCTCCACTTCCCTAATCGCTTTCGGAATTTTATAGCCCGCAATTCGGCCCGTCAGAAAATCTTTCAAGCTTTCAGTCGAAATTTCTTCATTCAATACAACAAAAGCCACCGGCACTTCGCCCCAAGTTTCATCAGGCATGCCGCACACACCCGCCTCACGGACTGCCGGATGCCCGAGCAGCACTTTTTCGATTTCCGCCGGATAGATGTTTTCGCCACCGGAGACAATCAGATCCGATCGCCGGTCGACGACAAACAGGAATCCTTCTTCATCCAAATAACCAATATCCCCCGTAGAGAACCAGCCATCATTCTGAACCTCACGCTCCGCATACTTGCCGATATATCCTGGTGTCACCTGAGGCCCGCGAATCAGGATTTCTGCTTTTTCCCCAGCCGCTGCATCAGTTCCGATTTTGATCTGATACAAGAATAATGGTTTTCCGGATGATCCAATTTTCCGTTTCGCATCTGCCGGCTGCAAGGTAGTCGTTTGTGATGATGTTTCTGTCATGCCATAAGTCTGCAAAACAGAAATACCGAATTTTTCCGCCCGTTCAATATACGAAACCGGAACCGGCCCGCCGCCTGCCAGCATTGATTTGAAATTCGGAGAAACCTCCAGATTTTCTGTTTCCAGCTGATTCAATACCCGCTCAAGCGTCACTCCAACGACCGACATATGGGTCACTGTTCCGGCACACAATTCCCTGGCACACGATTCTGCATCGAATTTCGGATGAAGCTGCACGCCCATGCCGTAGATAAGCGACCGCATCAAAATCGAAAAGCCGCTGATATGGAATAGCGGCATCACACAAAGCCATACATCATCAGGCGAGATACCGATATTCAATGCCGACGACACCGCACTCGAGAAATGGTTTTGCGCTGTTTGCCGTACCCCTTTCGGATAGCCAGTCGTGCCGGACGTATACATGATTGAAATTGTCCGGTCTTCCCGCCATTCTGCTATTGGAATAAATTCAGTCCGATTCCGATTTTTGATTTCACCGAAAAGGATTTTATTGTCGAAATCGACCTTCTCCTGCAAATCTTCGTCCACCAATAAAAAATCTGCCCCTGAATCGGCCAACTGATATTTCAACTCAGCTGCTGAAAGCCGCTCATTCAACATGACCATCTCGCAACCCGTATGGAGACATGCGTACATGATAAATACGGATTCCGGATGTGATTTCGCCAGAATTGCGACTCTCGTTTCATCAGTGATGCCAATAGAAACCAGTCGCTCCGCATATTCAATGGCAATCTTATTGATTTCTTCGAATGTCCACTCTTCCCTGCCATACGCTAAAGCCATGCGGCTGCCGCTCAAATGGGCACGTTGGCTTAGCCAGTTCGGATAACTCATTTCACAAAATTCCTTTCCACAAAGTCCGTAATCTAATTCCAGCTGATCATCTTAATATCTTTTAGATTTAATTGCCAAAAAAGCTGCCCCCGAAAGGACAGCTTTCAATTATTAATGATCAAGGGAAACGAGGGAATTGACCGAAATCAGGCTTGCGTTTTTCTTTGAACGCGTCGCGGCCCTCTTTCGCTTCATCAGTTGTATAGTAAAGCAAAGTTGCATCCCCGGCCATTTGTTGAAGTCCTGCAAGGCCGTCCGTATCAGCATTCATAGCCGCTTTAACAAAACGCAATGCAGTCGGGCTCATTTCGAGCATTTCTTCGCACCATTGAACGGTTTCGTCTTCAAGCTGGTCCAATGGGACAACTGTGTTGACTAAGCCCATATCAAGCGCTTCCTGTGCGTCATATTGACGGCACAAGTACCAGATTTCACGTGCTTTCTTATGGCCGATGATACGCGCCAAATAACCGGAACCATAACCGGCATCAAACGAACCGACGCGCGGTCCTGTCTGGCCGAAACGTGCATTATCTGCAGCAATTGTCAAATCGCATACGACGTGCAGTACATGTCCGCCACCAATTGCGTAACCTGCTACCATCGCTACAACCGGTTTCGGAATCACGCGGATCAAACGCTGAAGATCAAGTACGTTCAAACGCGGTATTTCGTCTTCTCCCACATAACCGCCATGGCCGCGTACTGATTGGTCGCCGCCTGAGCAGAAAGCTTTTTCGCCTTCACCAGTCAGGACAATAACGCCTACATCCGAATTATCGCGTGCGCGTGAAAACGCATCGATCAATTCGTGGACCGTTTTCGGACGGAACGCATTGCGCACTTCCGGACGGTTGATTGTAATCTTCGCGATCCCCTTAAAAGTTTCATATTTAATATCTTCATATGTACGTTCACTTACCCATTCACGTGTCATGATTTTCCTCCTAAATAATTTATATTCAAATACTCCACTACTATTGTAGCAAATTCAGCAGGTTTTTCCACATGTAACGCATGTCCCGCCAAAACTTCCCTGTGCACAGCTTTTGGCATAATACCAACCATCTCTTCCGCAATCGCCGTGAATTTTTCATCCAAACTTCCGGTAAGCAATAAAACCGGCAGGTCCAGTTGACGAATGGCTTGCCAATAAGAATCCTGCGCCCCTGTTCCCATACCGATCAGGCTGTTTGCCAGACCTATCGGGTTCTGCGCGAGCCGTTCTTCCCTGACAGCCATTTTTACCGATGTCGGCAAGGTTTCCTGTGTTTTAAACAACGGTACCTCTTCCCATCTATCAACAAACGCGGCGATTCCTTCAGAAACTATGTCTTTGGCGAGTTCCCCATCACTCTTTTTCCGGTCATTCTGCTGCGGTTCGGTCTCCAATCCCGGCGAAGCACTTTCCAGCACTAACGCCGAAAGCTTATCGGGAAATGCACAGGCATAAGCGAGTGCCACGCGACCTCCCATCGAATAACCGGCAAGAGAAAAGTTTTGCAGACCCATTCGCTCAAACAGCATCTCCAGATCTCTTAATTGCAATTCCACAGCATATCGCTCCTGATCTTTTGGACTGTCAGTTAATCCATGTCCGAGCAAATCAATCAGAACGATTTTATAACCTGCAAAATGAGGAACTAAATTGTGCCAGGTGGCGGTGCTGCCGGTGAAGCCGTGAAGAAAAACCAGCGTCTGTTCCTTATCTTCATTTAAAATTTCAATGTGATAATCGACGCCCTCGATTTCCAGCTTCATTGTCCATCCAACTCCTCAACCAGCCGATTCCACAATTCTCTGTGAACCCGCACATTCGTTTCCCGATCGGTAAACACTTCGATAATTTTCACAGGCTTTTGTTTGTCCTTGCGCAACGCCTCAAGAAATTGCCCTTTCGTCTCGACAGCTGCATAATCTGCATCATACATTCTGGCAGCGTCCTCAAACTTCAAACCTGTCGGTGTACCAAATAAATCCTCGAAATAGCGTTCTTCATTTGACTGCGGCAAATACGAAAAGATTCCGCCGCCATCATTATTCATTACCACGATCGTCAAATCCGTCTCCTGCATTTTTGAAGCGATCAAACCGTTCATATCATGGAGAAATGACAGATCCCCGATAAACAGGAACGCTGGCCGTTTTTTTACAGACTGCACGCCGAATGCTGTGGACACAACACCGTCTATACCATTTGCTCCGCGGTTTGCATAAATCATGATGTCGCACGCTGTCGACTTGAAATAAGTATCCGTATCACGGATCGGCATGCTGCTGCTGACAATCAGGTCACATTGGTCAAGTTCCTCAAATAGAACCTTCGCCAACACACCTTCATCCAATTTTTCATTGCAATGAACTTCTGCAAGCTGCCAGAATAATTCGGAAGCGGCTGTCCATTTTTTCGTATATAGATTATCCGCTTTTGTTTGAATTGGCAGTTCCCACAATCCTTCAGTTGATGCCTGAATATGGTGGGTTACTACTGATTGTGCGTCGCGCATCATCGGGGATTCGTCAAAAACAGCATAGATTTTGGGTTTTACCGAAGCCAGGAAAAGAGTTAGAGGCTTGGAAACCGGCTGTGGCCCTAAACGGATTACTGCATCCGGGACCATAGAACTCTTAAAACCGCTACTTTTCAGAATGGCGTCATAGCTGTCGATGATAAGATCTTTGCAACTTTCATCAATATTCGAACGAACATTTGACAATGGATCTGCAAGCACCGGCCAATTCAATTTCCGGATAAATGACCAGAACTCAGCTGGCATCTTCTCGGTCATCTCTCCAATTACGAGAAGCCCTTTTTCCGTTTGAATGGTTTCTACTAAAAATTCTTCAACTGGAGATGGCAGTTTGGATTCACCTTGCAAATGCTCTATGTCAGCTGAACTTTTATACTGCTGCTCGAAATCAAGCAGCAACGGTTCTCGAAACGGCACATTCAAATGTACCGGACCTCTTGGCTCGGACATAGCATTCTTAACTGACCGGTGCAGATGGCGCACCAAAAAATCCAGCCTGTTTTCTTCTTCGGGCATGGGTAAATCCACAGACCATTTCACATGCGAACCAAAAAGGTTAATTTGATTGATTGCCTGCGGTGCACCGACTTCACGAAGCTCATGCGGACGGTCTGCTGTAACGACAATCAATGGAATTCTTGCATAAAAAGCCTCGACAATAGCGGGGAAATAATTCGCCGCCGCAGTCCCCGATGTACATAGGAGCATCACCGGTTCACCAGAAGCCTTTGCCATGCCGAGCGCAAAATAAGCCGCTGACCGTTCATCAATCTGTCGATAGACGGTTAATCCTTCTTCTCTCATACATGCATAAGCCAATGGTGTCGATCTCGAACCCGGACTGATCACCACATTTTTTACTCCCTGGTTCACGAGGCTATGTGTGAACGCAGAAACATATTCGGTTAAATATTTACGATTCGTCACTCAATTGACCTCCCAACGCACGAAGCATCGGACGGAACTTCACCCAAGTTTCTGCGTACTCTGACTCTGGTGTGGAATCTTCGACTATTCCGCCCCCTGCATATAAATATGCTTTTTTTCCATCCATTAAAGCCGAACGGATAGCAACTGCAAATTCCCCATTGCCTTTTGCATCTATCCATCCGATGGGAGCGGCGTAAAAGCCCCTGTTCATAGGCTCGTACTGTCTGATCAGACTGAGTGCCGATTGTTTCGGCTCCCCTCCAAGCGCTGGTGTAGGATGAAGATCACGAACAAGATCGATTAAATTCGATCCTTGCTTTAATTCCCCTTCTACAGGTGTATAAAGATGTTGTATATCCCTTACCTTCATAAGTATAGGCTTTTTAGGAACAAATTGTCCGCTGCAATGAGCAGCGAATACCTTGCTGATCATATTCACTACATATTGGTGTTCCGATCGGTTTTTTGGGTCATTCAAAAGTTCATTGCCAAGTTCAGTGTCTTTCTCCACGGTCTTGCCCCGTGGAATGGATCCGGCCAGGCATGTGGATAAAGCCTGTCGATCTTCAACTTTCACAAGACGCTCCGGCGTGGCACCAAAAAAGAATTGCTCATCAGCTTCGAGTCCGAATAAAAAGCTCTCGGGCTGTTCTTTCGAAACCTGATATAGAGCAGATGAATGAGATAGCGGTTTATCAAAATCCAGTCTCAATACGCGGGCTATCACCACTTTATCAGCCTGTTTTGCTTTAATTATGCTCGTCACTTTTTCTATAGAAGAGAGATAAGAAGTTTTCTTTAACTCTTCTCTGCCGGTAACTACGGGTTTCTTATACGCTATAGGTTCAGATACTTGTGCGGCGTGGATCAGCTTATCTCTTTCTTTTCTCAGGGATTCAAATGCTTGGAAAGTATCTTCCTCTTTAGTAATCAGATGAATACTGACATATGCTCGGTCACTTTTAATTACCAACTGGAATGTCGGCACTGCAAAGTAGGATTCCGGAAATTTGTTCCATAAAGTATTCGCTTTATTTAACGGATCAAAAGAAAAACCACCAAATAGAATGGGTTCAACTGAGGGTTCTTCATTCACTATCTGCTTGCAAAGACTCTGCCAATTCCTCTTGACCTCTTCAAATCGGCCCTGATGATTAGAAATAGTTAATACATGTGCATGCCCGAGTCCTACCAGCGTGAAAGTTTTTTCCGGATTTTGCCAATAAAACCGCTTCCCTTGATATGCCTTTTCTCCAGCCTCAAAAAACGCTAACGCTGACATTTTTGAAACTTCAATGGTTTCTGTATAAAAACGGTATGCGATATACCGCGAGTTATCTTGTTTTTCGGCAGATGAATACTGTGATTCATTCATCAAATTACCTCCGTTTACATTGTTGCTCCTTAAATTCGGAACATGTTATCAATCTTTTTAGCATCTATCCTCTATCATACTCTTTTCTGCTAAAATCAGCACAACATTTGCTGTAATTCGTGCAATTTTGAAGTACAATATAATATGGAATAAATAGAGGAGAGATAATTCATGGCAACAACTTTACAAGCAGACAGCGGTTGGCGTGTCTGGTGGCAATTAACCCGCCCCCATACTTTAACAGCCTCTTTCGCTCCCGTTTTTCTGGGGACGATGATTGCAATAAGGGACAACCAGATTGATTGGCTGTTATTTACTGCTATGCTCATCGCCAGTCTTCTAATCCAAGCTGCGACAAATATGTTTAATGAGTATTATGACTTCGCCAGAGGTCTTGATAACGAAAAGTCCGTTGGAATTGGCGGCGCCATAGTACGCAATGGAGTCAAACCAAAAACCGTTCTCGGACTTGCTTTCCTTCTTTATATAATCGCAGGAATCCTTGGAATATATATATGTATGCAAACCAGTTGGTGGCTCCTTTTGGTTGGTGGTGTAGCGATGATTATAGGCTATCTGTACACTGGCGGTCCTTTCCCCATTGCCTACACACCATTTGGTGAACTTTTCTCCGGACTGTTCATGGGCTTCTTAATTGTAATTATCGCTTTTTATATTCAAACAGCAACAATTACAATAGACTCAATTTTACTTGCTGTCCCAAGCACTCTTTTAGTAGCTGCTATCATGATGGCTAACAATATCAGGGATATTGTTGGCGACGCTGCAAGCGGAAGAAAGACTCTGGCAATCCTTGCCGGTCGATCCGCAGCAGTAAATATTCTTCTCAGCTTCTTTGTTTTATCCTATGCTTGGGTAATGGCTCTAGTGGTGTCCGGAATGATTACACCCTGGTCCCTGCTGGTTTTCATCAGTGTCATCAAACCAATTAAAATTATTCGGATCTTCAAGACTCATACCGAACCATTAAAAGTCATGCCTGCTATGAAAGATACGGGTATAACAAATACACTATTTGCATTCTTATTGGCGATTGGCCTATTAATCGGCCACATCATTTAAAATCACACCAGCATCTCTTTTTAAGAGGTGCTTTTTTTCTCAAAATTTATCCTACTATTCTGTTTATGAACTTTCATTTTTGTTTCTATTTATCTTAAGCTAATCAAAACTTAAAAAACATTTTGAAGTTTTGATGATCTTATATATAAACATGATTGAACAAATAAAAAAACACCATGCATTTTTATGCATGGCATTTCTTTATTTTCTGATGACCCCTACGGGATTCGAACCCGTGTTACCGCCGTGAAAGGGCGGTGTCTTAACCGCTTGACCAAGGGGCCATTTACTGGCGGAGAAGGAGGGATTTGAACCCTCGCGCCGGTTGCCCGACCTACACCCTTAGCAGGGGCGCCTCTTCAGCCACTTGAGTACTTCCCCAGTATGGCTCCGAAGGTAGGACTCGAACCTACGACCATCGCATTAACAGTGCGGTGCTCTACCACTGAGCTACTTCGGAATGGTGGGCCTAAATGGACTCGAACCATCGACCTCACGCTTATCAGGCGTGCGCTCTAACCAGCTGAGCTATAGGCCCATTAAGTAATAGAATTTAATGGAGCGGGTGGGGGGAATCGAACCCCCATCATCAGCTTGGAAGGCTGAGGTTTTACCACTAAACTACACCCGCAAAAAATGGTGGGTCAGGACGGAATCGAACCGCCGACACTTAGAGCTTCAATCTAATGCTCTACCGACTGAGCTACTGACCCACAATATTTTTATAAAAATGGCGGTCCCGACCGGGATCGAACCGGCGATCTCCTGCGTGACAGGCAGGCATGTTAACCGCTACACCACGGGACCATTTGGTTGCGGGGGCAGGATTTGAACCTGCGACCTCCGGGTTATGAGCCCGACGAGCTACCGAACTGCTCTACCCCGCGATAATAATATATACGAAGATTTTTTATACTCATTGCTTATCGCTGATGACACCTGCATCGCCTTTGGCTGCTTCGGTGTTACTTCGCCGTCTTCGTACGGCTCGTTGCTCTACCCTGCGATAATAATATTTATTAATTGTCCACGCACATCTTTAAGAATATGGAGGAGGAAGAGGGATTCGAACCCCCGCGGGATTTGACTCCCCTGTCGGTTTTCAAGACCGATCCCTTCAGCCAAACTTGGGTATTCCTCCGAGATAATATATGATGGTGGACCTTGCAGGACTCGAACCTGCGACCGGACGGTTATGAGCCGTCTGCTCTAACCAACTGAGCTAAAGGTCCTTAAAAAGTGGCGGCAGAGGGGATCGAACCCCCGACCTCACGGGTATGAACCGTACGCTCTAGCCAGCTGAGCTACGCCGCCTGGATCTTTAAAAATATAATTGGTGGAGCCTAGCGGGATCGAACCGCTGACCTCCTGCGTGCAAGGCAGGCGCTCTCCCAGCTGAGCTAAGGCCCCGTAAAATGGTCGGGAAGACAGGATTCGAACCTGCGACCCCTTGGTCCCAAACCAAGTGCTCTACCAAGCTGAGCTACTTCCCGGACTTTCAATGCTGGATGTAAAAATATGGCGCGCCCGAGAGGACTCGAACCTCTAACCGCTTGATTCGTAGTCAAGTACTCTATCCAATTGAGCTACGGGCGCATCGTTAAGATGATGTTTCGCTTTTATCAAACAAATGGTGCCGAGGACCGGAATCGAACCGGTACGGTAGTCACCTACCGCAGGATTTTAAGTCCTGTGCGTCTGCCAGTTCCGCCACCCCGGCTTAGGGT